>JBPOIX010000147.1:0-9677 GCA_052034175.1 Actinomycetota bacterium
GCTACACCAGGGACGGCGCGGACGGCAGCTGGGCGCTGCACCGCCTCGCGCCCTGAGGCGCCCCGAACGGGCCCGTCAGTGGGGCCAGGTGGCGGCCGCAGTCGCCAGGCCGTCGATCAGCGCTTCCGTGTGTGGCACGAGGCCTGGGCCCTGCCAGTCCTTCCAGATCGGGCTGGTGCCGCGCACGCGGGGTGGCAGCTCGATCTGCACGCCGCGCTGGCGCGGCAGGTTCACCGGGTTGTGCGCGTGCAGGCCGCGCAGCTCCTTGGGCATGGCCTCGAGGTCGGTCTCGATCGTGTAGTCGGGCAGGGCGGGGCGCAGGTGTGCGGCCACATGGCCCGCCAGTTCGCGGTGCTGGCCGCCGAGGAGCAGGGTGGTCCAGAGGCCATGGCGCCCGTAGCCGTGGATCGTGATCACCAGCTCCACGTGCTCCAGGAAGGCGGCCAGCGTCGGCGATTCCGCCGGCGCCACCTGGTGCGACGGGATGTGCCACAGCAGGTCCTCCGGTTGCAGGATGCCGTAGTAGCTGGCGCCACAGCGTGCCGCGGCCGTGTCGGCGATGACGTCCGTGAGGTGCTCCAGCGAGCCACCGTGGTACGCCATGAAACCGAGCCGCCCTTCCAGGCGGCACACCTCGCGCACCCCCGGGCTGGCCAGCAGGTCGCGCAGCGGGGTGGTGGTCACTCGCCGCCGTCGGAGGCCGCGGCCGGGTGTTGGCGGCGCCACATGCTGAGGCCGATCGCCGCGGCCACCACCACGCACGCCGCGACCACGACGGCGGTCTGGTTGCGCTGGATGAAGTTCGACAGTTCTTCCTGCCATCCGCCGACGCCACTGACCAACTCGTCGTTGTAGTCCTCCCGGATGTCCTGGTACCAGTAGTAGGAGAGGTACAGGCCGGTGAGCAACACGAACACGCCCGCCACGTACTCGAACCAGGCCATCCCCTTGCGCAATGCCTTCAGCAGCGCGGTGTTGGCCAGGGCGAGGGTGACGGTGAGCCCGGTGATGAGCACCGCCGTCCCCAGGCCGTAGAGCGCGATCGCGACGATGCCCGTGGCGATGCCCTCGGTGGTGATCGCGCCGAGCACATTGCCCATGAAGAGCCCGATGGTGCAACCGAGCGAGGCCACGGCGTAGGCGATGCCGAACACGAACATGCTGACCACCGACCGGTCGCGCTGGCCCACGTCCAGCTTCGGGGTGGTGAACGGCAGCCGGTAGCCGAAGATCATGGCAATGCCGAGCACGACCAGGAGCAGGCCGATGACCAGCGAGAAGTACGGGGCGCTGTCCATGAACCAGCCGGTGCTCCACTTGGTGATCACACCGATCACCACGAACACCGACAGGAACCCGGCCGAGACGGAGAGGCTGACGGCGAGTGCCCGGCTGACCGAGGCCTTCTCCGCGCCGGGGCGGAGGTTCTCCATCCCGAGGAAGTAGATGAGGTAGGTCGGCAGCAGCACGAACCCGCACGGGTTCACCGCTGCCAGCAGGCCCGTGGTGAACGACAACGGCAGGCGGCCGTCCAGAGCGAGGATCACAGCAACTTCCCTTCGATGATCTCGGCCAGGCGAGCGGCGTCCAGCTGGCCAGTCTGCTCCACGATCGTGCCGTCGGCGGTGACGAACAGGGTGACCGGGAAGGCGGCGACGCCCGCCGCCGTGGTGAAGACCCCGTCGCCGTCGTAGTACAGCTCGTACTGGATGCCGAAGTCGCGGGCGAACGCTTCCTCACGCTGGCTCGGGCCGAGGTAGCTGATGCCGACGAAGCGCACCCGGTCGCCGTACATGGCGTGAGCGGCGGCGAAGTCCGGGAGTTCCTTCTTGCACGGGCCACAGGTGGAGCCCCAGATGTTCACCACCAGTGGTGCGCCGAGCAGGTCGGCGGTGGCCAGGCTGTTGCCTTCCAGCGTCTGCACGGTGGCGGTGGGGAACGGTTCGCCCTCGACCTTGGCGTTGGTGGCCAGCGTGGGCGGCTGGAACGTGACCTGGCCGCCGGGGATGACCACCGATTCGCCGTCGGCGGAACCGGACCCGGCGCGAGTGACGGCCCAGGCGATGCCCGCGGACGCAACGAGCGACACCACGAGGGAGCCGACCAGGAGCCGCGGGCGGAGCTTCACAACGGTGGAGGCTATCCGTGCCGAACGGGCGGGGCCCAGCAGCCGGGGCCCCGCCGCCACCGGGGGGAGATGCCGTCGGTCACAGCCGACGGCGTGGCGGCAGGGCCCCGCGTGGGGTTCAGCCGGAGGGTCGCCGAAGCGTTGCCTCCGACCGGGGGGTCGTGGACCGACCGGCTCGACCGGCCCGTGTGGGCCGGCCGAGCCCGTCGGCCGCTCGGGGGGTCAGGCGACGAGGTGCGGCGGCAGCGGCACTTCGTCGACGACCAACTCCGGGCGCGGGTGCTTGGGCGGCCGACCACGCGGCCGCTTGCTGACCACGATCCGGCCGTTCTCGATCAGCTCGCCACCCCACACACCCCACGGCTCGGCCCGTTCGATGGCGCCGTCGCGGCAGGTTTCCGCGAGTGCGCACTTGCTGCAGATCGCCTTGGCACGGGCGATGTCCAGTGGGGTGTCCGAGAAGAACAGGTGGGTGAGGGTGCCATTGCCGTCGGCGCAGCGCGGCTTGGCCACGCGGGCGACCATCGGCTCGACGATCTGATCGAAGAGGCTGTCGGTGTCGAGGTTGGTGTCATTCATCGTGTACATCGGGGTGTTCCTCTCGGAGGACGTAGGAAGGGGAAAAGCAGAAAGGCCGCCGGGATCCTGTGATCCCGACGGCCTCGGAGGCGCTTCGACGTGCGGTTACGTCGTTGCGGACCCGAGGTGTCGGGCGGGGCGCTTGGTTGCGGTCTCATTGATGGACATCACATCAACCGAACGATTGCGCCACTGGTAGCCATGACCGAACCCGCTGCTGCACGGGCGCGCGCCAGCGGCCACCGGGGCCGGGCTGTGTGCGAGAACCGTGAGCTTCATCTGGATTCGTGCCTTCCTTGGTCGACGACCGGTTGCGGACGCAACAGGTCGTGGACTAGGCAATCACGTCCGGGAAACGAATGCAACCGATTTATTCGTGACCACCGTCGGAGGGGTCCAGCGGCTCCTCCGCGGAGACCACCGGCATGCCCTTCACGAACACGTGCTCACGGTAGAAACGCAGCTCGGCCACCGACTCGCGGATGTCGTCCAGCGCGCGGTGCGTGCCCTGTTTCTGGGTGCGCACGTTCAGCAGGCCGGGGTACCAGCGGCGGACGAGTTCCTTCACACTGCTCACGTCCACGCTGCGGTAGTGGAGGTAGTGCTCGATCTCCGGCAGGTAGGCGTTGAGGAAGCGGCGATCCATCCCGATCGAGTTGCCGCACAGGGGCACCGTGCGCGCCGCGGGCACATGCTGCTTGATGAACGCCAGCGTCTGCGCGCCGGCGTCCTCCAGGGTGAGGGTGCTGGCCCGGATGGCGTCCAGCAGGCCGCTCTTGGTGTGCATGTCCACGACGACGGCATCCATCAGCGCCAGCGCGTCCTCCGGCTGGTGCACCACGAGGTCGGGCCCCTCGGCGACGATGTTCAACTCGTCGTCGGTGATGATCGTGGCGATCTCCACGATCACGTTGTGAGCTGGCTCCAGCCCGGTCATCTCGAGGTCCATCCACACCAGCACGAGATGGAGGCTAGGCGACAACTACGGTCGTCGACGATGAGCGCCGACGTTCCGATCAAACCTGCCGCCACCGTGATGTTGCTGCGCGACACCCCCGACGGCGTCGCGGTGTTCATGCTGCGGCGCACCGCGGCCGCGGTGTTCGCCGGCGGCATGTACGTCTTCCCCGGGGGCAAGGTGGACGCCGCGGACGGCGAGGGCGACGACGCCTTCGTCGTGGCCGCGATCCGCGAGTGCTACGAGGAGGCCGGTGTGCTGCTGGCCGACGACGAGTCCGGCCACCCCGTCAGCGACGGCCACCCCGCGCTGGACCACCGCACCGCCGTGTACGACGGCACGGTGGACGTGAAGGCCTTGGCGGCCGAGCACGGCCTCACGCTGCGCACCGGCGACCTGCCGTGGGTGGCGCACTGGATCACCCCCAAGGGGGAGACCACGCGCCGCTTCGACACCCGCTTCTTCGCCGCCGCGTGCCCTCCCGGGCAGACCAGCCACCACGACGACAACGAGACGGTGGCCAGCATGTGGGTGCGGCCTTCGGACGCCCTGGCCAGCAATGCTGCGGGCGAGCTGATGCTGATGCCGCCGACGGTGGCCAACCTGGAGTTCCTCTCCGGGCACGCCTCGGTGGAGTCCGCGATGGCCTCGGCGCGCGCGGTGGGCACGCCGCCGTGCATCCTGCCGAAGATCACGATCGTCGACGGCACGCTGGCCGGTATCGCCATGCCCGGCGACCCGGACTACGACTCGCTCGACTGAACCTGCGCGGCGGCGCCGGCGGTGTCCTTCGCCGAGAGCGCGGCCTCCACGAGCTGCAACATGCGGGCACTGCAGCCCGCCATGTTGGCCGGTGGCGCGACATCGGTGACCAGGCGCTCGGCGATGGCACGGAACTCGGTGGCGGCAGGGCCGGTGCCATCGAGCGCCACGGGCGCACCGGCGTCGCCCCCGGCGGCCACCGCGGGCTCCAGCGGGATGCGGCCGAGCAGGGGCACGCCGATCTCGTCGGCCAGCGCCTGCCCGCCACCTTCGCCGAACAGGGCGTAGGTCTGCCCGTGCTCGCAGGTGAACGTGCTCATGTTCTCCACCACCCCGCACACGCGCAGGAAGCTGCGCCGGGCCATGTCCGCGGCGCGTGCGGCCACCCGCTGCGCGGCCTGCGCCGGCGTGGTGACGATCAGCAGATCGGTGCGCGGCAGCATCCGCGCCAGGCCCATCTGCACATCGCCGGTGCCAGGTGGCATGTCGATGAACAGGTAGTCCAGCTCCCCCCACTCGACGTCGTGGAGGAACTGCTCGACGGCCTTGGTGAGCATCAAGCCGCGCCACATCAGCGCCGTGCCCTCGTCGACAAGGAAGCCGGTGGACACCACCTTCAGCGTGCCCTTGGTGAGCCCGCGGCCGACGGAGCGTTCGTTGGGCATGATGCGCGGCTTGTCGCTGCCCTCCACCTTCTCGGCCTGCAGCGGTTCGTCCATGCCCAGCAGGCGGGGGACGGAGAAGCCCCAGATGTCCGCGTCCAGGACGCCGACGGTGAAGCCCCGTGCGGCCACGGCGGCGGCGAGGTTGACGGTGACGGAACTCTTGCCCACACCGCCCTTGCCGCTTGCTACGGCGATCACCTTGCAGGTGGCAGGCACCGCCGTCTCGGCGGCGGACTGGCTGGCGTTCCAGCGGGCCTTGAGCATCACGTCGCTGCGCTCGTCGCTGGTCATCTCGCCCCACTCGATGCGCACCGTGCGCACACCGGGGTGCACGGCCACGCGGCTCTCGACGTCCTTCTTGATCTGCGCCCGCAGCGGGCAGCCGCCGATCGTGAGCTTGATGCCGACCGTGACGTCGCCCTCGGGCGACACCACGACGCCCGGCACCATGCCGAGCGTGACGATGTCCGCGCCGAGTTCGGGGTCCACCACGGCGCGCAACAGTTGGAGCACATCGTCCGGCTGCGGCGGGCCTGTAATCACGAAGCCAATGCTACGGTAATTCGCGGGTACACTCCCTTTCAGCGCCCACGTCTCTCGGAGGTCCTTTCGTGATCACGCTCACCGATACCGCTGCCACCAAGGTGAAGGAACTGCTCGACGCCGAAGGCGCCACCGACCTCGCCCTGCGCGTGGCCGTGCGGCCCGGTGGCTGCAGCGGCTTCTCGTACGAGATGTTCTTCGACGGCGACATCGCCGCCGACGACGAGACCGCCAGCTTCGGCCCGGTGCAGGTCGTGGTCGACGCCGCGTCGGCACAGCTCCTCGAGGGCGCCACCCTGGACTACAAGGACGGCCTCAACCAGGCCGGTTTCGCGATCACCAACCCCAACGCCACGCGCAGCTGCGGTTGCGGTAACAGCTTCAGCTGACGCGGCCCAGCTGAGCGGCTCAGCCGTACGCGGCTCAGCCGACCAGCTTGTCCAAGCGCTCCCGCAGTTCACCGCGATCCCACACGCCGTCGAGGCGGTCCACCACCGTGCCGTCGGCGTCCGCGAGGTAGATGATCGGTTCGTAGGTGACGTTCAACGCCAGGACCGCGGGTGCGATCTCCGTGCCGGCTTCGTCGGCGTAGACATCGGCGTGCACCATCAGCACCGCGTCGCCGAGCCGTTCGTGCTCCTCCACCAGGAACTCCAGGCCGGGGGCGCAGGTGCCGGTGCTGCAATGGGCCGGCGTGCCGACCATGTAGGCCACGGGCTTGCCCTGCTCCAGCGCCTCGGCCAGTGTCAGCTCGTGCAGCGGGCACGGTGCCGGCGTGAGCGAGCAGTACGGCTCCACGCCGCGGTGGTCGTCCACCGTCGGTGTGTCGAACGGGGGCAGGCCTTCACCGAGGTTCGGCGTCGAGACGTTCTCCGCTTCCCACACCTCGAACGAGGCGCCGTAGCCATCGTCGCCCTCGAGGTGCAGGGTGAACACCTTCGCCGCATCCAGCGCGGCGCGGACCTCCCAGTAGGCGATGGGGATGCCGTCGTTGCGTCGTTGGGCGACGACGTCGGCCACTCGTTCGCCGGCGAGCGTTTCGATCCAACCGGGGATGGTCTCCGGGCCGGACGGCAGCAGGTTCTGGCCGTCGGTGATCGAGACCGGCAGGCGCACTTCACCAGGCGTGAACAGGTTGCCGCTGGGGAACCGCTGCACGATGCCGAAGCGCGGCGGCACTGTCGGGTCGGGAACGGCGCTGGAATTGTCGCCGGTGCTCCCTTCGGTGCTGGCGTCGGAACCCCCGGAAACTGAGCCGCTGTCGCGATCGTTCTTGCAGGCGGTGAGCAGGGCAGCGCCCGCAGTGACGACGAGGAAGTTGCGCCGAGACGTGTGCATCAAACTTCACGGTAGCCCCGTTGCAAGGCGTTCGGGCAGCGTGCGATCCTGGCAGTGATGTCCTCTCGCCGTCCAGCCTCCGCGCGCCGCATTGTCCTCCTCGGGCTCCTCGCCCTGGCCGCGCTGTTCGGTGCCGGCTGGGCGGTGATGGTGCCCTGGATCGGCCGCGACCTGTCCGCCAAGGTGATCGTCGCCGTGCAGGACGACGGGGTGCGCGCCGCCACCTTCCACGGCCAGGACGGGGTGCTGTTGTGCGACGCACCGCTGGCCGACCCGGACGGGGTGTTGGCCCAGGCCGAGGCCGTGCGCGGCGTCCACGCCGTGGAGCTCGATCCGTCCTGCGGGGTTGCCGGGCTGCCGCCCACGACCACGACCACGACCACCACCTCCGCCCCGCCCACGACGGCCGCGCCGACGACCACCGCGGCCGCGCCGACCACGACGGCGCAGCCCACCACCACGACCGTGTCGCAGCCGCTGCTGACCGCCACCTTGCGCGACGGCACGCTGACCCTTTCCGGCGTGGTCGGCTCGGCGGCGCAACGGGACCAGCTCGTCCGCGTCGCCGGCGAGACCGTCACCCCGGGCAATGTGGTCGACGGGCTGACGGTGGATGAAGCGCTCGGCCTCTCCGACGACGTGGTGAACCGCTTCGTGCTGCTGATGAAGGCCATGCCGCCGTCACTGGTGGCCGGCACCGCTGGCACGGACGGCACGGCGATCACCGCGGATGGCACCTTCGCCAGTGCCGACCTGCAGCAGACCTTCGCCTCGGTAGCCAGCGCGGTCGGCGCCGCGGCCACGCTCACGGAGCGGCCGGCGGCGACCGCCGACGACGCGGCGGCGATGGAAGCCGAGCTCAATGCCCTCGTGGGCGCCCAGCCGATCCTGTTCGAGAAGGGCAGCACCACCATCAGCGCCGAGTCACTCGGCACGCTGCAGCGGGTGGCAGGCATCGCCGAGCGCTTCGGCGGTGTGGCCATCGAGGTGCAGGGGCACACGGACAGCGAAGGCGACGCCGGCCGCAACCTCGAGCTCAGCGAGGCACGCGCCGCCGCCGTGCGCGACGCACTCATCGGGCTGGGTGTCCCGGCTGCCGACGTCAGCGCTGCCGGGTTCGGTGAGACCGAGCTGATCGTCGGCGAGGACGGCGCGGAGAACGCAGAGGCAAGCCGGCGCGTGGTGTTCGGGGTGGTCACGAAGTGAGCGCGGTCGCGTCGGGTGTGCAACGAGAAGTGAGCAAGGACGAGGCGCGGATGCGCCGTCGGGAGGAGTCGAAGTGCCGTACACACTGAGCGTCTGGGCCTTGTGGATGGCCGCTGCCGCGGTCATCGGCTTGGTCATCGGGTGGCTGCTCGGGCGCCTGCGCCGCGCCCCGGAGCCGTGGGTTGCGGGCGACGAGTCACCAGGTCGTGCGGCCGCCTCGCCTGCACCTGCAGCCACCGCCACTGCGGCAACGACCCTTGGTGCGGCCGCGCCGGCGATGCCCTCGCGGGCCGCCGAAGTGGAACGCCTGCGGGTCAAGGTGGCCGAGTTGGAGCAGATCGCCCTCGAGCGCGATCGGCTGGAGTGGGAGCTGAAGGAGGCCCGGGCCGCGGCCCACGCGGTCTCGATCACCTCCGCCGACGCCGTCTTCGGGCAGGTCGATGCTGCCGACACCAGCGCCCTGGCCGCGCTGACGGCCGAACGCGACGACTGGGCCTCCAAGGCGGTGGCCTTCGAGCAGGCGGCCAGCGAACTGCGCGTGCGCGTGTGGAACGCCGAGGCGCGGGTTGCCGACCTGGTGGCGGCGCAGGAGGCAAGGGCGATGGCCCCGCAGGCGTTCGCCGGGGCCGCCGGCGACACCGCTCCCGCTGCGGCCGGTTCGGACGGCGCGCCAGCGCGGGCAACGTCGGCTCGCACCGCGCCGCCGCGGCCCGACCTGGAGGCCGGCGAGGCAATGCTCGGTGGACCGCTGCGCTTCGACGACCTCACCGTCGTGGAGGGCATCGGGCCGCAGATCGCGCAGCTGTGCGTGGCCCGTGGCATCGACTCGTGGTGGGCCATGGCGAACACCGACGTGGACCGCCTGCGGCGCATGCTGGCCGCTGCCGGCCCGCGGTTCCAGGTGCAGGACCCTTCCTCGTGGCCCGAGCAGGCGCGCCTGCTGGCTCACGGCGACTGGGCCGGGTTCAAGCGGCTGACCCACGCGTTGCGCGGTGGCCGGAGTGTTGGGTGACGTCAGAGGAAGCCGTCGCTGAGGCGCGGCCGGTGGTCCGCTTCACGGTGGACGGTGCGCCGGTCGAGGTCGAGGCCGACGGTTGCAGCCTGCTGGAGGCCTTGCGCGACCGGCTCGGGGTCCGCGGGCCCAAGGACGGGTGCAGCCCGCAGGGGCAGTGCGGCTGTTGCACGGTGTGGGTGGACGGCCAGCCACGCGTGGCCTGTGTGACCCCGGTGGCGCGTGTGGCCGGGCGAACGGTCACCACGATCGACGGCCTTCCGGAGGCGGCCGCCTGGGCCGAGCAGCTGTGCGCCGGCGGCGGAAGCCAGTGCGGCTTCTGCACCCCCGGCATCGTGATGCGGCTGGCGGCGCTGGAGCCTGCCCAGCGCCAGGACGGAGGCGCGGGTCGCCCGGCGCGGGGGGGGCACCCGTGGCCGGGCAACCCGGGGGCGCCCATCAAAGACCCCGCCGCGAACGGTGATGGCGCCCCCCCCGGGCGGGCCG
>JBPOIX010000204.1:0-2323 GCA_052034175.1 Actinomycetota bacterium
ATCGCGCTGGGGTAGGCGTTGGTGTCCGCGAAGTCGTAGTTGTCGCCCCAGGCGACCATGAAGCCCGACGTACTGCCCGTGCGGGCGTGCACGTGCGGCCAGCGCGGAGCGACGGCGCCGAACTGGAGCGAGCTGTTGCTCGGGTCATTGACCCAGACCTGGCTGCCGTTCCAGGCCGGGCTGCCGTCGGTCTTGAACGCGATCGCGAGCACGTCGGCGTCGGAGGTCGAGACGATGCACACGGTGTTGCCGAGCAGGGCCGAAGCCGCGTCGTCATGCTCTTCGTTGGCGATCGACGCACCACGCACGAAGCGCGTCCAGCCCATGCTCAGCCCGGCCGACGCGTTGAACTCGATGCAGCGGATGCCCGAGGCCGACGTCAGATCGCGGTAGGTGAGCAGCACGTGCTGGTTGGGCAACGCCACCATCGACAGCGCGCGCACCCGGTTCGTCGTGCCGGTGGGCCCACCACCTTGGCTGGAGTTCCACAGCGGCAGTGTCGTGGCCACGCCGGCCGAGGTCAGGCGCGACGCGAGCAGCTGGGTGTTGGCCCAGTCGGAGGCGAAGCCGTAGACCGCGCCGCCGCTGCCGTCTCGCGCCACGCAGCAGCGGGTGACGGACTCCCGCTGGGTGGAGCCTTCCTGCTGCCCCGGCACCAGGATCGGCCCGAAGCGGTAGGTGGCTGACGGGGCGGACGATTGCGCCAGCTTGGCCGTCCAGTGCTGCAGCAGACCACCCTGCCGCTTGTGGTAGGTCACGACGGCTTCGCCGTCGTCGGTGCTGACCACCGTTGGGGGCTCGGCAACGTCGCCGGCCGTACCGAGGTCGGCGGCGTCCGCGGGCACTCCCGACGGGAATCCCGACCAGACCAGGCCGCCGGTGAGGTTCACGCCCTGTTGGAACAGGTGCTCGGCACCCGTCGACTTGTCCGTCACCTGCCAGGCGATGATCGCGCCGTCGACGACGCCGGCGTTCGTGCTCGTGCTGATCGCCAGTTGCGAGGCCAACCCAAGCTGCAGGGTCTTCGGGAAACCCGGCATCAGGTCCAGTTGGTCGGTGCTCGGATTCCAGAACACGCGGGCGACCCGGATGGCATTCGGGATCGGCGTAAGGCTGCCCTGGTAGGCGAGCACGTTGTAGGCGACGAAGAACTCGCGCGGCCCCGTCTTGCATGTCGCACAGTCGCTCATCACGTGCTGCTTCCACCACGGACCGAGCACCCCGGGGTATTGCGGATCCTGGATCGCCAGCGAGTTGTCTGGCTCACCTTTGCCGTCGGTGCGCTCGATGTAGATGCCGCCGTGGCCACCGGACAGCACGAACGCGCGGCCGTCCAATTCGAGGCGGCAGCGATCACGGGCTGGGATGTCGTGGTTCCAGGTCACGATCGGATTCGTCTTCCACTGGGCGAGCAGGGAGCCGCTGGTCGCCACGGCGATGGTGGCGATCGCGACGAGGCGGGAGAAGATGGTGTTCTGTGGGCGTGTCATCGGTCGGGTCTCTCGGACGTGGTGGCATGGCCGGAAGTGGCCGCAGCCCTGATGGCCGGACCGGCCCGGGACCGGACAGGAACCCGCCCGAAAGCGCCGCCGTCCCTCGTTTCCCCTGCTCCGACCCACGCGACGGCTCCTGTCCGCTGCCGCCAACCCCGATGGTCCGGGGGCCGCCCTGCTCACCGGGGCGGCATGCTCTCGGCCACGGCCAGCGCGTAGAGGCGGTTGCCGGTCGCGTTCAGGTGGTCATCGTGCTGCCAGAACAGCTGTTCGTGGCGGATCTGCTGTGCGGCCAGCAGCCGCTGCATGGCGGGCACCACGTCGATCACGGTGAACGGCTGCAGCGCGTACGCGGGCAGGTTCTGGGTCAGCACCTTCATGCTGCCCATCGCATCGTGGCGAGCCGGCACTGGCACCACCAGCACCGAGAACGAGTGCCGACGGGCCAGCGCCGCGAGGTCGAGCAAGGCCTGTTCGAGCGGCGCCTGCGGGGCCCGGCGGCGCACCGCGATCCCGGCTTGCCCGGGCCAGACGAAGTTGCTGCGCAACAGGCCGCTGCCGCCGAACGTGTTGCACAGCGCGCGCACCAGCAGGCTCGACCGATAGGCGGTGGCGAGCCACGTCGACGGGCGCCCGGCGTGCAGCCATTGCAGCATCGTGCTGCGCTGCGCCTCGTCCTGGTAGGTGACCACGTAGCCGTCGACGACCTCGCGATACAGCGGCCCCAGGGCCACGTCGTCGACGTCGTTGCCGTAGAAGGCCAGGATCACCGTGTCGAACCGTTGCCCGCGCGCGAGCGCGGCGGCGAGCAGGCGCACCTGCACGTCGGT
>JBPOIX010000106.1:0-31853 GCA_052034175.1 Actinomycetota bacterium
CGGCCAGGTCGAGGCCGATGATCCGCCCTGGCACGCGGATCGTCTCGCCGGGGCGGGAGGCATCGACCTGGGTCTCCACCACGAGGCGCTCCTCGGCGGCGAGCACCACGGAGGGGTCGTCCAGCCCCTGCAGCACAGCGAGCAGCGAGCCTTCCGCGGCGAAGGCGCCCTCTGTGGCGCGCACTCGCAGGTCGTACATGCCGGTGGCGGCGAAGGACGCGTCGTTCGACTCGCGACGCCACACGGCCGTGCTGCTCAGCGCCGAGCTGAGCCCGGTGCCCACGGCGATGACGAGCGCGATGGCTGCCACCTGGACCCACTTCCGGCGCAGGTCGCGCAGCGACCAACGCAGCAGGAGCATCGGGCTCACCGTGTCACCTCCGCCGCGTCACCACTTCAGCGCCGCCACATCGGCTCGGCCGTCCGCCGGCGGGCCGTCGCTCAGCACCTGCCCGCTGCCGAGCTCGATGACCCTGTCCGCCACGCGGGAGATCTCGCGGTTGTGGGTCACCACGATCACCGTGTGCCCTGCGGCAGCCTGTTCACGCAACACGCCCAGCACCTGCACGCCCGTGTGGTAGTCGAGATCGCCGGTCGGTTCGTCGGCCACCAGCACCGGGTTGTCGGTGGCCAGTGCACGAGCGATCGCCACCCTCTGCTGCTCGCCGCCGGACAGCTCGGAGGGGTAATGCAGCGCACGCTCCGCCAGCCCCACCTGCGCCAGCGCGGCGAGTGCCGTGGCTCGTGCCCCGCGGCGGTGGCCGGCGATCTCCACGGCGCACTGCACGTTCTCCACCGCGGTCAGCGTGGGGAACAGGTTGAACGTCTGGAACACGAACGCCACCGCTTCGCGGCGGAAGCGGAAGAGGTCGGCCCTCTTGGCCCCGGTGAGCTCGTGCCCGCCCACCACCACCGTTCCGCTCGTGGGCGTGTCCAGCGCGCCGATGAGGTTGAGCAGGGTGGTCTTGCCGCTGCCGGACGGCCCGAGGACCACCACGAACTCCCCGGCCCCGATCTCCAGGCTGACGTCCCGCAGGGCGTACACCTCGCCCGCGCCCACGAGGTAGCGGCGGCAGACATGCTGCATCACCACGGCCGCGGTTGCCATGTGAGCAGTGTGCGCTCCCTGCGGCGCAGCAAGCCAGAGCCAGAGGTCACGCGGTGTGCCACCGCGCGGCACAATGGCAGCGTGTACCTCGCCGACATCCACACCGTCCCGCTCCGCCACGTGGACGATCGCACCAGCGACCTCCTGCTGTTCGAGGACGGAGGTCTGCAGATCGGCGTGTGGGAGTGCACCCCGGGCACGGCGCAGGACGCCGGCGGCGACTTCGACGAGACGATGCTGATGGTGGCCGGCCGGGCCACGGCCGTCGGCGAGTCGGGTGACGAGTTCGACCTGGCGCCCGGCACCCTGTGGGCGACGCCGCGTCAGTGGGCCAGTGAATGGCAGGTGCACCAGGCGGTGCGCAAGCTGTACGTCATCGACGGCCGGCCGGCCGTGGGTGTCGCAGCGCCGGCTGCCGCCCATCTCGGCCTGGCCCACACGGCGCCACTGGGCCAGCCCTCGCCGCGGCCCGTGGTGGTGGCCGGCGACCCGCACGAGGCCAGCGCCACCCTGTGGGCGTCGCACCGTGTGGAGACCGGTGTGTGGGAGTGCACGGCCGGCACCTTCCCGTTCCGGCGCGACGGCTACCACGAGGTGTTCTGCGTGCTCAGCGGGTACGCCACGCTGCGCACGGACGGTGGCATGTCGTTCGACCTGCGGCCCGGTGCGGTGTTGCTCACCCCGGCCGGGCTGACGGGGGAGTGGGTCGTGCACCAGGCCCTGCGCAAGGCGTACACGATCATCAACTGCTGAGCCGACGTGGACGGCGGCCGGACTCGCCTAGGATCTCGCCGAACCCTTCGGAGGTCATCATGAGTTCGGGAGCCATCGCCGGCGTCGTAGCCGGCATCATCGTTCTACTCGCCATCCTCACCGGCCTGCGCACGGTGAACCAAGGCACGGTGGCGGTCACCACCATCTTCGGCAAGTACCGCCGCACCCTGCGGCCCGGCCTGAACGTGGTGGTGCCGTTCATCGAGAAGATCTACCGCCGCATCAGCGTGCAGAACCGTGCCGTGGAACTGCAGTTCCAGGCCATCACCCAGGACCAGGCGAATGTCTACTTCACGGCGATGATGGTGTACGGCGCGATCAGCGAGTCCGAGGAGACGATCAAGAACATCGCCTTCAAGTTCGTCAGCGAGAAGGACTTCCTCACGGCCCTCGTCCGCAGCGTGGAAGGCAGCACCCGCGGTTTCGTGGCCACCAAGCGCCAGGCGGAGATCCTCGCCCTGCGCGGCGAGATCGTCTCGGAGGTGAAGGAGAACCTCGACCACGTCATCGAGACCTGGGGCTTCCACCTCATCGACCTGCAGCTCAACGACATCACCTTCGACCAGGCCATCACCACCTCGATGGCCCAGGTCGTGGCGTCGAACAACCTCAAGGCGGCGGCCACCAACGAAGGCGACGCCCTCCTCATCCGCAAGACCAAGGAAGCCGAGGCCATGGGCACGGCGGTCCGCATCGAGGCGGAGGCCGAGCGTACGGCTGCCCAGCTCCGTGGTCAGGGCGTGGCCCTGTTCCGCGAGGAGGTCGCCCGCGGCCTTGCCCAGGCGGCGCGCCAGCTCGATGCCAACAGTGTGGACAGCTCGCTGATCCTGTTTTCGATGTGGACCGAGACCATCCGCCAGATGGCCGAGAACGGCCGCGGCAACGTGCTGTTCCTCGACGGTTCGCCCGATGGGATGCAGAAGCAGATGCGCGACCTGATGGCCATGCAGCAGCTCGACGTCGTCAACGAGCCTGGCAAGAAGTAGCCGCGGGGCTACGCTCACTCGCAGTGGAACTCCGCGAAACACTCTCCGCCCGCTGGTACAACGACCCGGGCATCTGGCAACGTGAACGGTGGCCGATCTTCGGCAGCAACTGGATTCACGTCGCCTACGACCATCAGCTGCGCAACCCGGGCGACTATGTCACGGAGAACCTCGCCGGCTGGCCGATCTTCATCCGGCGCAACGAGGACGGCACGCTGCGGGCCTTCTACAACCTGTGCCCCCACCGCGCCGGCCCGTTGGTGTTCGAGGGCGAAGGCTGCACGAAGAACCTGCTCTGCAAGTACCACGGCTGGGCCTTCAACAACGACGGCAAGCTGCTGAACCCGCGGGACTTCGGTGCCGAGGCCCCGGGGATGGACCTCACCGGCATCCAGGTGGCCACGTGGCGTGGCCACATCTGGGTGTGCCTCAACCCGACGGTGGCGCCGCTGGAGGAGTGGCTGGGTGCCTTCCCGCAGGAACTGGCGCACGTGCCGCTGGAGACCTACCGCTACCACAGCCGCTCGGTGCGCACCGTGGCGTGCAACTGGAAGACCTACGGGGACAACTTCCTCGAGGGCTATCACCTGCCGACCACCCACCCGGCGATGAGCCGCGACGCCGACGCCCTCAACTACAAGGTCACCTTCAAGGGCGACAACCGCTGGAACATCCACACCATGCCGCCGCGGGACAGCAGCACGTTCGGCGTGTTCGGCTACTTCTGGCCCACCTACGCCTTCGACATCTTCCCGGGCGGCTTCGCGGTGGAGCGCTGGCTGCCACGCGGCCACACCCACACCGACCTCATCTTCGAGTACTTCTTCGCCGACGACGCCGACGGCATCGAGGACATCGTCAAGTTCAGTGAAGAAGTGGCGGACGAGGACGCTCGCATGTGCGAGCACGTGCAGCGCAACCTGGATGCCGGCCACTACGACCGTGGCGTGTACAGCCCGAAGTGGGAGTACCCGCTGGAGGTCTTCCACTCGATGGTCCGCGAGGCCGTCGGCCCGCTGGACTGACCCAGCCGCGCATCCGCTCAGCCGCCGGGGACCGTCGGCCGGCACCACAGGTTCAGCCGGTCGGCCGCCACCGGCGCCTCCGCGGCGCTGTCGGCCACCGTCACGATCGCCGCGGGCGGTGGTGGGGTGGGGGAGGGCACCGTGGTGTCCGCCAGCAGGCAGGGCAGGGTGGTGGAAGTCGTGGTGGTGCTCGGCGGGGTGGGTGGTGGCAGCGTGTCGAGCGTGTCGGCGATCAGGTCGGCCATCGCCTTGGTGGCCTCGGTGCCGAGGTGGATGCCATCCGCCGAGAACCAGCCGCTGGGGAGGCCTGCACTGCGCCCGGCCCAGTCCGCCAGGCGCAATTGCGGATGGACGGCCAGCTTCTGGCGCAGGACATTGTTGTGCGCCCGAAACCGCGCTGCCGATGGCCCGGCCTCGCGGTAGGTGAGCCAGATCACGTGCGGGATGCCCTGGCGGACGGCTTCGGCCACCAGGGTGTCCACCGCGTTGCCGAGCCCGCTGGTGCCGGTGGTGGAGTCGTTGTAGCCGGCTGCCACGACGAGCGCCCGCTGGTACGTGCCCGCTGCCCCCTTCACCACCGTGATCGCCATCGACGGGGCCGGGCTGGAACCGATGGAGCAGCTGGCAGCGATCAGCCGCCGGCAACCCTTGGCGTCGAGCACGAACGAGTGCCGCGCCGCCAGCAACTGGCGCGAGGCCAGCCCGTAGCTCTGTGCCATGCCGGCCATCACCGAATCGCCGACGAGCAAGGCCTCCACCGGTGGCGCCGCGGCCAATGAAGGGCGGGCCTGAGCCCGATGGATGATTGCGACGAATGCGGGCAACACGGCCAGCAACACCGCAAGCAGCAGCACAGAGCCACCGCGCCGAGGTGATGTCGGTGCCGCAGGCACCTCGGCGGGGGCTCTCATCATGGTCGGGGAGGGGGGATTTGAACCCCCGACCTCCTGCACCCAAAGCAGGAACGCTACCGCTGCGCCACTCCCCGGTCTGGCCGAATGCTACCGCTGGCAGGCGGTGAACCTCGGCCGAAAACGGCGGCGGGAGGTGTGGCGCCCCCCACACCTCCCGAACACACCGTGAACTGCGCCCGGCTCAGTCGGGGCGTGGAACCACGACCACCGGCACAGGCGAGTGCTGCAGGACGGTTCGGCTGACCGAACCGAGCAACAGGGCGGTGAAGCCACCGTGGCCACGCGTGCCGACCACCGCCAGATCGGCGTCCATGGCGGCATCGATGATCGCCTTCGCCGGGCTCTCCTCGCTGATGATCGAGTGAGCCCGCACGCCGGGCGCCAACTGCTTGGCCCGCAGGGCGCTGGCCTCCAGGGTGCGCATGGCATCCAGTCGCATGTCGTCGCGGGGCTCGCTGACCCCTGTCCGTACGCCCTGGTAGGGGTAGCTCCAGCCATGCACGAGGACGAGTTCGGCGTTGCAGCGGGCGGCTTCCTCGGCGGCCCAGAGCAGGGCCGCTTCGCTGCCCTTGGAGCCGTCCACGCCGACCACGATGCGACCCAGGCTGGCGTCGCGCCGGTCGGCGCCGTGGACCACCACCACCGGCCCCTTGGCCCGATGCACCACGACCGTCGCCACCGAACCAAGGAGGTCGGTGAGGCGGCCGGGGTGGGAGGTGGCTCCCACCACCACGATGTCGTCGTCGTGTGAGGCGCTGACGATGGCGTACCCGGGTGCCCCGAGCACGGTCTCGCCGCTGACCACCAGCTCCAGGCCGAAGGAACGAGCGAGCGTGACCGCCCGTTGGTTCACCGCCTCCTGTTCTTTGACGATGGAATCCATCGCCGAGCCGGTGAGCCCTCCTGCGCCGACCATCCCGGCCTCGACGGCCACGGGGAGTTCGGCGCAGGTCATCACATGGAGGGGCCATGCGCGGCGGGCCGCTTCGTGAGCGGCCCACCGCAGTGCCTCGACGGAACCTTCGGTCCCGTCGACCCCGACGATGACACGTGGGGCGTGCCCGGTCATGTCAGGCGTCAACTTCCAGCGGAATGCGGTACTCGGGGTTGGCCTCGAGGAACGCTTCCGGAAGGTCGCCACGCTCGACGATGAGGGCGGTCACCATGTACCGCATGCCGTCCGCCGTCTCGGCGTGGGTGAGGATGTGGCAGTGCCACGCCCACACACCGGGCTGCAGGCCGAGGTAGGCCACCGTGTAGCGCTCGCCGGGGGCGATGTTCACCGTGTCCGTCGGCAACGGCTCGTCGAGCGGCTCACCATCCTTGGCGATGACCCAACCGAGCGGCTGGTGCATGTGCATCGGGTGCGGCATCAGGCCTTCGTTGAAGTAGTTGACGATCATCACTTCGCCGACGCGGATCGTGTACGGCGTGGTGGCGGGGAAGCTCTTGCCGTTGAGGCTGAGGCCGATGACGCCGGCGTCGTTGAGCACCATGTTGACGGTCTTGGTGGCCTCTGCCGGGTAGCCCTTGTCGATCAGCTTCTGCGGCATCGGGATGTCGTCGATCATGAACGCACCGAACATGCCGTTCGGGATCTGTTCCTGGGCGTCGTGGTGGGAGTGGTACATGCCCACCGCCGGGCCGCGAGCGATCCAGTCGTAGATGTGCACGGCGCCGGGAATCGTCGGGGCTTCCGTGTACGGGTCCACACCGTCCATCACGTTCGGCACTTCGATGCCGTGGAAGTGGAGTGAGGTGCTCTCGGGGAGGCTGTTGGTCAGCACGACCCGGATGTGGTCGCCCGAGAAGGCCTTGATGGTCGGCGCCGGCACCATGCCGTTGTACGTCCACGCCTGGACGATCTTGCCCGGCTCGACTTCCCAGTCGACGACCTTGGCTTCGATGTTGAACACCTTGATCTGCTCACCGTTCTCGGTGACGATCTCCGGCTCCAGGTACACGTTGGCACCGGAGTCGCCCTGGGTGACCGCGGGGTACAGTTGGGCCCGGCCGAGCATGTTGGCGTCCATCTGCGACCAGTTGACGTGCTCCTGGGTGCCGGTGCCGGTGTCGGTGCCGAGGTCCGTGCCGGGCGACACTTCGGCCGAGCTGCTCACGGTCATCGTGCCGACCATGCCGGCCTGCTCATGGCCGGGCTGGGGGCAGACCAAGGTGTAGTCACCCTCGTCGAACGGCCCGATCGTCCAGTCGTACATCTGGCCGCTCGGCACGTCCGGGCTCTTCAGGCCCAGCTCGCGGAGCTCCATGTTGTGCGTGGCCGAACCCTCGTTGACCAGGTGGATGATCGCGCCCGTCGGCGGGACGGTGAGGGTCTCGGGGCGGAAGAAGAGATCGCCCATGTAGAGGTCCACCACAGGGAGCTCAGCGGTCTCTGTCGAACCACCGCCCCCGGAGCTGCCTGAACTGCTGCTCCCTCCATCTCCATCGTCCCGCATGCCGAACAGAGCCACGACTAGCGCGGCAATGGCGGCAGCGAATCCGAGCCAACTGATTACTGACCGGTCATCCTTGCTCATAACTGCCATCCTGCGGGGGCCGTCAAGGGGTCAGTAGGGCATGAGGAACGTGGGGGTTGGGACCAAAGTCCCTGCGCCCGCCGCAGCGTCAGCGCTGCTTGGCCGCCCGCTTGGCCAGCCGGGTGGCCGTGCGACCGGCCGGACGGATGGTCCGCTGGTCCATATCCCCGAGTTCCACACCGTTGGCGAACAGGACGCGGTAGCGCTGCCAGTTGAAGCCGTTGGCCAGCAGGACCCGGCCCTCGGTGCCTTCCGGCACGCCCTCGAGCTCCGTGCTGGCTTCCACCCGATCGCCGATGCGGAGATCGAGCTGGTTGGCGTGCGGCGTGGCAAGTGCGTGCGGCTTCCAGAACGTCATGACGACCATTGTGCCTCATCGAGGTGCGCGACTCGGCAATCGGCCCGAAGGTGCCGCTCGCCGGTAGAGTCGTCCACCTGTGAACAGCACGATCGCCCCTGCCGACGACCCCCGCGTTCAGCCTGCCGATGACGGCAGCGACGCTCCCGCCCGTACCCCCCGCCAGCTGATGAAGCTGTCGGTCACGATCGATGAAGCGGAGTTCGATCGCGAGATCGACCAGGCGTTTCGCAAGATCGGCCGGGAGGCCAGCCTTCCCGGGTTCCGCGCCGGCAAGGTGCCGCGCAAGGTGCTCGAAGCCCGCATCGGCCTCGCCGCCGCTCGGGAGGAAGCCCTGCGCGACGCAGTGCCGGCGTACCTTGCCAAGGCGGTGCGCGAGCACGACATCGACCTCATCGCCACCCCGGAGGTGGAGATCACCGACGGCGCCGAAGCCGGCCCGGTCAGCTTCGACGCACTGTGCGAGGTCCGCCCGGTCATCACGGTGCCCGGCTACGGCGGCTTGCGCGTCGAGCTGCCGAACCCGTCGGCCACCGAGGCCGAAGTGGACGACGCGGTGGATGCCGAGCGTCGCCGCCAGGGCGCGCTGGTGCACGTCAGCCGGCCGGCCCAGGCGGGCGACCATGTCACCCTCACCCTGGCGGCCACCCGCGACGGCGAGCCCGTTCCCGGCCTGAACACCGAGGACTGGCTCTACGAAGTGGGCAAGGGCTGGGTGGCCGAAGGTTTCGACGACCGCCTCACCGGTGCCTCCGCCGGCGACGAGCTGAGCTTCAGCGCGAAGCCGAGCGGGATGGACTCCGAGGCGGACTTCACCGTGTCCCTCACGGCGGTCCAGGAGATGGAGCTGCCCGAGGTCACCGACGAGTGGGTGTCGGAGAACCTCGGTGAGTTCGACACCGTCGCCGCGTGGCGGGAGTCCATCGCCGAGCGCGTCGGCACCACCAAGCTGAACCAGGCCCGCAACCTGTTCATCGACCGTGCCACCTCGTCGCTCGCCGAGCTGGTGGATGCGCCGGTCCCGGACAGCATGGTCAACGGCGATCTGCAAGCTCGCGTGCAGAACATGGTGCAGCAGTTCCAGGCCCAGGGCATCGCTATCGAGCAGTGGCTTGCCGCCACGGGGCAGAGCAGCGACCAGTTCATCGAGGGCCTGCGCGGCCAGTCGGTGAAGGCCGTGAAGGTGGATCTCGCCCTGCGGGCCGTGGCCGAGGCCGAGGCCATCGAGGTCGGCCCGGACGATCTGAATGCCGAGTACGCCCGCATCGCCATGCAGTACCGCCAGAAGGCCAGCGAAGTCCGCAAGGCCTACGAGAAGAACGACGCGGTGACGGACCTGATGGCCCAGATCCGCAAGAACAAGGCGCTGGACTGGTTGCTGGAGCACGCCGAGGTGGTGGACCCGGACGGCCACGAGATCGACCGTGCCGCCTTGCTCGGCCACGACCACGACGGCCACGATCACGACGGCCACGACCACGATCACGGCCACGATCACGATCACGATCACGACCACCACGATCACGAGCACTGAGGGGGCCTCCATGTCGGGTTACAACATTCCCAGCGTCGTCGAGCAGACGAGCCGGGGTGAGCGCGGCTACGACCTGTACAGCCGCCTCCTCCGGGACAACATCATCTGGCTGGACACCCAGATCGACGATGCATCCGCCAGCCTGCTGTGCGCCAAGCTGGTGTACCTGGAGAGCGAGAACCCGGACAAGGACATCTCGATCTACATCAACAGCCCGGGCGGGGACATCTCGGCGATGTTCGCCATCTACGACACGATGCAGTTCATCAAGAACGACGTCGCCACGATCTGCCTCGGGCAGGCCGCCTCTGCGGCCGCCGTGCTGCTGGCTGCGGGCACCAAGGGCAAGCGGATGGCGCTGCCCCACAGCCGCATCCTGCTGCACCAGCCCTACGGCCAGGTGGGCTATGGCCAGGTCACCGACCTCGAGTTGGCGGCCAAGGAGATCCTGCGCATGCGGGACCTGCTGGAGATCATCCTCGCCGAGCACACCGGCCAGCCGATCGAGCGCGTCCACACCGACACCGACCGCGATTTCGTGATGGAAGCATCTGAGGCCCTCGCGTATGGCATCATCGACGATGTCATCTCGTCGCGTCAGATGGTGGACCGCACCGGCCCCATCCGCTGACCGCCGCGGCGGCATTCAGAACAGGGAAGGAACCACCGGTGGCCAAATTCGGCGATACGCAAGAGCTGCTGAAGTGTTCGTTCTGTGGGAAGTCGCAGAAGCAGGTCAAGAAGCTCATCGCCGGCCCCGGCGTGTACATCTGCGACGAATGCATCGACCTCTGCAACGAGATCATCGAAGAGGAGCTCACCGACACCGGTGAGCTGCGCTTCGACGAGCTGCCCACGCCGCGCGAGATCCGCACCTTCCTGGACGACTTCGTCGTCGGCCAGGACGAGGCCAAGAAGATCCTCTCCGTCGCGGTGTACAACCACTATCGGCGCATCCAGTACCAGCAGGCTGCCAGCGTCGGCCGGCGCGACGAGGTGGAGCTGCAGAAGAGCAACATCCTGCTCCTCGGCCCCACCGGGTGTGGCAAGACCCACCTCGCACAGACACTGGCCCGCCTGCTGAACGTGCCGTTCGCCGTCGCCGACGCCACCGCGCTCACCGAGGCCGGCTATGTGGGCGAGGACGTGGAGAACATCCTCCTCAAGCTCATCCAGGCCGCGGACTTCGACGTCAAGAAGGCCGAGACGGGCATCATCTACATCGACGAGATCGACAAGATCGCCCGCAAGAGCGAGAACCCCTCGATCACCCGGGACGTCTCGGGCGAGGGCGTGCAGCAGGCGCTGCTGAAGATCCTCGAGGGCACCGTCGCATCGGTGCCGCCCCAGGGTGGGCGCAAGCACCCGCACCAGGAGTTCATCCAGATCGACACGACGAACATCCTGTTCATCTGTGGTGGCGCCTTCGCCGGCCTGGAGCAGATCATCGAAGGCCGGATCGGCCACAAGGGCGTCGGCTTCAACGGCATCGTACGCAGCAAGGCCGACCGCGACCCCGGTGAGCTGTTCGCTCAGGTGCAGCCCGAGGATCTGCTGAAGTTCGGCATGATCCCCGAGTTCATCGGTCGTCTGCCGATGGTCGGCGCGGTGCGCAGCCTCGATCGCGAGGCGCTGGTGAAGATCCTCGTCGAGCCGAAGAACTCGCTCATCAAGCAGTACCGCAAGATGTTCGAGTTCGAGGACGTGGAGCTGGAGCTCACCCGCGAAGCGATGGATGCCGTGGCCGAACTGGCCCTCGTGCGTGGCACCGGGGCCCGCGGGCTACGGGCCATTCTCGAAGAAGTGCTGCTGTCCACGATGTACGAGCTCCCCGGGCGCACCGACGTCGGGCGGGTCATCATCGACACCGACACCGTGCACACCAAGGCCAACCCCACGCTCGTGCCGCGCGAGCCGGTCGCCAAGCGGCCGCGCCGCCAGGCGAGCTGACTTCGTGCGCGCATGACCACGTACGCGGACGCGCTGGCGTACCTCAACTACCATTCCAACTACGACGTCACCGGGCGCATCGCCTCGCCGACGCTGGATCGCATGCGCACCCTGGTCGCGGCCATGGGCGACCCTCAGTTGGCCTTTCCGGTCATCCATGTCACCGGCACCAACGGCAAGGGTTCCACGACGCAGATGATCACCCGCCTGCTGATGGCCCATTGGCTGACGGTCGGCACCTACACCAGCCCTCACCTGGAGCGCCTGAACGAACGGATCGCGCGCAACGCCGAACCGATCAGCGACGACGAGTTCGCCGAACAGGTGGCCGCGGTTGCGGACCTGGAGGTCATCACGGGCATTCGCCCGAGCTACTTCGAGGCCGTCACGTGCGCTGCCTACCGGTGGTTCGCCGACTGCGCCGTGGAGGTGGCGGTGGTGGAAGTCGGCCTCCTCGGGCGCTGGGATGCCACCAACGTGTGCGAGGCGCAGGTGGCCGTGGTCACCAACATCGGCGTCGACCACACCGAGTACGCCGGCCCGACGACGGCGCACATCGCCGCCGAGAAGGCGGGCATCATCAAGCCGGGCAGTGCGGTGGTGGTCGGCGAGGCCGACCCGGCGCTGGCGCAGATCTTCGTGGCTGCCGGTGGGGCATCCCACCTGCTGCGCGGGGAGCAGTTCGACGTGCTGGAGAACCAGCTGGCCCTTGGCGGCAGGCTGGTGGATCTGCGCACCCCGACCACCGTCTACCCCGACGTGTTCGTGCCGCTGCACGGCCGCCACCAGGGGGACAACGCAGCCGTGGCGCTCACCGCCGTCGAGGCGTTCTTCGCCGCACCGGTGCCGGGCGACATCGTCGCCGAGGGGTTTGCCGAGGTGGTCATGCCGGGCCGCTTCGAGGTCATGGGCCATCAGCCGCTGGTCATCGTCGACGGCGCGCACAACCCGGCCGGCGCGGACACCTGCGCCTCGGTGTTCTTCGAGGACTTCGACCCCGCGGGCCGCAGGGTCCTGGTGGTGGGGTGCCTGCAGGGGCGGGACCCGCGGGAGATGCTCGGGGCGTTGCGGGCCGATGAGTTCGACATGGTCATCACCTGCACTGCGCCCTCCGCGCGGGGGATGGACGCCGCGGAGCTCACGGCGGCGGCTCGGGCCATGGGCTGCGACGAGGTGGTCCAGCGGGCCACGGTGGAACAGGCCATCGACCTGGCGTTACGTGGCGCGGCCGCCGAGGACGCGATCGTCGTCACCGGCTCGCTGTACATCGTCGGCGCCGCCCGCCCGCACCTGCGCGACGTCCTGCGCTGAACTCGTCGAGCCCGCAGTCCCAGCTTTACGTAAAGGCTGTCGAAGCGGAGGTCCTGGTCAGCGGTACTGCAGGGCCCGACAACGTTTACGTAAAGCGTCGGTAGCCTCGGTGTCCATGTCTGACCGCACCCTCGTCCTCCTCAAGCCCGACGCCGTCCGCCGCAAGCTCGCCGGCGAGATCATCCGCCGCATCGAAGCCAAGGACCTCACGATCGTGGCCATGGACCTGCGCCTGCTCGACGAGGCCACCCTGGCCCAGCACTACGCCGAGCACGTCGGCAAGGGCTTCTACGCCGACCTGGTGTCGTTCATGAGCAGCGGCCCGGTGGTGGCGATGGTGGTCGAGGGTCCGGAGGACACCTGGGAAGTGATGCGCACGCTCATGGGCGCCACGAACAGCCGCAAGGCTGCCGGTGGCACCATCCGTGGCGACCTCAGCGCGTCGTTCACGGAGAACCTCATCCACGGCAGCGACTCCGCCGAGTCGGCCGTGCGTGAGATCGGGATTTTCTTCCCGAATCTGTAACATTCGCCGCTCCCGCTACACTGGCGGATCAGTACGTCGAGCCAGGGCAGGAGGTTGGTGATGGCGAGAAGCAATCCACTCGCGCTCGGCCGCGACCTGGCGATCGATCTTGGCACGGCCAACACGCTGATCTACGCCCGCGGGCAGGGCGTAGTGCTCAACGAACCCTCCGTGGTCGCCATCGATATCACCGACGGCCGTCCCGTCGCCGTGGGCCTCGAAGCGAAGCGGATGATGGGCCGCACGCCCGGCCGCATCAAGACCATCCGTCCCTTGAAGGATGGCGTCATCGCCGACTTCGAGGTCTGCGAGAAGATGCTGCGCTTCTTCATCCAGAAGGTGCACGCCAGCCGCTGGAGCAAGCCGCGAATGGTCATCTGCGTGCCGTCCGGCATCACCGGTGTGGAGCAGCGTGCCGTGCAGGACGCCGCCGAATACGCCGGTGCACGCAAGCCGGTGCACATCATCGAAGAGCCCATGGCCGCGGCCATCGGGGCGGACATGCCGGTGCACGAGCCCAGCGGCAACATGATCGTCGACATCGGTGGTGGCACCACCGAGGTGGCCGTCATCTCCTTGGGCGGCATCGTCACCGCGCAGTCCGTCCGCGTTGCCGGCGACGAACTCGACGACGCCGTGATGCAGTACGTCAAGAAGGAATTCTCCCTGGCCATCGGCGATCGCACGGCCGAAGAGATCAAGATCCACATGGGGTCGGCCTGGCCGCTGGACGAGGAGCTGACGGCGGACATCCGTGGTCGCGACCTCATCAGCGGCTTGCCGCGGACCATCCCGCTCACCACCGAGCAGGTGCGCGAGGCCCTTTCGGAGCCTGTGTCTGCCATCGTGGACGCCGTGAAGACCACCCTGGACCGGACCCCGCCCGAGCTCGCCGCCGACATCATGGAGGCCGGGATCATGATCACCGGCGGTGGTGCGCTGCTGGCCGGTCTCGATCGTCGCCTGTCCCACGAGACCGGGATGCCGATCAACATCGCGCACGACCCGCTGTTCAGCGTGGTCGTCGGCTCGGGCAGGGCGCTGGAGAACATCGATGCAATGCGGGGGCTGATGTCGCTGGGCGGCGACGAGTAACTCGTCGGGGGTCGTACTGTGCTCTCCCTTAGTCGCCGCCGGATCATGGTGCTCGTCGTCCTCACGGCGATGATCCTCATCACCCTCGACCAGAGCGGGAACTCCGGGCTCGGTCGGGTTCGCTCGCTGTTCGCGCGGGTGCTGCAGCCCTTCGAGACTGCGGTGGAGACGGTGGTGCTTCCTGCGGAGCGTGTCTGGAAGGGCATCGCCGAGGTCGACGACCTTGAACGGGAGAACGACGCGCTGCGCGACCAGTTGGCGCGGATGAAGGGCGCCGAGCTCGAGGCGGAGTCCGCCATTCTTGCCTTCAGGGAGCTCCTGCGCTTGGACCAGTTGACGTCGCAGTTCCTGTACGGAGTCGTCTCGGCGAAGGTGGTCGGCGATTCACCGAGCAACTTCCAGAACACGGTCGAGATCAATGTCGGTTCCAACCGCGGCATCGGCGTGGGAATGGCCGTCATCGACGGGGCGGGCCTGATCGGCCGCATCACCAAGGTCTTTCCGGAGAGCAGCATCGTGCTGCTGATCACCGACCCGCAGTACTCGGTCAGCGCGCAGGTGCTCAGCACCCCGGAGCAGATCGAGGACGACTCCGCCCCCACCTCGAGCACAACCCCATCGGGCGTGCCGGTGAACGACCTGACCTCGTCGACGACCTCCTCCACCACGACGACGAGCACGACGATCGCCCCGGGCGCCACCACGTCGTCCACCACGTCGACCTCGACGGTCGCCCCCGCGGACCCGTCGAACGTCACCACCTCGACCACGGTGCAGCGCGTCATCCGCGAGACCGGAACGCTGGAAGGCCAAGGGGCGGACGCCCCGCTGGTGCTGCGCTTCGTCGACACGTCGTCCGCCGTCACCAGCGTGCGCGTCGGGGCCATCGTCGACACGGCCGGTGGCACCAAGAGCCTCGCGCCACAGGGGATTCCGATCGGTCGCATCACCAAGGTCGTGCGCCAGCCTGGCACCAGCAGCTCCCTCGTCGAGGTTGTTCCGAGCGCCGACCTCAGCCGGCTCAACTTCGTCGCCGTGGTGCTCTATCTGCCCAGCGGGTCGGGTCGCTGAGGCGTGCAAGGAAGCCTGCTCGCCCCACTTTTCCGGCTGTTGCCGGTGGGTCTCACTGCACTCGCCATCCAACGGGTGGTGTTCGCTCGCCACCCGGTGTTCGACGTCAAGCTGCAGTTCGTGCTCGCCCTCGTGGTGGCCACGGGTGCGGTCGGTGGCGCCGACCGTGGCGCGATCGCCGGGTTCGTGCTCGGGCTGCTGTACGACGCCAGTGGCAACACACCGATGGGCCTGATGGCGCTGGCGTACGGGATCGGCGGGATGACTGCCGGCTATGTGCAGAGCATCACCCCCGACCCGCAGTGGTGGCTGGCGGCGATCTTCTCCGCGCTCGGCGCCATGATCGGCGAGCTGGGGGTTCCCGTCGCCGAGGCGGTGCGCGGGGAGAGCGGCTGGCTGGACCGCGGGCTGCTGACGGTGGTGCCGCTCGTCGGCGCCGCAGCCGCGGTGATGTGCCCGCTGCTGATGCCAGTGGGCCGGTGGATGATGGGCGTGAAGCGCAAGAAGTGGAAGGCGATTCCCGAATGAGCCGGGCGCGACCCCTCGCGGTACCCGCAGGAGCAGACTGGTAGGCCATGGCAGTTGACAAACGATCCCGCCGGCTGGGCTTGCTGGCCACCGTGGCGCTTCTCCTGCTGGGCCTGCTCGGTGCGCGCCTGTGGTTCCTCCAGGGGGTGCAGGCCGCCGACTATCAGGCCAAGGTCACCTCGGCCAAGCGCCGAACCGTCTTCATCGCGCCCGAGCGCGGCCGCATCCTCGATGCCGAAGGCCGGGTCGTGGCCGACAACAAGCGCATCCTCACCGTGACGATCGAGTGGTCGATGCTGCGCCGCAAGGCCAACCGCATCGAGCTGTTCAATCGCCTCTCCGGCCCGCTCGAGACCCCGGTGCTCGACCTCATGCGCCGCTACGACCCCTGCTACGACGTGCCCGATCCGTGCACCAAGGGGCAGCGCTTCGACACACTGCTGCCCCTGCCCTTGAAGGAGGGGGTGGATGAGGAGGTGGTGGCGTTCCTGAAGGAACGCAGTGAGGACTACCCCGGCGTGGACGTGGTGGAGCAGTACAAGCGCGTCTATCCGTATGCGCCACTGGCAGCCCATGTCGTCGGGTACATGGGGGCCATCAGCGAAGGCAATGCCGAGAGCTACCAGGACCAGGGCTACCGGCTGAACGAACGCGTCGGCCAGTTCGGCGTGGAGCTGTCGATGGAGCGCGAGCTGCACGGCTGGTGGGGGCAGCGGGTCTTCGAGGTGGATGCGTCCGGGGCGATCGTGCGCGAGCTGGAGGTGGACCCGATCACCGGCGAGCAGCTGCACATCGACCCGGTGGCCGGCTTCGACATCCAGCTGAGCATCGACCTGGACGTGCAGCAGTACGCCGAGCAGGCCCTGGAGACCGAGCTGCGTTCCCGGCGCGACCTGCCGTTCGCCTACGGGCCGGATTGCCCGACGCGGGATTGCGCCCCACGCAACCCGCTCGACCGGGCCACCAAGTTCCAGACCCGGTTCTACCAGCGGACCCTTCCGGACGGGACCAAAGAGGACTATCCGGAGTACGTGAACCACACGGCGCCCGCCGGCGCGGTGGTGGTGATGAATCACACCAATGGGCAGATCCTGGCCATGGCCAGCTACCCGACTTTCGACAACCGCTGGATGGAATCCGGGATCAGCGGCGACAAGTTCCAACAGCTCTTTCCGAGCACGAACCCGGACGGCACGAAGATCAACCCCGACCTCTCGGTGCTGGTGAACCGCGCCGTGTCGGGGAACTACAACCTCGGCTCGACGATCAAGCCGTTCGTGGCGTGGTCCGCCATGCACGCCGGCATCATCCGCCCGGGCGACAAGTACGTCGACGAGGGCTACTACACCCTGCAGGAGACCCTCAACCAGCCGGACGGCCTGCGGATCGAGGACTGCCAGCACAAGGGCGGGCTGTACCGCTGCGTGTTCAAGAACGCCTTCTGCGGCAGCGGCCTGCCGTGCATGTACGGCCCGGTGAACGTCGTGGAGGCGTTGGCGGTGTCCAGCGACGCCTACTTCTACCGCATCGGCGAGAAGTTCTACTGGGCCAGCGAGGAGACGGCCGATCAGACGAACCTGTTGAAGGTCAACCTGGAACGCTTCGGCTTCGGCAACAAGACAGGGGTGCAACTGCCCTTCGAGTGGAGCGGCCGCATCCCCGACGACGCCGTCAAGGCCAGGCTGGTGGAACTTGGTGTGCTGGCGGAAGGGGAGGAGCCGCGGCTCCTCGTGGGCGACGAGATCCAGGTGGCCATCGGCCAAGGTCTGATGGCGGCCACCCCGCTGCAGAGCGCAGGGGCCTACGCCACCATCGCCACCGGCGGGTTCCGCTATCAGCCGACGATCATCAAGGCGATCCTCGAGCCGCTCACCCCCGATGCCGCGCCGGCGGTGGCGGACCTCACCAGGGCCGAGGTGAACACCAGCTTCGAGCAACCGCGGATGGTGGACCAACTGGAGGCCGACGGTGGCCTGGACTATGTCCGCGCTGGGCTGGAGCGCGTGATCCGCGGGCCGAGCCTGTGGTCCGACCTGGACAAGATCGACCACCGAACCACTGGCCAAGGGTTGTTCAACGGCTTTCCGATGGAGATCGCCGGGAAGACCGGCACCGCCCAGGGCGCCGGCAACCTGCCGTGGAACGACTCCTCGGCCTTCGGTGCATTCGGGTTGACGCCCGAGGTTCCCTGGACCGTGTTCGCCTATCTGGAGAAGAGCGGCTTCGGGGCCAAGGCAGCCGCGCCTGTCACCAAGTGCATCCTGCTGGCGCTCGGCGGCTACATCGAGATGGACCCTGTCGTGGTCAGCGACACGCTCGACCTCACGAGCACGGTGGCGGCGCCGCCCAAGCAGCTCGCCGACACCACCTGCCTCGGTGGCGCGGCCGACGCAGGGCGAGGCTGAGACCCGATGCCCTTCCCGTTCCGGCGCCGCCCGGACTCCGGCCTCGGCAACATCCACGCCAGCCCCGGTGCCCCGACGCGCAACATCGACTGGGTGCTGATGATCGCCGTCGGTGCGCTCTCGCTGATCGGCCTGGCCGTCGTCTACTCGGCGTCCTACAGCAAGTTCCCGATCGGCCAGACGGTGCCGTACGGCTTCTTCTTCGTCAGCCGCCAGGAGATCTTCCTCATCGCCGCGGTGCTGGCGATGGCTGTCGTGATGTCCTTCGACTACGAGTGGTGGAAGGACCACGCTCGCTTTCTGTTCGGCGCGACGATCATGCTGCTCGTCCTGATCACGCTGATGAACCTGCTGAAGGTGCAGGGCAACAAGACGGTGCTCAGTTTCGACATCGGGCCGCTGAACCTCCAGCCGGCCGAGTTCGCCAAGTTCACCGTGCTGCTGCTGGTGGCCACCTATCTCTCCGACGATCGCAGCGACGAACTGCCGTACCACCGGTTCATCATCGGGTTGATGATCGTCGGCGGGCCCGTGGTGCTGATCATCCTCCAGCCGGACCTCGGGTCGGCTTCGGTGCTGATCGCGATGGTGATGGGCCTGATGCTCGTGGCCGGCGCCAAGGCCCGATACATCTTCATGATCTCTGTGCTGTCGGTGCTGACCGTGTTGGCGGCAGTGGTGACGAAACTGGTGAACGAGTACCAGATCCAGCGGTTCACGGTGTTCTTCAACCAGAACACCAACGACCCCGGGTTGCGCGACCTGGTGTACCAGGGGCGCAACGCCATTCGCGCCTTGGCCACCGGCGGCATCGCCGGCAAGGGCTGGCTGCAGGGCCCGATGACGAACGCCCCCAAGGACATCCCGGTGCAGTGGGCCGACTTCCCGATCTCGGCAGTGGGGGAGCAGTTCGGTCTGATCGGCTGCGCGGTCCTGCTCGGGCTGTACGCGATCGTCCTCCTGCGGATCTGGCGCATCGCCCACCTCTCCCGCGACCTGTTGGGCACCTATCTGTGCGCGGGTGTGTTCACGATGCTCCTGTGGCAGGTGTTCCAGAACGTGGCCATGACCATCGGTGTCATGCCGATCACGGGCCTTCCGCTGCCGTTCATCTCCTACGGCGGGTCGGGCATCGTCACCTTCTTCGCGCTCATCGGGCTCGTGCAGAACGTCCACATGCGGCGCTACCGGTGAGCAGTCCCCAGCCGCGGCGGCCAACCAGAGCTAGACTGGAAATGAAATGAGTTCTCTCTGGGCGCGGGTCGAACCGCTCCTGGCTCGGGTTTCCAAGCCCGCCCGCTACATCGGGTGCGAGGACGGCGCCATTACCCCCCGGCACGCGCCCGGGAAGGTTTCCTGGCTGCTCGCCTACCCCGATACCTATGAAGTCGGGCTGCCCAACCAGGGGCTCCAGATCCTGTACAACATCTTGAACGAGCGCGACGATGCCGTGGCTGAGCGCGCCTATGCCCCCTGGTCGGACCTTGAGGGCCTGATGCGGGCGCGTTCGGTGCCCCTGTTCAGCGTCGATACGCATCGGGCCGCGGGGGACTTCGACCTGCTGGCGTTCAACCTGTCGGCCGAGCTGGTGTTCACCAACGTGATGAACATGGTGGACCTGGCGGGCGTGCCGGTGCGCTCCGCCCAGCGCGACGAACATCATCCGCTGGTGGCCATCGGTGGGCACTGCGCCTTCAACCCCGAGCCGCTGGCCGACTATGTGGACATCGCCGTGCTCGGCGAGGGCGAAGAGGTCATCGGTGAGATCACCGACGTCGTGCGCGCGTGGAAGGCTTCGGGGCGCACCCCGGGCAGCCGCGTCGGCGTCCTCCGGGAGCTCTCCAAGGTGCCTGGCGTGTACGTGCCGAGCATGTACGACGTCGAGTACGACGGGCCGGCACTGCGCGCGGTGACCCCGAAGTACCCGGATGTGCCGGCGGTGGTGCACAAGCGCACCGTCGCCGACCTCGGCGCCTGGCCGTACCCCCGCCGCCCTCTGGTTCCCCTGACGGAAGTGGTGCACGATCGGCTGGCCGTGGAGGTCTTCCGTGGCTGCACGCGTGGTTGCCGGTTCTGCCAGGCGGGCATGATCACCCGCCCCGTGCGCGAACGTCCCGCGGAGCAGGTGCGAACGATGATCGAGCAGGGTGTCCGCGCCGGCGGGTACGACGAAGTCAGCCTCACCTCGCTCAGCACCGCCGACTACAGCGGCATCGAGGCGCTCACCAAGGGCCTCAACCCTGCGGGCTGCGGGACCTCGGAGCAACTCACGGTCAGCCTGCCCTCGCTGAGGGTGGACGCGTTCACGGTCGGGCTGGCGGCCCAGGTCTCCGGCGGCCGTCGGAGCGGGTTGACGTTCGCGCCGGAAGCCGGTTCGTGGCGGCTGCGTCAGGTGATCAACAAGCTGATCACCGAAGAAGACCTTTACGGCGCCGTGGACTCCGCCTTCTCACAGGGGTGGCACCGCACGAAGCTGTACTTCCTCACCGGCCTGCCCACCGAGGCGGACATCGACACACTCGGGATCATCGACCTGGCCCGCAACTGTGTGCGCATCGGCCGCCAGCACACGAACCGTGCCAGCGTCACGGTCAGCCTCGGGGGGTTCGTGCCGAAGCCGCACACCCCGTTCCAATGGTTCGGCCAGAACACCACCGCCGAACTGCGGCGCAAGGTGCAACTCGTTCGCGACGCGTCGCAGAAGGCCAAGGGCGTGCAGGTGAAGTGGCACGACCCTTCGGCAACCCTGGCCGAAGGCATCACCTCTCGCGGCGACCGGCGGATCGGCGCCGTGATGGAGCGTGTCTGGCGTTCCGGCGGTGTGTTCCAGGAATGGCACGAGTTCTTCCGTGTCGGTCGCTGGGAGGACGCGATGGCCGCCGAGGGGCTCTCGACGGACTGGTACGTCCATCGCCATCGTGACGAGCACGAGGTGCTGCCCTGGGACCATCTGTCGGCGGGCCTGCACAAGGACTTCCTTTGGCAGGACTGGCAGGACGCGTTGCGCGAGCACGGTGTGGAGGACTGTCGCTGGACCCCGTGCTACGACTGCGGGGTGTGCACGGGGTATGGCATCGAGCATGTCGTCGCCTCGCCGGTGCCGCCCGCTGGTGGCAGCCAGGGCACCGGGCAGGACCTGGCCCGCGGCGGCGAGGTACCCGTGCTGCTGTCGAAGCGACCCGGCCCTGTTGCCGCAGCCGAGGGGTCGCCACAGTCGGCAGCGCCCGTGGCAGCCGGCGCGGAGGTGGTGGCATGAGGCTGCGCCTGCGCCACACCAAGGTCGGCAAGGTGCGTTTCACCAGCCACCGAGACACGGCGAACCACTGGGAACGTGCCGTCCGCAAGGCCGGCGTACCGCTGGCCTACTCGGCCGGCTTCACGCCGCGGCCCAAGCTGTCGTTCGGGCTCGCCCTGCCGACTGGCGCCGAGAGCCTGGCGGAGTTCCTCGACATGGAGCTCGCCGACGCCGCGGACTGGGACCCTGCCGTCCTGCCGGGCCGTCTGGCCGCGGCCCTGCCGACGGGGTACGAGGTCGTGTGCATGGAGCCGTGCCCGCCGGGGAGCGCTTCGCTGCAGGATGCGGTGGTGGCATGCACATGGCGTCTGGAGCTGGCACATGTGTCGCCTGCCGAGGCCGAAGAAGCCGTCGCCGCATTCGCCACCGCCGAGGAAGTCCTTCTGGACCGCGAACGCAAGGGCCAGCGCCGGACGGACGACATCCGGCCGGCGGTGGCCGGCTTGGCAGTGGTGGACAAAGTGGTGGCCGAGCTGGACGGGGTCGCTCGCCCTGTGGTCTCTGCCGAACTGGTCACCGTCGGCCGCGGCCTGCGGCCGACCGAGCTGGTGGCCGCGCTCTTCCCCCACCTGGACGCGCTGGACGTGGCGGCCCGCGTCCTGCGCACACAGCAATGGATCGACGACGGCGGCGTCCAACGGGAGCTCCTTCCCGTGGACGCGCCGCGACTGCACGCCCTCGCCGGGTGTGCGTGAGAAGGAACTGACATGGACAACAACGAAACGACCACGGCGCCCGATGGGCAGCCGCCCGTAGCCGCCGCAGCCGCCGCAGCCGCCCCGCCGCCGGCCGAAGCTTCTGCGCCGGAGCACCAGGCCGGCCCCGACGCCCGTGGCGACGGCGCCCCGGGCGGCGACGCCCGCGACCTGGGCGGCGACGAGGGTGGCGAGGGTGGCGAGGGCGATGTTGCGGGCGACCCGACGGTTCGCCCGGCCAACCGCAAGCGGCGCCGCGGATCCCGTGGTGGCAAGAACCGCAAGCGCCCGGCGACGGCGGGGGAGAACGCCGACGACGCTGACGATGACGGCGACGACGACGCGGACGACGATGCCACGGCGGCGCCCGACGAGCACGACGCCCGTGCCGTCGTTCAGCGCCCCGCGCGCCAGCGTCAGCCGCGCCCGGCCACCACCGCCGGCACCGAGCAGGACGAGCTCCCCGAACGCATCAGCGAGAATCGCCCGTCCGCCGCCGCGGCCGACCAGGCGCTGGTTCGCAAGCCGCAGATCGGCGACACTCGGCCCGCCCCCGCCACCCCTCCGCCCGGGCCCGCCTCCGGCGCCCCGGCTGCGGCGAAGCCCAAGCCGGCCAAGCAGGCCAAGCAGCCGCGCGGTGGCACGGCAGCCGAACGCGGTGGTGTCGCCCGGCAGGACAACAGCGGTTCCGCGCAGGCGGCCGCCACTGCCTCGGACGTTGACGCGGACGGTAAGAAGAAGCGCCGCCGCGGTGGCAAGGGCCGGACGGCGACCGCCGTCACCGGGCGTGGCACGCCCGGCCCGGTGGCCGAACTGGATGCCGATGTGCTGGAACGACGTCGCGGTCGCGAACGCAACGGGCGCCCCATCGGCCGCTATCTGATGTGCGTCCAGGTGCGCCCCAGCCTCACCCAGGTCGCGGTGCTCGAAGGCCGCAACCTGATCGAGCACTACGTCAGCCGCCCCGCGGACGACGTCGGCCAGATCCACGGCAACATCTATGTCGGCAAGGTGCAGAACGTGCTGCCGGGTATGGAGGCCGCGTTCGTCGACATCGGGACACCGAAGAACGCAGTGCTGTACCGCGGCGACGTGCAGTACAACGAGGAGGACATCGTCGAGAAGTCCTCCCAGCCGCGCATCGAGCAGATGCTGCGCGCCAAGCAGCTGATCGTCTGCCAGGTCACCAAGAACCCGATCGGGGCCAAAGGCGCGCGCCTCACTCAGGAGGTCTCGCTGCCCGGCCGGTTCGTGGTGCTGATCCCGAACTCCAAGACGTACGGCATCTCCAAGCGCCTCCCGGACGACGTGCGCAAGCGACTGCGCAACATCCTCGACCGGGTGAAGCCGGCCGAGCACGGGTTGATCGTGCGCACCGCCGCCGAGCACGCCACCGAGCACGAGCTGCGCGCCGACATGACCCGCCTCCTGGACCAGTGGAATGCGATCGAAGCCAAAGCCAAGAAGGCCCAAGGCCCGGCGCTGCTCTACCGCGAGCCCGAGTTGGCGGTGCGGGTCATCCGCGAGGAATTCAACGCCGAGTACCGCGGCGTGGTCATCGACGACCAGCGCCTGTTCGAGGACGTGCGGGACTATGTCGGAGCCTTCAACCCCGAGCTCGCCGACCGGGTCGAGTACTTCGATGCCGTCGAGGACGGGCTGCCCCTGTTCGAGCGCTTCCACATCCATGAGCAGTTGCACAAGGCGCTCGACCGGAAGGTCTGGCTGCCCAGTGGTGGGTCGCTGATCATCGAGCACACCGAGGCCCTCACCGTGATCGACGTCAACACCGGCAAGAACGTCGGCACGACCAACCTCGAAGAAACCGTCTTCCGCAACAACCTCGAGGCGGCCGAGGAGGTTGCCAAGCAGCTGCGCCTGCGGGACATCGGCGGCATCGTGGTGATCGACTTCATCGACATGGAGATCAAGGACAACCGGCGCAAGGTGGTGGATGCGTTCCGCTCGGCGCTCGCCCGGGACAAGACCCGTACCCAGGTGTTCGACATCTCCGAGCTCGGCCTGGTGGAGATGACCCGCAAGCGCATCGGGGAGGGGCTGCTGGTGAACTTCGCCGATCAGTGCCCGAACTGCCAGGGCCGCGGGGTGGTCATCGACACCGCACTGCTCGAATGAGTTGGGGCCGCCGGTTTCGACCGAGGCTGCTCACCGATAAGATTGCAGGGCTATGTACGCAGTGATCGCTTCCGGTGGGAAACAGGCCCGGGTCGCCGAGGGTCAGCAGGTCCATGTGGAACTGCTCGATGCCGAGCAAGGCGCCGAGGTTTCCCTTACCCCTGTCCTCTTGGTCGACGGTGAAACCGTCCTCGCCACCCCCGATCAGCTGAAGGGTGCGGCTGTCACGGCCAAGGTCGTCGGCTGGGCCAAGGGCCCGAAGATCAACGGCTTCACCTACAAGCGCCGCACCAACCAGCGCCGGCGCTACGGGCATCGCCAGAAGTACCACGTTCTCGAGATCACCTCCATCACGAAGGGCTGACCGGACATGTCGAAGACCAAGGGCGGCGGCTCAACTCGTAACGGCCGCGATTCAAATGCACAGCGCCTCGGCGTGAAGGCGTTCGGCGGCCAGGCCGTCACCGCCGGCAGCATCCTCATCCGCCAGCGTGGCACCAAGTTCCACCCCGGCAAGAACGTCGGCAAGGGCGGCGACGACACCCTGTTCGCGCTCACCGATGGTGCCGTGAAGTTCGGCCAGCGCGGTGGCCGCCGGGTCATCGACATCGAACCCGTCGCCTGACCACTGCGTCACCCGCACATTCGTGCGCAGCCCGGCCCTCGAGGCCGGGCTGTTGCCGTTTTGGCATCAAGCCTCAGACGGGGGTGTCGACCCCCTGGGGAAGCTGCTCGCGCGGCCAGCCCAGCAGCGCCAGCGCCTGGCGGCAGGCGAAGCGGTCCGTCATCCCGCCGACATAGGCGACCGCCTCGTGCACGGCGGCGGCGCTGCCCTCGAGCAGATCCCAGGTGTCGGGGATGAGGTGGGGGCGCTCGGCGTAGTGCTCCACGAGTGCCCGCAACATGCTGACCACGGCCGCGCCTTGCGCCTTGCTGGCTGGCCGGAGGTAGATGTGGTCGTAGTTGAATCGGCGGAACGCCGCCAATGCCTCGGCCTGTGGAGCGAGCATCCCGATGCGTCCGGTCTCGCGTGCGGCGTCGATCATCCCGTAGATGAACGCGGCCAGCTGCTCGCGCCGGGTCTCCCCACACCGGCCACGCACCACTGCCGGCAGCATCTGCGGGGTGACCACACCGGCGGCTACGGCGTCCTCGAAGTCGTGGCACACGTAGGCAATTCGGTCCGCCCAGCTCACCACCTCGCCCTCTGGCGTTGCCGGTGCAGGCCGGCTCCAGGAGTGGTTGCGAATGCCGTCCAGGGTCTCCCGGCAGAGGTTCAGTGGCGCCAGGGTGACATCTGCGCCCCACGGGGCATGATCGAAACCGCCGGGCACGAACGGGCTGAGTGCGTCCTCACTGGCGTGCCCGCCGGGGCCATGGCCGCAGTCGTGCCCGAGCGCGATCGCTTCGGTGAGCAGCACGTTCAGCCCCAGTGCCCTGGCCACACTGGCCGCCACCTGGGCCACCTCCAACGCGTGGGTGAGGCGGGTGCGTTGATGGTCGTCGGGGAAGACGAACACCTGGGTCTTGCCGGAGAGGCGACGGAAGGCGTTGGCATGGAGGATGCGGTCGCGGTCCCGCTCGAAGCAGGTGCGCCACGGGTCGGCCTCTTCGTCGACGGCACGTTCCCCGGCGCCGCGGGCGACGGTGGCCAGCGTGGCGAGCGTGGCCTGCTCGGCTTCCTCGCGGGCCTGGCGGGGGAGGGTGAACCGGGAGCCGCTGCCTGCCCAGGAGTCCGCGTGGGCGAGATGAAGGCCGGCCGCGGCAGCGTGGCCGGCCATCGTGGCCGCCCACCGATCCGCACGCTCGTCGATCCCTGCCATCCGGCCAGCGTACCGAGGTGCGTTCGCCGCCCCGTGGCACCTGCACCCAGCCCTACCGCCGGCGCGCGTTCGCCGCCCCGTGGCCTCCTGCGCGGGCCTTCCTCGTCACCCGCCGGCGCGCCGAAGCGGCGCGTATGGACATGACATGGTCGCAGGGAACGCGAAACACTCGGAGGGGTGCGCAGGGTGCCGGTAGCCTTGTGAAACCCTATGAGCGGATTCGTCGACGAAGCCCAACTGAATGTGCGCGCCGGCGACGGAGGTGCCGGCTGTGTCGCGTTCCGTCGCGAAGGCCCGGTGGCGATGGGCGGCCCGAACGGCGGCGACGGCGGGAAGGGCGGCGACATCTGGATGGTGGCCGACCGCAACGTCGCCTCGCTGATCGCCTTCAAGGATCATCCCCACCGCCGCGGCCAGGATGGCGTGCACGGCCAGGGCAAGGACCTCCACGGCAAGCGCGGTAAGCCGCTCGAGGTGATGGTGCCCGAGGGAACCGTCATCACCGACATGTACACCGGGGAGCTCCTGGCCGACCTGGCACACCATGGCGACCGCTGGCTGGCCGCCGCGGGTGGGCGTGGAGGCCGCGGCAACGCCAAGTTCCTGTCGAACCGCCGCCGCGCCCCAACCTTTGCCGAGCAGGGTGAGCACGGCGAGGACCGTTGGCTGAAGCTGGAGCTGAAGCTGATGGCCGACGTGGCCCTCGTCGGCTTTCCCAACGTCGGCAAGAGCACCCTGATCAGCGTCATCAGCGCGGCCAAGCCGAAGATCGCCAACTATCCGTTCACCACGCTGGAGCCCAACCTCGGCGTCGTCCGGTTGGACGAGAGCACCGAGTTCGTCGTCGCCGACATCCCGGGCCTCATCGAGGGCGCCCACGAAGGCAAGGGGCTGGGGCACAAGTTCCTCAAGCACATCGAACGCGCTCGCGTGTTGTGTGTGATGCTCGACCTCTCGGACCCGGACGGCCCGACCCCGCAGGAGCAGGAACGCATCCTGCTGCACGAGCTGGGCGAGTACCGGCCTGAACTACTGGACCGCCCTCGGGTGGTGGTCGGTACCAAGAGCGACTCTGCGCTGCACGACTGGGAGGGCAACACCCTGTCGTCGGTCACGAACCAGGGTGTGCGCGACCTCGTCGGCCGGATGGCCGCCCTGGTGCACGAGGCCCGGCAGGCCGAGCCCGAGCAGGAGGGCATCGTCATCATCCGCCCGGACGCGGACGGTGCGCGGGTGGAACGCCTGGGCGACAACGAGTTCCGCCTCATCGGCAAGCAGGTCGAGCGGGTGGTGGCCCTGAACGACGTCACCACACCGGAGGCGCTGAACTACATCGACCACCAGCTCAAGCGCCTCAACGTGCCGAAGATGCTCACCCGGGCGGGCGCACGGGACGGCGACATCATCTGGATCGCCGCGTTCAGCTTCGAGTACCACGAGGAGGTCTGAGCCGTGCGTGTCGTCGCCAAGATCGGCACGTCATCGCTCACCGATGCCGTCGGGGTCATCCAGCTGGATGTCATCGATGCGCTGTGCGACCAGCTGGCGGCGCTGCGCCGCGGCGGGCACGAGGTCATCCTCGTCAGCAGCGGGGCGGTCTCGGCGGGAGTGGCGGCGCTCGGCCTGGCCGCCCGGCCGACCGACGTGCCCACGCTGCAGGCCATCAGCGCCGCGGGGCAGAGCAGGCTGATGGAGACCTACAACCGCTCCCTCGCCCGCCACGACCTGGTGGCGGCTCAGGTGCTCCTGGTGCCTCACGACTTCGTCGATCGACGGCAGTACCTTCACGCCCGTCAAACCCTGGTGCGGTTGCTCGAGTTGGGGTGCGTGCCGATCGTCAACGAGAACGACGCCATCGCCAGCGACGAGATCCGCTACGGGGACAACGATCGCATCGCCACGCTGGTGGCGCACAACGTCGCCGCCGACCTGTTGGTCCTGCTCACCGACACGCCCGGGCTGTACACGGCCGACCCGCGCACCGACCCGACGGCCACCCTGATCCCTGTGGTCGAGGCCGACGACCCGTTGCTGTCGGTGGCCGCCACGGCATCGGGTTCCAACCGCGGAAGTGGCGGGATGGCCAGCAAGTTGTCGGCCGCGCGGATGGCCAGCTGGGCCGGGGTGCGGGCCGTCATCGCCCGCGCGGCGCGGGAGAACTCGCTGGTTGACGCGGTGGCCGGGGCACAGGTCGGCACCACGTTCCTGCCCAGCACCCGCAACCTGCCGGCACGCAAGCTCTGGATCGGGTTCGCCACGAACATCGAGGGCTCGCTGGTGGTGGACGACGGCGCACGCCGCGCCCTCGTGGAGCGGGGCACGTCGTTGCTACCGGCGGGCATCACCGAGGTTCGCGGTAACTTCGACGAGGGCGACGTGGTGGACGTGCGCGACCTCTCCGGCGCCGCGGTGGCCCGCGGTATCGTGCTCGCCGATGCAACCACCCTGCGCGCGGTGAAGGGTAAGCGCACCAGCGAACTCCCGCCGCACACGGCGCACGAGGCGATCCACCGCGACGACCTGCTGCTGTTGGTCTGAAAAGCGCAACTCGGCGCCGCCCGCTGCCCGAAGGCAGGGACGACGCCGAGGGAGTGCGTGCGACGGGGTGGGTCAGCCGGCGGCGGGCTTGGGCTGCTCCACGGCCTGGGGTGCCGCGGCGGCGTCCAGCCCGAGTTCAGTGCGCAACTGGCTGAGACGGCTCTGGGCTTCCACATTCGCCGTGGCCTGCTCGATCTCCAGGATGCTGCTCTCGACGCTGACGTCCTGCAGTTCGCTGGTGGCCTTGGCCTTGGCATAGCGGGCTTCGATCTTCTGCTGCACCTCGTTGAGGGTGGGCACGTCGTCGCCGACGGTTTCCTGCAGCTGGCTCATGGCCGAGTTCATCTGCTCCTGCATCTTGGCCTGCTCCAGCTGCGACAGCAGCTTCTGCTTCTCAGCGAGCTTCTGCTGCAGCAGGCGGCCGTTCTGCTGCACCGCGGCCTTGGCCTGGTCCGCGGCTTGGGTGGAGTCCATCACCATGGCCTTGAGGCCTTCGACGTCCTTCTCCACCTGGATCAGCTGGTTGGCGATCGTCTCGGCCGCGCTGGTGTACTGGGCAGCCTTGGCGGCGTTGCCGGCCTTCTCCGCATCCGCAGCCATGATCAACGCTTGGCGGGCGTTGCCGTTCAGCTTCTCCAGCTCGGTCATCTTGCCGTTGAGGCGGATCTCCGCCTGCTTCTGGTTGGCGATGACGTTGGCCGCCTGTTCCTTCAGGCGCCGGTGCTGATCCTGCGCCTCACGCAGCGCTTGCTCCAGCTGGATGCTCGGGTCGGCGTTGTCGTCGAACTTCTTGTTGAACTTTGCGGTGACGTACTTCCACCACTTCTTGAACACCTTGAACATGCTCGGAATGCTACTCCCCGGCGGCCGGTACCGCGGGCGGGCGGCCGCGGAAGCGGCGCGCCAGCGCGTCCAGCTCCGGTGCCCGGAGCAGCAGCAGGGTGCCGAGGTAGACGGCGCCCCCGACGACCGTGCCGACGACGACACGGACCACCGCGCCGGAGCCGCTGTTGCTGCCGACCGCTCTGGCAACCAGCCAGGTGGCCTCGGCCATCACCAGCGACGCCAGCGCCATCCGGTAGATCGCCGCGAGGATCGGCCGCAACGGAAAGCCCGGCACCTTGTAGGACACGATCTGCAGGCTCCATAGTGCGGTCAGCAGGTAGGCCAGGGCGAAGGCGACCCCGAGACCGAGAAGGCCGAAGCGGACCACGAGGAGCACCGCGAGCACGATGTTGATCAGGTTCTCGACCAGGTTGACGACGAAGGGCGTGCGGGCGTCGTGATGGGCGTAGAACACACGAAGCACGAAGAGGTACACCGAGAAGCCGACGAGGCCGAGCGCGAACCCGGCCAGGGCGCGGGACGTGACGAGCGCGTCGGCGGCGGTGACGTTGCCGTGTTCGAAGGCTGCGCCGATGATCGGCCGGCGGAGCACGAACAGGCCGAAACCCGCCGGCATCGTGACCAGCGCGATCAACCGGATGCCGAGCGAGGAACGGTCGATCAGGGCCGCACGGTCGCGGCGGGTGACGGCGCTGGAGAGCTCCGGGAGGAACGTGGTGGCGATCGACATGGCCAGCAGCCCATGGGGGAGCACGAACCACAGGTAGGCACGGGAGTAGGCGAAGGCCGAACCGTCGCCGCCGCGCAACAGGTTGCGGATCGCGATCAGGGCCACCTGGTTGGCCACCACGTACCCCAGGGCCCAGCTGGACAGCGTGCGCAGCCTGCGCACGGCCGGGTTGGAGAACTGGGGCCGGAAGCGCAGGCGGATACCGGCGGCGCGCAACGAGGGGAGGAGCGCCAGCGCCATCACTGCGATCCCCACGGTGGCCCCGGCGCCCAGCAGCCACCGCAGGTCGGCCTGGTTCAACACGTCGGCCGGGGTGGGGACAGCGCCATCGGTGACCCTCGGAACGAGCAGGAGCGAGACGATGATCACCAGGTTCGACAGGGTGGGGACCCAGGCGGCCGCGAAGAAGCGCCGCCTCGCGTGCAGCAGCGCGCTCACGAGGGCGTTGAGGCCGTAGAAGAAGATCTGCACGAGGAACATCCGTGCCAGGGCGCTGCCGACGGCGCGGTACTCGCCGGCGTCGACAGAGTCGGCGGTGAGGATCGAGTACAGGTGGAAGACCAGTGGGGCCGCCAGGACCGCGATCAGTGTCAGTGCGCCGAGCACCACGACGGCAACCGAGACGACGGCGTTCGTGCCCTCTTCGTCACGCTCGTCGTGCAGGCGGGTGAAGAGTGGGACCAGCGAGCTGCTGAGGACGCCGCCGATGAGCAACTCGTAGATCATGTTCGGCGTGCCGTTCGCCAGGTCGTAGGCGTCGGCCACCGCACTCGGGCTGCCGAGCACTGCGCCGAGCACCCCTACCCGGACGAGGCCGGTGACGCGCGACATCGCCGTGCCGGCGGCCACGGCCAGGTTCGAGCGGATCAGGCTGCTCACGGTGAGGTGGCGGGCCGCCCCGGCTGCTGCACCTCTTGCAGGGCCTGGCGCAAGCCCTCCAGCTGGGTGACCACGTCGGTGACACCGGTGCCGAGCACGTCGGTGTTGTCCGTGCCGACGCTGACCTCGGCCGCCAACGCGACCAGTTCGCCCATGCGCGTGACCTGGAGGCGCAAGCGGGCATCCGTGTCGTCGCGGGCGGCCCGGAGACGGCCGGCGGCCGCCAGCTGTGTGGTGAGTGACCCGCGTGCCACCTCGTCCGAGGCGCGCTGCAGCTGCCGATCGAGCGAGGCCACGTCGAGGCGGCCCAGCGCATCGTCGAGTTCCTCGCCGTCGCGGCCGACGGCGTAGCACTCCGACACCGCCTGCTCCACCTGGCCGCCGATGGCCGAAAGCCGGTCGCGCAACGGGCCCGGTTGCACGTCGCGAACGATGTCCCGGTAGCGGCGCTGCGCGGCCACCGCGCCCTGCACATGTCGCCGCCACGGCTCGCCGAGGGTGAACGGGTCCACCTCTGCCTGCGGAATGCCACGGGTGCGACGACGCCACCACCACGCCGCCCCCGCGACGGCGACGACGGCCAGAACTACCAGCGCAGGCACCATGCACCCCAGGGTAGTGGCCCGGCCATGCTGCGCGTAGGAGGCCGCGCGCCGGCCCTCGGATGGTGCAGTCAGGCGTCGACCGGTGCGATGTCGTTCGCGGTGAGGGTGGTGAGCTGTTCGTCCGACGGATCGGTGAGCGGCGCCACCCGGGTGGCCTGATGGGCGACGGCCGTCTCGAACA
>JBPOIX010000069.1:0-18503 GCA_052034175.1 Actinomycetota bacterium
CGTTGCTCGAGGTGTACAGGCCGTCACCAGCGGCCCCGGCGGCGCCGAGGATGAGGCTGCTGCCGCAGGTGTTGGTGACGAACACGGCCGGGGTCCAGCTCGGGTCGGCGGCCTTGGCGTTGGCGACCTCGGTGAGGAAGCCGATGCACTGGGCACCCAGCGGCACGGCCATGATCACGTCGGGCTTGGCAGCCGCGATGTGGGTGATCTGGGCGGTGGGCGGGGCCTGCTCTGCGGCCTCGATGGTCTCCTCGCCGATGATCTCGATGCCGTAGTCGCCGGCGATCTCATTGAACGCGTCGACGTACACCTGGCCGAACTCGTTGTTCACGTGGAACAGCGAGACCGTGGCGCCCTCGGGGTACAGCTCGGCGATCTGCGCCGCGTAGACCTGGGACTCGATGGTGTACGGCACAAACTCGCCGGTGGTCCAGGGGTAGTTCGCCACGTCGCCCCACGCCGGCGAGCCGGTGAGTGCGGCCAGCTGCGGCACGCAGTTCTGGTTCAGGGTGTCGCGCACGGCCGCGTTGTTGGCCGAGCCGATGATGCCCGAGAAGATGTGAGCGCCGGCATCGAGCTGGGTGGCCACGGCGCCGGGGGTGAGCTCGGCGTTGTACTGGTCGTCCTCGATCGCGATCTCGATCTCCATGTCGCCGAGGATGTCGTTCTCGTTGGCGTACTGGATGTAGGCCTCGAAACCGTCCTTCACCGGGGCGAAGGCTGCGGCAGCGGCACCACCGGACAGCGGCATCGCCGAGCCGATCTTGATCGTGCCTTCGATCGGGGCGTTGGCGGCAGCCTCGTCCACGCACAGCGACGTGTCGACGGCCCAGCCCTCCGCAGCCGGCGGGTCGGTTTCAACCGGACCATCGGTGGTGTCCGGGGCATCCGTGCCATCGGGCGCATCCGTGGCGTCAGGTGCGTCGGTGCCGTCAGGCGCCTCCGTGGCCGGCGTTGTCGACTTGTCGTCGTCGCTGCAGGCGGCGGCGAACAGTGCACTGGCGGCGATGAACGCCCCCAGCACTCGCTTGCGCTGCTTCATTGAGTGTCCCCCTCATTGGTGGTGGTGGTATCCGCGCTGGCAGTGGCCAACGCGATCGCTGCGCCGCCCGCACCGGCGGGCCGGGGAACGACACGAACGATGAGTGGACTGTACTGCTTCCACATGCCCACAAGCCCTCTCGGGGCGACGAACATGAGAAGGATCAGCAACAGCGCAAAGATGCCGTCCGCCGGTGCCACCTCGGCCCAGCTGAGCAATGGCCGGAACAGCCCGGGGATCTTCTCGTCCTTGTCCCAGGTGCCCGTCTTGTCGTTGATGAACACGTACAGCACGGCGCCGATGACCGGGCCCCACAGCGAACCGGCGCCGCCGATCACCATCACGATCAGGAAGGTGATGGCGCCGAGCACGGTGATGCTCACCAGGCCCTCCGGGCTGACGCCGCCGGTGGTGATGGCCTTCACACAACCGGGGAGGGCGCAGAGGCCGGCCGAAATGCCGAAGATGAACGCCTTCGTGCTGACGAGGTTGACCCCCATCACCGCGGCCGCGGTCTCGTTGTCCCGGATGGCGATCAGCGAACGCCCGATGCGGCTCTTCACCACGCCGCGGCAGCAGAGGTAGACGACGACGGCGACGATGGCCGCGATCCAGTAGTAGAAGGCCGCCTTGTTGTCCGGGCGCTGCAGGTTGCCGAACGGCTTCCAGCCGAAGATCTCGAACGTCTCCATCTGGCCCTTGGCTGCCGGCCCGATGTTGAAGCCGGTGGTCGGCACCTCGGTCCCCGGGCACGTGCGGCTGACACCCGTCGCCGGGCACGACACGGGCAGGCCGGAGCCACCACCGGTGAGCCAGGCGAGCTTCTTCCAGGTCATCATCTGCGGGAAGACCAGGCCGAGGGCCAGGGTGACGAGGGCCAGGTACACGCCCTTGATCCGCGCCGCCGGGAACGACACGATGACACCGAGCAGGAACGACACGGCGAACGCCACCGGGAATGTCAGCCACGGGCTGAAACCCCAGCGGGACACCATGATGCCCGTGGTGTAGGCACCGATGCCGAGGAACGCCGAGTGGCCGATGGAGATCTGCCCGGCATAGCCGAGCACGAGGTTGAGCGCCATGGCCGCGGCCATGAGCGTGAGGGCATCGATGGCCGTGCTGATCGTGCCGGCCTCCCACACGGTGGGGATGCGGATGGCGAGCCAGACGATGGCGGCCGCCACGACGAGGCGGATCGCCCAGTGGGTGGCGCTGCCTTCCTTGATGGTGACGAACGACTTCATACCCGCTCCACCTTTGCCGTGCCGAACAGGCCGGACGGTTTGAACAACAGCACTCCGACGATCACGAGCAGGGCGACCCCGAGCTTCATCTCTTGGCCGATGAAGCTGAAGTACCCGGACGTGAGGTTCTCGATCAGGCCGATGGCCATCCCGCCGACGACGGCGCCCCCTGGCGAATCGAACCCGCCCAGCGTGGCCGCGGCCGAGCCGTAGATGAAGATGCCGAACATCAGGCCGAGGTTGACCGTGTTGTTCAAGCCACCCATCACCACGCCGCCGACGGCACCGATGGCGGCGGCGAGGCCCCAGCTGACCATCAGCACCACATGGGTGCGGATGCCCGTGAGCTTGGCGCTCTCCGAGTTGCTGGCCACGGCGCGCATGGCCAGGCCGAACTTGGTGTGGTTGAACAACAGGTACAGCAGCAGACCGATGACCAGCACCAGCACCAGCACTCCGACGCGTTCCCAGCGGATGTTGGCGCCGAGGAACTTGAACTGATCGTCCGGCTCGGCGGGGAACAGGTCGGGGAACGTCTTCTGCTTGCTGCCCACACCGCTGTTGGGCAGCTGCTGGTTGCCCCAGATGGCGCCGTCGAGCCAGTTGAGCAGGCGGAACAGGCCGAGCGTCACCACGAACACGGCGAACGGCGACTTCTTACTGATCGGCCGCACCAATGTGACCTCGGCCAGCGCGCCGATGGCGAAGCCGACGCCCATGCCCAGGAAGAGGGCGATCCAGATCGGGATGCCCCACTCGCCGAACTGATAGACGCAGTAGGTGGAGAACAGGGCCATCTCGCCTTGCGCGAAGTTGAGGTGGCCGGTGCCCCGGTAGATGATGACCAGGCCGAGGGCGATGAGCGCGTAGACGCTGCCCTGGCTGATGCCGTCGATGACTCGTTGCAGGAACAGATCCATCAGAACCCCAGGTACGCCTTCCGAATGGAATCGTCGGCGCTGAGTTCCTCGGAGGAACCGCTGGCCACGATGGTGCCGGTCTCCAGCAGGTAGACCCTGCTGGCAATGTGCATCGCCAGGTTGGCGTTCTGCTCCACCAGCAGAACGGACAGCCCGTCCTCCCGGTTCAGCCGGCCGAGCACGGCGAAGAGCTCCTGGGTGATCAGCGGGGCGAGACCGAGGCTGGGCTCATCGCACAGCAGCAGCTTCGGCCGGCTCATCAGCGCCCGGGCGATGGCCAGCATCTGCTGCTCGCCACCGCTGAGGCTGCCGGCCCGTTGCTGGCGCCGCTCGGCCAACCGCGGGAACACCTCGAACCACTTGTCCATGTCCTCGCGGATGCCGTCGCCGCCGTGGCGCACATAGGCACCGGCGAGCAGGTTGTCCTCCACCGAGAGCTCGGGGAAGGTGCCACGGCCTTGGGGCACCTGGGCGATCCCGGCCCGCACGATGTGATCGGGCGACCACCTGGTGATGTTGTGGCCCTCCATCTCCACCATGCCGGAGCGGCCGATGAGGCCGGAGATGGCGCGCATGGTGGTGGTCTTGCCGGCGCCGTTGGCCCCGAGCATCACCACCAGTTCGCCTTCACCGACCTCGAGGTCGATGCCTTGCAGCACCTGCACCGGGCCGTACCCGGCGGTGAGCCCTTGCACCTTCAGCATGCTCATGCGGACGTCCCCAGGTAGGCGGCGATGACCGCGTCGTTCTGCTGCACCTCGGCCGGCGTGCCGTCGGCGATCTTGCGGCCGAACTCCATGGCCACCACCCGGTCGCTGATGCCCATAACCATGCTCATGTGGTGTTCCACCAACAGCACCGTGAGGTTGAACTGGTCGCGGATCTTCACCACGGTCTCGCCCAGTTCGTCCACCTCGCCGTGGGTGAGGCCGCTGGCGGGCTCGTCCATCAGCAGGAACGTCGGCTTGGCAGCCAGCGCCCGGGCGATCTCCAGCCGCTTCAGCGTGCCGAAGGGCAGGCCCATGGCCGGCCGGAACGCCAACTGGCCGAGGCCCAACTCGTTCAGCAGGTCGCCGGCGAAGTCCCGCGTCTGCTTGTTCTCCTTGTGGGCACCGATGCGGAACACCGCGCGGGTGAACCCGACCTTGCCCTGGCTGTGCGCACCGACCATCACGTTGTCCAGCAAGGACATGGTGGGGAACAGCGCCAGGTTCTGGAAGGTGCGGGCGATGCCCAGGCGGGCGATGCCGTGCGCCGGCACCGTCAGCAACTCCTGGTCGCGGAACCGGACCGACCCTGCGGTCGGCTGGTAGATCCGGCTGACCACGTTGAACATCGTGGTCTTGCCGGCACCGTTCGGGCCGATGAGGCCACAGATGTGGCCTTCCTCGATGCTGAACGACAGGCCGTCGAGCGCCACGATGCCGCCGAAGCGCACCGTCACATCATCTACTACGAGCAAACTCACGCCGAGTATTCCCCCCTCCGTGCTTGAGTTCCGCACACCGTAGCCGGTGACGAGGGGCACATGTCACTTCCGGTTGGGAGCCCGAGCCCCGAGGGTCGTAGCGTCGCCGACGAGGAGATACCTGCCATGACGCTCACTGTTCCCACCTTCTCGCTCGCCACGTGGCGCCGCGCCGCCGACCCTCGGCCGCTCTCCGCAGCCCTCTGCCGGGCGTGCCACGAGGTGGGGTTCCTGTACGTCGTCGATCACGACGTACCGGCCGACTTCCTCACGGATTACTTCGCTCTGCTGCAGCGCTTCTTCGCCCTGCCCGCCGAGGTGAAGGAGCAGATCGCCAAGACGCGCTCGCCCCACTTCCGTGGCTGGGAACAGGTCGGCGCCGAGCTGACGAACAACCGCGTGGACTACCGCGAGCAGCTCGACCTGTGCACGGAGAACCCTCCCTACGCGGCCGACGCGCACCCGGCGTTCCTGCGCCTCGAGGGCCCCAACCAGTGGCTGGCGGACGACGTGCTGCCCGGCTTCGAGGCCGCGGTGCGCCGCTTCTTCGCCCTCGCCGGCGACCTGGCGTGGGAGCTGATGGAGGTGATGTCCGAAGGGCTGGGCCTGGAGCGTGGGCACATCCGCAGCACGTTCGGCGAGCAGCCGTTCAGCCTGATGAAGCTGATCCACTACCCCACCACCCCGCCGGGCGAAGCCGGGGTGAACGCGCATCACGACGCCGGCTTCCTCACCGTGCTGTTCCAGCACGAGGTCGGCGGCCTGCAGGCGCAGGGGCCCGACGGTGAGTGGATCGATGTGGACCCGCCCAAGGGGGCGATCATCATCAACGTCGGCGAGATGCTGCAAGCCACCACCGGGAACTACTTCGTCGCCTCCACCCACCGGGTGATCGCCCACCAGGAGCGCTACTCGTCGGCCTACTTCCACGGCCCCGACCTGCGCACCCCGCTGTACCGGATGGACCTCCCGGAGCGTTTCGCCGAGGCCGTGGACGCCAGCCCCCGGCACCGCGCTGCGGGGTTCATGGCCAAGCGCCATGAACTGCTCGACGGTCGCGACGGCATCGAATCCGCCAGCGCACCGGTGTTCGGTGAGCAGATGTGGAACTACTACGTCCGCAGCTACCCCGACGTGGTGGAGCAGTACTACGCGGACTCGATGTAGGCGCGACCAGCGCGGCGAAGCGCTGTTCCCTGATCCCTGCGGCCCGGACGGTCGCTTCGACGGGCTCAGGCGTGGGCGTCGGCCGCCGCGGCTGCGGCCTGGATGAGGGCCATCGCCCGCACGTCGTTGGCCAGGTTGCCGGCCATCTTGTTCATCACGTAGCCGAGCGCCATCTGCCGTTCCGGCTGGGCGAATGCCACCGACCCGCCCGCGCCCGGGTGCCCGAAGCACCCTGCGCCGGCGAACGGCATGAACATGCTCGGCGTCATGAACCCCATGCCGAACGCCGTGGGCACGATCAGGCAGGCGTCGGGTTCGTTCTCGGGGGTGACGGGGCGACGAGCCGTGTCGCGCACATCGTCCGTGAGCAACTGCACACCGTCCACCGGCGCCAGCGTGGCCGCGTAGATGCGGGCCAGGGCATGGGCGTTGGTGACCCCGTTCGCGGCCGGGATCTCCGCGGCGTGAATGGCCCGCGTGTTGAACGGGTTGCTGCCGTCCGTGGCCGTGAACGCCCCGTTCAGGCTCAGCGCCCGGCCGGCGTTCGTGCCCGGCCCCATGAACATCTCCATCATCTGGCGGACTGCGGGGTCCTCCACGGCGTCGCCACCAAGGCCGCCGATCAGCGGCGACACCCGCCCCTCGTGCTCCTCGGGCAGCCCGATGTAGCACTCCACACCCACCGGGCCGGCGATCTCCTCGCGCACGAACTGGCCGATGCCGCGGTGCGCGGGGTCCACCCGCCGCACCAGCTCGCCCGCCAACCAGCCATAGGTGAGGGCGTGGTAGCCGTGCGTGCTGCCGATCTCCCACTCCGGCGCGGTGTCGGCCAGGCGAGCGGTGACGGTGCCCCAATCCAGCGCCTCGGCGAGGCTGATGTCGCCCTGCACGCTGAACAGGCCGCACTGGTGGCTGAGCAACTGGGCGACGGTGGCCCCGCCCTTCCCGTGGGCCGCGAACTCGGGCCAGTACTCGGCCACCGGGCGGTCGTAGGCCAGCAGGCCTCGCTGCACGCAGATGGCCACGGCGATGGCCGCGATGCCCTTCGTGGTGGAGAACACCAACTGCAGGGTGTCCGAGTCGTAGGGGCGTTCCTGCCCGGCTTCGAACCGGCCCCCGGTGAGGTCCACCACCTTCTGCCCGCGGTGGTACACCGCCACGCCGGCGCCGACGTCTTCCCCCTCGGTGAGGTTGTGTTCGAAGGCGGCGAGAACGCCTTCCCAGCCCGGTGCCACGAATCCACTGCTCGTCATGAGCCCGGACCGTAGCGCCCCGCTTGGAGGGTTTCATGCTTGGAGGGTCGCGTCGCGACAGGGGGAAGGGAAACCCTCCAAGGACCTGGGGCGACACGAAACCCTCCAAGAGGGCCGGGTCACTCGTGCCAGTTGAGGGCGGCGCGCATGGTGGTGTCGAAGGCCTCGAACGGCATCGCCGACTTGGTGGCGATGATCAGGTCGGCGTCGTCGCCCACCGGCCAGCGCAGCCTGCCCGGGCGTTCGGTGGCTGCGGCATAGATCACGTCCGCCACCCGCTGCGGGTCGGCCGGTTCGCCGTTCACCAGGCTGCGCTGTGCCGCACGGAACCGCTGCCAGCGGGCGTGCTCCGGGGTGCCCGGCACCATCGCCTCGGCGATGAAGCCCTTCGCCCCGAGCTGGGTGGCGAACTGGCCGGGCTCCACCACGCTGACCCGCACACCCTGCTGCGACAGCTCGAAGTGCATCGCCTCGGTGAGCGCCTCCACGGCGTGCTTGCTGGCCGCGTAGATGCCGCCGTACGGCGCACCCACCAGCCCGGCCACCGAGCCGACGTTGACGAACGCGCCGCCGCCACGGGCCACCATGTGCGGCACCACGGCCCGGGCCATGCGCACGATCCCGATGACGTTGGTGTCGAACTGCCGGCGCACCTCGTCGTCGCTCATCAGGTGGACTGCGCCGAACACCTCGATGCCGGCGTTGTTGACCACGATGTCGATGCCACCCGCGCGGGCGATCACCTCGGCGACCGCGGCCTGCACGCTGGCCTCGTCGCACACATCGAGGGCCAGTTGCTCGATGGCCGGCTCTGCGTCGAGCGCGGCCGACGAACCGGGGCGGCGCATCGTGGCGAACACACGGTGACCGTTGCGGGCGAAGGTGAGGGCGGCGAGTTCGCCGAAGCCGCTGGAGCAGCCGGTGATGAGCACGGTGGACATGCGACGCGACGGTAGCGGCGCTGCGGCTACCGTCCGTTCTCGTGGCGAACGCGGACGAACGACAGCTGGCGGAGTGGCAAGCTGCCGGTCTCTACGACCCCACCCACCCCGTCGCACCGGGGCGCCTCGAACTGCTGGAGTGGGTGGCCGAGCACGGCGTGGGCATCGACCAGATGGTGGCGGCATGTGCCAACAGCCAGCTGAACTCGCTGGTCGGCGACCTCGAGCTGCGCGCCGTCCCGACCATCACCCTGGCGGAGCTCGCCACCCGCACGGGCCTCAGTGTCGAGGCCGTCACCGACCTCCGTCGGGCCACCGGCTTCCCGCCCGGGAGGCCGGACGAACCGGTCGCCACCGAACGCGAAGTGGCGATGTTCGAGCTGTTCGCCGTCGCCGGCGCGTTCTTCAGCCGCGACGAACTGCTGCACTTCGTGCGCGTGATGGCCAGCGCCCTGCGCCGCATCGGGGAAGCAGCCAGCGAGATGTTCCTGCGCGACGTGGAAGCGCCGATTCAGGAGGGCGGCCGCAACGAGCTGGCCCTCGCCCAGGCCAACCTGGCCGGCGTGCAACTCGTGGACAACGTCACCAGCGTGTTCGAGCCGATGTTCCGCCTCCTGCTGCAGACCACCACGCTGCAGACCCGCAGAGCCCGCGTCGGGGTGGAGGACTACGCCACCACGCCCCTCACGATCGGCTTCGTCGACCTCAGCGGCTTCACGGCGCGCAGCGCAGCGGCGACCCCGGAGGAACTGTTGGAGATGGTGGTGGCGTTCGAGACCGCAGCGCTCGACCTCGTCAGCGAGCAGGGCGGCCGGCTGATCAAGCTCATCGGCGACGAGGTGATGTTCACCACGATCACCGCCGAGGAAGGGTGCGCCGTGGCGATCGGGCTGCTGCGCCAAGCCGAGGCGTGGGGGGTGCGCGCCCGCGGCGGCCTGGCGCACGGCCGGGTGGTGGCCAGCGGCGGCGACGTGTACGGCACCACCGTGAACCTGGCCTCGCGCATCGCAGACACCGCAGTGCCGGGCGAAGTGCTGGTGGACGAGGGCGTCACCCTGGCCGCGCCGGGCATGGCCTTCGAGCCCGCCGGCAGGCGACAGTTGAAGGGGTTTGCCGAACCGGTGCGGCTGTGGGCCCTGGAGGCCTGAGCCGAAGCGCGGCCGGAGCCCGCACGAAACCGATCGTCAGTCGATCATCTCGCGCAGGGTCTCGATGGTCTTCACCGGGTCGCCACCCACCGGGGTGACGGACAGGATCGTCACGCCGGCCTCCTTGTAGGCGGCGAGGCGCTCCTTGACGTAGCTCTTCGGGCCGACGAGGTTCGTCTTCTCCAGCATCACGCCCGGCACGGCGGCCGCGGCTTCGTCCTTCTTGCCGTCGAGGTAGAGGTCCTGGATCTCGATGGCTTCCTTCACGTAGCCGTACTTCTGGCAGATCGTGTTGTAGAAGTTCTTGTCCCGCGCGCCCATGCCGCCCACGTAGAGCGCCACGTTCGGGCGGGCGAAGTCCAGCACGGCCTTCTGCGCGTCGCCGGTGAGCTTCTCGTCGATGGCCACCATGCCGCCGGCGCTGATCTGCAGCTGACCCAGTTCGGGTGAGCGCTTGGCCAGGCCGGCCTTCAGCTCGTCGCCCCACACGTCGTGGAACTTCTCCGGGTCGAAGAAGATCGGCAGCCAGCCGTCGGCCAGTTGGGCGGTCGCGGTGACGCTGAGGCCCATCAGGCTGGCCCACCAGATCGGGATGTTCTTGCGCACGGGGTGGTTGATGATCTTCAGCGGCTTGCCGAGCCCGGTGCCCTGGCCTTCCGGCAGCGGCACCTGCACCGTCTGGCCGTTGTACTCGAACTTCTGCTCGCGGGCCCAGATCAGGCGGCAGCTCTCGATGTACTCCTTGATGCGCACCATCGGCTTCTCGTACGGGATGCCGTGGAAGCCTTCGATGACCTGCGGGCCGCTGGCGCCGAGGCCGAGGATGAACCGGCCGTCGGAGACATAGTCGCAACCGGCTGCCGTCATGGCCATCAGCGCCGCCGAGCGGCTGTAGACGTTGACGATGCCGGTGCCGATCTCCACCCGCTCGGTCTTCGCCGCGAGGTACCCGACCTGGCTGATGGCGTCGAAGCTGTATGCCTCGGCGATCCACACCACGTCGAGGCCGGCCTTCTCGAGGTCGACGACGCGCTGGACCGCTTCCTTGAAACCGCCGGAGTAGTTGATGGCCATGGAGAGCTTCATGGCCGCAGACCCTATGCGCTAGCCGTTGAGGTTTCCGGATCGGAAGCCCTCGAGGTCCAGCGTGACGTAGCGGTAGCCCTGCCCACGCACGGCGTCCACCACCTCCTCGCGCCGGGCCAGCACGGCCGCCAGCTCCTCCAGCGGGAACTCCAACCGGGCGGTGTCGTCGTAGTGGCGCACGCGCAGCTGCCCGAACCCGAGCCGGCGCAGGGCGGCCTCGGCGCGATCGAGCCTGCCCAGGAGGCCCACCGAGACCTCGGTGCCGTAGGGGATCCGGCTGGCCAGGCAGGCCATCGCCGGCTTGTTCCAGGTGCGCAAACCCATCGCCTGCGACGCAGCGCGCACATCTGCCTTGGTGAAGCCGGCATCCACCAGCGGGAACACCGCGCCGCCGTCGATGGCCGCCTTCTGCCCCGGCCGGTGCTCCCCGAGGTCGTCGAGGTTCACCCCGAGTGCCACCACGGCCCGTTCGGCCGCGGCCAGCGGGCCGACCACGTCCATCAACTCCGCCTTGCAGTGGAAGCAACGATCGGTGTCGTTGAGGCGATACGCCGCACGTTCCATCTCGTGGGTGACCACGGGCGTCCAGCGCAGGCCCCATTCCTCCGCCAGCGCCCGGCAGTCCGCCTCCTCGTCGCCGGCCAGCGACGGCGAGACCGCGGTGACGGCGTGGGCGTGGGCTACGCCGAGAGTGCGGTGCGCCACTGCGGCCAGGAAGGCGGAATCCGCTCCGCCACTGAACGCCACCGCCACCCGGCCATGCCGCCGGAGTTCCCCCTCCAGGGCGGCCAGCTTGGTGGCGAGGGCAGCAGGCAGCATCCGGCCACGCTACCGATCTGCACCGCCTGCTCGCCGCGCCGTAGCCTCGCGTCCATGGCCCGGTCAGCCCCTCTCGTTCCCCTGCTCGCGTTCGCGCTCCTGGTGGCCTGCAGCGACGATGCTGCTCCGGCCCCCACCGTGGCGCCCACCACCACCCGGGCCGCTGCTGCAGGCGCCCTGCCGGGCGAGCCGGTGGAGGTGTCGTTCACCTCGTCGGACGGGCAGGCGCTCAGCGGGTTGCACTACCCCTCGGCCGAGGTCGGCGCGCCGCTCGTGGTGCTGTTCCACTCCGAGATGGGCGACGCCTCGGAGTGGCATGCGATGGCCCCGTGGCTGCAGAACCGCGGCCTGCGCAACCAGTTCCCGCTCACCTCTCACATCCCGCTGGTCGACGGCGGCTGGTATGCGGACATGCCCGCTGCGCCCACCTACAACGTGTTCATCGCCAGCGTGCGCGGCTGCAGCCCGCACCCGGATGGTTGCCCCAACTGGACGCCCGACCTCTGGCTGGAGGATGCCCAGGCGGCCCTCACCACCGCTGCGGCGCTGCCGACGGTGGACCCGGACCGCATCGTCACCCTTGGCGCAGGCATGGGTGCGGACGCCGCCGCGGACACCTGCGCCTGGTGGAACACTGACCACCCGGGCGCCTGCGACGGCACGTTCACCGTGAACCCAGGCAGCTACCTCGGCATCACCTACGGCGAGGTCGTCGCCGAGCTGGGTGCCATGGAACCGACGGTGCCGGTGTGGTGTGTGGCGCTGTCGCCCACGATGCTCGGCCTGTGCCAGGGCGCGGACGAGACCGACAACAGCGCCTACACCACGGTGGGCATCAAGGACACCGGCAGCGGCAAGGAAGTGTTCACCCCGCTCGCCATTCCGGACCCGATGCAGACGATCATCGACTTCCTCGCGGCCACCGTGCCGATGGCCTGAGCCCGCGCGGCGCGTCGGGCCGTCAGGCCAGTTCGCCGCCGGCCCACCAGCGCTCGAAGCGGGGCAGCGCCGCAGCGCTGACCAACTCGAGAACGAAACCGCTCGGCGCCTGGACGTAGCTCATCGAGCCGTAGCCCTCCGCCGGCGGCTTCTGCGCACCGACCAGGATCCAGCCGGCAGCCACCAGGGTGTCCGTCTCGCCCGCCACATCCGTGCTCCACACACCCGTGTGCTGCAGGCCGTTCCAGACGTCGTTGTCCCAGATCGTGCCGGCCTCGCCCTGCAGCAGCTCGAGGTGCAGCGGGCCCTCGCAGGTGTAGCTGAACCGCAAGGGTGTCACGACCGCGCCGAGCGTGGGTGTCCACAGCGACTGCTGACGTTCCTGCACCTTCGCCCAGGTGACGCCATGCCCCGAGGCGACCTCCTCCATCGCGGTTTCCAGGTCGGGCACGACGGCGCCGATGTGGAACGGGTTGGTGAAGGAGAACGAGAGCGAAAGGGCCACCGCTCGACCGTAGCCAGCACCGCCGGGCCAGCCCACGTCCGTGCCTTCCGTTCGGACAGATCAGCCCGAGGCGCGCACGGCATCCAGGGTGGCCTGCAGGTGTGCCCGCAGGACCGTGGCAGCGTCCGTGGCGCGGCCCGCCACAGCCGCCGCGGCGAGCACACGGTGTTCCTCCGCCGGGCTCCCGCGGCGCACGGTGACGGCGCCGATGGCCTGGAAGCGCAACGAATGGTCCAACAGCTCGGCCACCTGCCGCACCAGCCGCAGGTTCGGGCAGCGGCTGACGAGGGCCAGATGGAAGGCCTTGTGCGCGTCGTGGTAGTCGGCGATCGCGCGGTGGCGTCGCGCCACGGCGGTGTGCGCGGCCTCGACCTCCGCAGCGAAGGCAGCGTCGCCGGCGGCTGCCTGCACAGAATGCTCCAGCGCCACTGGGTCGAGCAGCAGCCGCAACTCGTAGATCTCGGCCGCATCGGCCACGCTCAGCGGTGCCACCCGGGCGCCACGCTGGGGTTCGATGACCACCAGCCCTTCACCGGCGAGCCGCTGGAACGTCTCGCGCACCGGCGTGGCGGACACGCCCCATTGGTCCGCCAGGCGCTCGGCGTACAGCTTCTCCCCGGGGAGCAGTGCGCCGTGAAGGATGGCCTTGCGCAACAGCCCGTCCACCCACTCGGCCCGGGTGGGCGGGGTGACGATAGGTGCGGCAGCCATGCCGTCCAGCGTACTCATGGTTGACATCGGCAACAATCTATAGATAATTGCCACCATGTTCAGACTTCTCAACGTCGAGGGCCGCGCCGCCCTCGAGCACGACGGCCACTGGTACGACCTGGCCATCGCCGCCGCCGACGAGGCCCTCGCCGACCCGATGCACGCCATCGCCCGCCACACGGAGCTGCACGCGGTGCAGGCCAGCCTGGCAGGGTGCACGCCGAACGGCCCGGTGCAGCCCGGCTCTCTCGGCCCGGTGGCGCCACGGCCGGCCAAGGTGTTCGCCATCGGCCTCAACTACCGCTCCCACGCCGGCGAGTCGAACATGGAGCTGCCGCCGGCACCGCTGACGTTCACCAAGTTCCCCAGCTGCCTCGTGGGCCCGGAGGCGGACGTCGTGCTCAGTGGGGCCACGGTGGACTGGGAGGTCGAGCTGGTGGTGGTGATCGGCACGGGTGGCCGGCGGATCGCCGCCGCCGACGCCTGGGCTCACATCGCCGGCCTCACGCTGGGGCAGGACGTCAGCGACCGGACGGTGCAGCTGACGGGCAAGCCGCCGCAGTTCTCCCTCGGCAAGAGCTTCGACACGTTCGGGCCGATCGGGCCGGCACTCGTGAGCGTGGACTCCTTCGCCGACCCGGACGATCTCGAGCTGTGGTGCGACGTGGCGGGCGAGCGGATGCAGCACGCGCGCACCAGCGACCTGATCTTCCCCGTGCCCTACCTGGTGGAGTACCTCAGCAGCATCTGCACCCTGGAGCCGGGCGACATCATCTTCACCGGCACACCCGAAGGTGTCGGAGCCGCCAGGGGTCGGTTCCTCAAGGAGGGCGAGCTGGTGGAATCCTGGGCGGAAGGCATCGGCTCGCTGCACAACCGCTGCGTGGCAGGTGTGTGATGGGCCTGCACCGGCTGCTCGGCCTCTCGGTGGCCGTTCCCGACCCGGCCGGCCTGGCCGCGTACTACGCAGAGCTCGGCCTCACCACCGACGGGACGGGCGGCTTCGCCGGCACCGACGGTGGCACCCAGGTGCGCGTCGAGGAAGGCCCCTTCCGGCGCCTGCTGCACGTGGACGTGGCCGCAGAGGATGAGGCCACCCTGGCCGCCGCCGCCACCCGTGCCGCCGAACACGGCCTCACCCCGGCGTGGCGCGACGGAGTGCTGCAAGTGGAGGACCCCCACACGCAGGTGACGTTCCGCCTGCAGGTGGCGCCGCGCTGGGCGCAGCAGGCTGTGGCCGCGCCGGTTCGGGACAACCGCCCCGGTTCCCCCGAGCGGCGCAACGCTCGCGCTGCAGGCGTCACCGCGGGGCCACGTGCGCCGCGGCGCCTCGGCCACATGGTGATCGGCACACCCAACTTGAACGGCACGCGGGACTTCCTGCTCGGCGTGCTCGGCTTCAAGATGAGCGACCAGTTCGAGGGGGTCATCGCCTTCACCCGGTGCTCCACCGACCACCACAACGTGGCGCTGGTGGAGAGCCCGGTGCCGTTGCTGCAGCACTACTCGTGGGAGTGCGACGACGTCGACCATGTCGGCCACACGGCCACCGCGTTGCTGCGCGCCGATCCGGCCCGTCAGGTGTGGGGCTTCGGGCGACACTTCGTCGGCTCGAACTACTACTGGTACCTGCGCGACCCGAGTGGTGCGTTCGTCGAGCTGTACAGCGACATGGACGTGATCGACGACGACGACGCGTGGGATGCCACCGGGCGGACCACCTTCGGGCCACAGCACATCGCCAACTCGTGGGGCCCCGACCTGCCGTTGGAGTTCATCGTGCCGACCGACCTGGAGGCGCTGCAGGCCGGCTGGGCGGCGAGGAGCGAGCGGTGACCACCATCTGTGACCTGGACGTCGCGGTCATCGGCTGCGGCCCGGTGGGCGTCACCCTCGCCGGCCTCCTGGCGGGCCGAGGTGTGCGCGTCGCCGCCTTCGACCGCGAGGTGGAGCTCTTCCCCCTCCCCCGCGCCGCCCACTTCGACCACGAGATCATGCGCGTGTTCCAGGAGCTCGGTGTGGCCGACGAGATCGCGCCCAGCATCATCGTCAACCAGGGGATGGACTTCCTCAGCGCCCGCCATGAGGTGCTGTTGGCGATGAGGGCCGCCGATCGCACCCGCTCGGGCTGGCCGTCGTCGTTGATGTTCCACCAGCCCGGCGTGGAGGACGCGATGCGTGCCGGTGCCGCGCGCCTGGGCGCAGACCTGCGGCTCGGCACCGGGGTGGACGGGGTGGAAGACCGCGGTGACCATGTGCTGCTGACGCTCGACGGCGGTGCCGCCACGACCGCAGCCTTCGTGGTGGCCTGCGACGGGGCGCGCTCCGGAGTGCGCAAGCAGCTCGGCATCGCCATGGACGACCTGCAGTTCGAGGAGCCGTGGCTCGTGGTCGACCTGGTGCTGGGCGACGGCGTCGAGCCCCCGAGCCCGATCGCCCTGCAGGTGTGCGACCCCGCCCGCCCGCACACGCTCGTGCCGATGCCACCGCCGCGCTATCGCTTCGAGTTCATGATGCTGCCCGGCGAAACTGCCGACGACGTGAACCGGCCGGAGCGTGTGCAGGAGTTTCTCCGGCCGTGGCTGGCGGAAGGTGCCGCCACGGTGGAGCGCTCCGCGGTGTACACGTTCCACGGGCTGATCGCCACCGAGTGGCGCCGCGGGCGCGTGTTCCTCGCGGGCGACGCGGCTCACCAGACCCCACCGTTCCTCGGGCAAGGCATGTGTGCCGGCGTGCGCGACGCGGCGAACCTGGCCTGGAAGCTGGAGCGCGTGCTGCGCCACGGCGCCGCCGAGGCGCTGCTGGACACCTACCAGACCGAACGCGAGCCGTCGGTGCGGCACATCATCGGGGCCGCCGTCGGCTTCGGTCGGGTGATCTGCACGCTGGACGCAGCCGCGGCTGCGGAACGCGATGCCGGCATGCTGGCTGCTCGCGCTGTCGGCGGGGGGACCGCCGGGGAGATGGGCTTCCCGCCCCTTCCCACCGGGCCACTGGTGGCCTCCGGTGGCGGCGAACCCGCCGTGCAGCCCATGGTGAACGGCACACGGCTGGACGACCTGGTGGGCCCCCGCTTCGCGGTGGTGGCCCGCCACGACGGGCAGCTCGACAGCCTGGGCGCACAGTGGTGGCACGCGGCGGGTGCAGTGCTGCTGTCCGCGGCGCGGCACCCGGAGCTGGCCGAGGTGCTCGACGCGTGCCTCCCCGGGGGCACGGACACGATGGTGATCCGGCCGGACCGGGTGGTGCACGCTGCCGGGCCGACGGTCGAAGTGCCGGCCGGCGCCACCGCCGAACTCATCGGCGGCTGACCGGCCAGGGCCTGTCACTCCTCGACGAGGGTGCCTTCCCAATGGCTCTTGGCGCCATTGTGCGCAGTGAGGGTCATCGTCACCGTGGCCACCGCGCCGAGCGCAATCGCCAGCGCGGCGAGGGTGCCGACCACGACCTTCGGGTTCTTCAGCCGGGCGGTGGCCTTCTCCTCGCCCACCTTGGCCCGCCAGCGGCGCACGAGCATCCAGGCCAGCACGAGCACGAAGAACAGCAGGGACAGCAACCGCACGGTCTCGCCCATCTCGCCGTGGTCGCGCAGGGTGTCGGAGATGGCCATGCCGCTCTCCTCGTAGGCCTCTTCCAGGCTTTCACCGCTGCTGGCGGCCAGGACCGTGCCGACGAAGCCGACACCGGCGAGGGCGGTGGTGAGCCACCCGTAGTGCGGCACCAGGCGCGGGCGGACGACCATCGCGATCATGCCCAGGGTGGCCAGCGGGAGGAGCACCACGGGAAGGTGCACCATCAGTGGGTGGGAGGGAAGGTCGCCGATCTTGTCGAACATCACTGATCCTTGAGAAAGTCCATGAGCGCCTGTACCTGGGCGTCCGTCAGGTCGGGGAAGCCTTCCATCCGGCCCTTGCCGAAGCGGATGGACTGCTCCAGCCGCTGGTCGCCGAGGGTGAGGATGCGGGCCAGGTCCAGGGCGGGCGCATCGCGCTTGCCCTGCATCATCGATCCGTGGCAGCGGGCGCACGACTTGAGGTACACCTGCTCGCCGGTGTTCATCACGGCGATCGTCGTCTCGATCGGCACCGGCCCGGGGTCGGCTGCGGCGGCGTCCGAGTCGGTGCTGCCGCCGCCGCACGCCGCCAGGACGACGGCACCGGTGACCAGTGCCGGCAGTGCCAGCACGATGTTTCGCGCCACGAAGGCGCGCACTCGCTCACGAACCATGCCTCCATCCTGGTACCCCTAGGGGTATATCTCGCAGGGACTTAGGTCCCGATTTCGGCCCTTTGTGACGGACGACCACGACCCGGCGCGAGGCCCCCCGGGCTTCTCGGGCTGAATCGTCCCAAATCGTCTTCTCGGGCTGAGTTGTCCCGCCCTGCGGGACTGGTCAGCCCTGGTTCGGGTGGTCGACGAGGCGCGCGGCGGGCCCGTCGGCCAGTTGAGCGGCGACCCAGCCGTCGACGCGGAGCCACTGCTCGTCGAGCCAGACGGCACGCTCGTCCAAGCCGGCAGGCACGTCAGCGGCGGGGATGCGCCACACAGTCACGACGAGCGGGGTCTGCAGGGGGACGGCACGGGCCAGCTCGGCGAACGAGGCGTACTCCTCCAGCCCGGCATGGGCGATGACCACGACGTCCGCGGCCGGAAGGGTGTGGAGCAGCGCCAGCGTGCCACCGGGCCGAGGAGGCAGGACGTGGCGGAGGGCCGCCAGCCGCGCTGCTCGCTCCGGGTTGCCGTCTGTCAGGCGGGTGAGCGCACGCTCCAGCCGATCGGGGCGGAAGAGGCGGCCTTCCGGAAAGATCACCGCGGCCGTCCGGTCGTCCACGTGCGGGGCCAGGGTCGCCACCATCGCCAGGGCCTCCGGGCCGTTGTCCCGCGGGATGAACACCGAGCCGGTACGGGCGTAGATGAGGTCGAAGCCCGGGTCGGCCAGCAGCTCGGCCATGATCACACCGCGGGTACGCATCCCGAGGCGCAGGCACAGCAGGGAGGGCAGCGAGGCGTCGACGAGGTTCACGTGCCGGCACAGCACCACGACTGGGCCAGGCGCGAGGGCCGCCAGCGATGCGTCGTCGATTTCGATGCGCAGGCCGAGCAGCTGCTCCGCCCGGCGGGCGAGGAGGGGGATCGACCACTGCTGCAACCGATCGTGACGACGCACCGACGCGGGCGACCCCAGCCGGGTGCCGCAGCCGGCCAGCAGCCAGTAGACGGGTGCGAGGAGGATCTCCACCGAGTCGTTCACCGCGTA
>JBPOIX010000151.1:0-33958 GCA_052034175.1 Actinomycetota bacterium
GACATGGTGTGCTCCTTGGGAGTTCGTGAACGGAAATTCGAGCGTGCTGCGTTGGGGCCGGGCAACTGCCCGACCACAACATCTGGTGGTGCGAAGGCCCCCACGGCCGTGGCTGCCACAAGGGTTAGGATTACAGCACTGTAGTTACACCGGTGTCAATGACCAACCTGCCACAAAGGCACGGGCGGCGAAGCAGTGGCAGTCGGTGCAAGGTCACAGGTTTCGGGAGCCCTTGCCCCACAACGCCACGACGGATCGACAGCCGAGCGGATGGCCATCTCTGCCGCCGTGTCGCTGCCCTCCGCGCCTTGCACCGCTGCCAGCTACGGGGACCACGATACGGGCCTACCCCTGTGGGCAGCTAGAGGACAACCTTGTGAATTTCCATGGGAATGGGTGTGGACGCAGAGGTGAACGCAGTGGAAACGGTGGATCACCACGCAGGAGTTATCCACATATCCACAGGGCGACTAGCTCGCGGGCGTGATCTGCACCGGAATGCCGTTGAGAACGGACGTCCCGCTCAGCGGGTCCAGCGCTTCGTGATCGGCAAGGATGTTGCTGTTCACCCCGGCGTGGCGGGCCGCCACCCCCATCCTGGTCCCCGGCTGGCCGTGCCCCCAGCCGTGCGGCAGGCTCACCACACCCGGCCGCACCGCATCGGTGACCTCCACCGGGGCGTCCACGCTGCCGACCCTGCTGACCACGCGGGCCGTTGCCCCGCTGGCCAGCCCGAGGCGGGCCGCGTCGGCCGGGTGGACCTGCAGGGTGCACCGCGGCGCACCCTTCACCAGCACTTCGATGTTGTGCATCCACGAGTGGTTGCTGCGCAGGTGGCGCCGCCCCACGAGGACCATCGCCTCGCTCTCGGCCCGCTCGGTGAGGGGCGCGAGCGCCTCGGCCAGCCGGCCCACATCGCCCAGGAGCACAGGATGGTCCAGCTCGACCATGCCGGATGGAGTCCGCAGCGCCTCTGGCAGCCGCGGGACCAGCGCCCCATAGTCCACCCCGTGCGGGTTGGCGCGCAGCTCCGCCACGCTGGCACCCCCGGGGTTGGCCCCGAATGCCGCGCCGAACGGCCCGGTCTGCAGCATGAAGTCGAGCATCCGTGCCGGGCCGGGCACATCCCCCAACGCGGCCAGCACGTCGGCCGCGTCGCGGCCGTGGATCGGCGAGGACGGGTCGGCGACACCGCTGCGGACCAGACCCTCCACTGCAATGGCGTCGGCCACGGCGGGGTCGGCGTCCGGCCCCATCCCGGCGGCGATCAGCCCCAGCTTGGCCAGGATCTCCCACTCGTCCGGCTGGCCGTCGTCCAGTGGGAGCGGCGCGTCGCTGTAGTTGGCGACGTTGCGCACGGCGAACTGGAGCAGCAACACGTCGTAGTGGCTGCGCTGCAACTGCGAGGGCGGCGGCAGGATGACGTCGGCGTGGCGGGTGGTCTCGTTGAGGTACATGTCGACACTGACCATGAAGTCGAGCTTCACCAGTGCCGCATCCAGCTGCACGCTGTTCGGAGTGCTCAACACCGGGTTGCCGGCCACCGTGATCAACGCCCGGATGCGGTCGTCGCCGGCGTCGGTGATCTCTTCGGCCAGGGCGGCAGCCGGGTACTCCCCCATCACCTCCGGCAGGTCCCGCACCACGGTCTGCCCACGCCCGATCGAGAAGCCACGACCCGTTCCCGGCTTGCCCCTGGTGGACGCGCCTCCGGCCACCGGGGTGGGCAGCATTGCCCCGCCCGGCCGGTCCAGGTTGCCCGAGGCGGTGTTGACGACATCGATCAGCCACGAGTTGAGCGTGCCGAACTCGGTGGTCGTGGAGCCGATGCGCCCATACACGCTGCCACCCCTCGCCCTGCCGGCCGCGACCAGCCCTCTGGCCACCTGCCGTGTGAGCTCGGGAGCAACACCCGTGGCCACGGCCACGGCCTCCGGCGTGAACGGCGCCAGCGCCTGCACCACCTCGGCCAGGCCGCGCACATGGGGGGCGGCACCACCGGCGTCGACGCTGCCGTCCTGCGCCATCGTCGTGACCAGCGCGGCCAGGAACAGGCCGTCCGTCCCCGGCCGGATCGGCAGCCACAGATCCGCCTCCTCCGCCGTTCGCGACCGCCGCGGGTCCACCACCACGAGGAACCCACCCCGAGCGCGCATGGCTTCGATCCGGCCCGGAAAGTCCGGCGCGGTGCACAGGCTGCCGTTGGAGGCGTAGGGGTTCGCGCCGAGCACCACCAGGTACTCCGTCCGATCGAGGTCTGGCACCGGCACCGTCACCGGGGTGCCGAACGCGTACCCGGCCGCCACCTGCCGGGGCATCTGATCCACCGTCGATGCGCTGAACCGGCGCTTCGTGCCGAGGGGCTGCAGCAGGGTGCGGTTGTAGAGCATCGCCCCCAAGCTGTGGGCGCTGGGGTTGCCGAGGTAGACGGCCACGGCCTCTCGCCCGTGCTCGGCCATCAGCGCCGGCAACCGATCGGCGATCACGTCCCACGCCTCCGCCCACTCGACCTCCACGTGGACCCCGTCGCGCTTCACCAGCGGCCGCCGGAGGCGATCCGGGTCGTCGTGGAGCTGGCGCAGGGTGCTCCCCTTCGGGCACAGGAACCCCTTGGAGAACACATCGTCGCGGTCCCCGCGGATGCGCGTGACGGCGCCATCCGTGATCGTGATCTCCAGGCCGCACCCCGCCTCGCAGAGCGGGCAGGTGCGGTATGCGGTGTGTTGATCGATCCCCATGGGTGGCATCCTCTCACCGATGCAACGTCTGTTTCCCCACCCGGCTGCCGGCCACACCACCGAGGTCGACGCCCGCGAGGCCTACGACGTTCCCCGGCCCCGCCCCTCCGGGCGGCCGTGGCTGGCACTGTGCATGGTGAGCAGCCTGGATGGGTCGACCGTGGTCGAGGGCCGCTCGCGAGCCCTGTCCTCCCCCGCCGATCAGCAGGTGCTGCTGACGATGAGGTCGCTCGTGGACATGGTGCTGGTCGGAGCCGGCACGGTGCGCGCCGAAGGGTACGGGCCGCCCCGGCACGAGGGCCTCCGGGTCGTGGTCGTCTCCCGCAGCGGCCACGGGCTGGACTTCTCGACACCGCTGTGGACGTCGGGGAGGGCCCTCCTCGCCGTGCCCATGGACGCTCCCCAGGCTCCGGTTCCGACCGTCCGCGCCGGGGTGGGCACGGTCGACCTCGCCGGCGTGCTCGGCCAGCTCGATGCCCGGACGGTCCAGGCCGAAGGTGGGGCCACGCTGAACGGGGCGCTGCTCAGTGCGGGTCTGGTGGACGAACTGAACCTCACCTTCTCCCCTCACCTCGTGGGCGGCGATGGGGCCAGAATGACCGCCGGCGCCGAACCGGTGCTGAACCGGATGCAACTGGCCCACGTGCTGGAGGATGAAGGCTTCCTCTTCACCCGCTACGTCCGCCCCAGCTGAGCGTGGCAGGCGTCGGCCGGGCGCCACGCGTCGGCCGGGCGTTTCAGACCTCGCCGTCGACCACCATCTGGCTGATCGCCAGGACGGCCTGCGCATGGACGGCCGCCTCGGCGCCCGACAGGGTGGGGCCGAGTTCGACGATGAACGACATCGCCGGGGTGTGCGTGTTGCGCACCCAGGTGGCGGCCACGCCGGTGTAGGTGCCACCGCTGACGGACAGCACCGGCAGGCCGGTGAGCTCGGCGTAGCGCACCCGCAGCGGGCCATCCCGGCGGCTCGACGGCGAGATGCGGTACAGGTCCTGGTGGTACCACAGCGTCAACTCGGGCTGCACCCGGTCCACGAACGCCATGAACGCCTGCGTCTCCGGCTCGCTCGCCGGGCCCGTGCCGCTGTACTCCCAGTAGCCGGGCTCACCGATCTGCGTCCAGTCGTGAGGGAAGTTCCGATTGAGGTCGACCCCGTTGCCGTTGTGGCGCACATCGTTGGCCACCCCATCCGGGTTCATCTCCGCCAGCAGCCAGAGGTCGATGCCCGGCGGAATCGGCATGGTGCGCAACTGGTCCACGATCCCGAGGCCGGCGTTCTCGTTGCCGTGGATGACCCCGACGACGAGTACCACGGTGCCACCCGCAGTGCCGCGGTGCATGGCGATGATCGGCCGCCCGCCGGCGGAGGTGCCGAGCACCTCCTCGCCGAGGAAGTCGTTCGTCGAGCCCGCCGTGGTGGTGGGGGCGGCAGTCGTGGTGGGAGCAAGGGTCGTGGACGTGGTGGTGGACGGCGCGACGGTGGTCGAGGTCGTGGTCGCCAGCGCGGTGGACGTGGTGGTGGACACGACGGCCGCCGTGGTGGTGGAGGCCGTGGACGTCGGCGCGCTGCTGGGCGCGGCCACCGAAGTGGCACCGGAGGAGCAGCCGGCGGCGAGCAGCCCTGCCGCCAGGACACCCGCCAGCCGCTTCACGAGCGCTGCAGCTTCTTGAGCAGTGAAAGCTCCCGCTGAAAGTCCGCAGCGGCGTCGAAGTCCTTGTAGACGCTGGCGAACCGCAGATAGGCCACTTCGTCCAGGCCTCGCAGGCGTTCCAACACCTGGTGACCGATCGCGCTGGCCGCAATGTCCGAGCCCTGCAGGCGCGCATGCTCTTCGATGGCTTCGCCGAGCTGTTCGATCGCTTCCGCGGAAACGGGCCGACCCTTACACGCTGCGCTCACCCCGGAGATGACCTTCGCACGGTCGAAGGGCTCCCGCCCGCCACCGCTCTTGGCCACCAGAAGCGGCGCTTCCTCAAGCCGTTCGTAGGTGGTGAATCGGTGGGCACACTGCCCGCACACCCGCCTGCGCCTGATGGCGGTGCCGTCGTCCGCCTCGCGCGAATCGATGACCTTGGTGTCGTCGGCTCGGCAGCGGGGGCAACGCATGGCCCCCGAGGCTACCGGGCGAGCCCGCCCGGATCAGGGCAGGACCACGACCTGGCCGACTTCGAGCGCCGTGCCACCGTTGAGTTCGATCAGTGCGTCGAGGTACGCGGCCGGCACTTCACCATCATGGTGCGCCGCGGCGATCGACCACATGGTGTCGCCCGGCTGCGCGAGGTAGGTGGCTGCTGGACGAACCGTGGGGGTGGAGGCAGGGGCACCCCCACGGTTCGCCAGAACGGTGCCGGCGCCGAACCACACGCCGAGAACGATGAGCAGGAACGCAGCACCGACGACCAGGCGACGCCGGATGTAGACCGTGGTGGCCGGCCGGCGTGCGGGAACGACGACCACCATGCCGGCGGGGCGGCCGACACGAGCGGGCACGGCGGAGCGTGGTGCGGTGGGAGCGAAGGTTGCGGTCATGGTCTGCAGCTTCCACGAGGGGTGTGACAGGGTTTCGCGGCGGGCACTCCCCGACCAGACGAACACCTGTTGCACGAACGGACGTTCGTAGCATGCCAGAACGAACGTTCGCTCGTCAACCCGGTCTCGAACATTTGTTGCACGAACGGGTGTTTGACCGCTGGGACGAACGCGTGTACGCTGACGACATGGCTGTACGCGAAGAGAAACTCACAGGCCGCCAGCGCGGCATCCTCGAGGTCATCGAGAAGAGCATGCGCGACCGGGGCTATCCGCCGAGCGTGCGCGAGATCGGCGAGTCGGTGGGGCTCACCTCACCGTCCACCGTCCACAGCCACCTGGCGTCACTGCAGCGCATGGGCTATCTGCATCGCGACCCCACCAAGCCGCGGGCCATCGAGGTCCGCTGGGATCCCTCGTCGGACGCGGTCATCGAACGCCGCCCGGCGCGTCACGTGCCGCTGGTGGGCGACGTCGCCGCCGGCACGGATGTGCTTGCACAGGAGAACGTGGAGGAGGTCTTCCCCCTCCCGGAGGACTTCACGGGCACCGGCGGCGAGTTGTTCATGCTGCGTGTCCGGGGCGACTCGATGATCGAGGTCGGCATCATGGACGGGGACTTCGTCGTCGCCCGGGCACAGACCACGGCCGAGAACGGCGACATCGTCATCGCTGGAATTCCTGGTGAGGAAGCCACGGTGAAGACGTACCAGCGCAAGGGCGACGCCGTCACACTCGTCCCGGCCAACCCGCGCCTGTCGCCGATGGTGTTCACCCAGGGCGAGGTGCAGCTCTTCGGCCGGGTGGTCACGGTCCTGCGTCGTCTCTAACCCAGGAGGGTTCACCCACCCCTACTGGTGTGGCGCACCCCACCCCGGAGCCGGCGGTGCGGCGGGCGGCTGCTGTGGTTGGGGTGCGGGCGCCGTCTGCGTCGGCCATGTCGGGCCGGGCGGGGCAGCACTCGGCTGATTCACCGAAGCAGGTGGCATGGCGGGGCCAGGCACCGACGCCGCCGGCGTGTAGCCCTGCGTCCAGTCTGCACCGCCGCCCGTCGATGGCCAGGCCGGCGTGGCAGGCTGCTGCGGCCCGGGGCGCCGCCGCTTCATCCCTGCGGCCAACAGCCCGCCACCGAGCAGCACGCCGGCAGCTGCAGCCACGATTGCCGCCGTCGTCAGCTTGGTGCCAGCGTCGTCTGGGTCACCACCCAGGGCAACAGCGATGTCGGTGGCTTCGCTGTTCACCGTGAGGTCATATTCCCCCGCTGCAGGGATCTCCACGACGGCGTACTGCGACCCGGCGAATCCGCCGACGTCGTAGGAGGGGCCACCGGCGACGAGCTCGACGGTTGCGCCCTCCATCTTCAGGTCGATGTCCGGTTGCCCGCCCTGATGGTCGTAGGTGGAGCCGCTGGCCGCGCAGTCGCCGCCGAGGTCCTTGCTGACACCCTTGGTTTCGAGGTACACGTTGAACGAACCGCCGTGCTCGAACGTCATCGTCGTGATGCAGCCACCGGGAGCCCGAGCGAACCCCTTCACCGTGTCCTCCTCAGCGCTCCCCGCCTGCAGGAAGAGCACCGCCGCGGCGCCGAGGCCGCCGATGAGGAGCAACCCGCCCACCAACGCCAGCGCCGTGCGCCGCTGGCCCGGAGGAGGCGTTGCGGCCTGGACCGGCGCGGCCTGCACCGGCGCCACGTAGGCCGCAGGAGGCGGCACCGGAGCGTAGGAGGGGAACTGGGCAGCAGGTGGAACGGGCGTGGGCGCCTGCGGCGTCTGCGGCGGCTGTCCCCATGGTTGCTGTGGTTGCTGTGGTTGGTAGGACATCACTCCACCCCCAGTCGCTGTGCGACCAATTCGATCCGGTCATCAGGTTGTACCACGGCGGCGCGCACGTTCTGAACACCACCGGCGCCGTAGAAGTCCCCCGGGCTCACCAGCGCTCCACCTTCGGACGCGAGGCGCTCGGCAAAGGCCCACCCGTCCGACGCGTCGAACCACAGGTAGAAGGCACCCGCCGGCATCGGCACCTCCACCCCTGCCCAGCGGGCAAGAACCGACCGCAGCCGCTCCAGGCGACGGCGATAGCGATCCCGCTGTTCGGCCACATGGCGATCGTCCCCGAGGGCCACCACTCCGGCCGCCTGCGCGGGCCCCGGCACCAGCATGCCGACGTGCTTGCGGACCTCCCGCAGGTACTGCACGAGCTCGGCGTCGCCGGCGTAGAAGCCCACCCGGAGACCGGCCAGGTTGGAGCGCTTGGAGAGCGAGTGCACGGCCACCACACCGTCCAGGCCGTGCTCCAAGATGGTGCGCGGTGGGCCGTCCCACGTGAACTCCACGTAGCACTCGTCGGAGAAGACCGGCACACCGTGGGCCCGACCCCAGGCGGCCGCAGCGCCGAGGTCGCTCAGCGCACCTGTCGGGTTCGATGGGCTGTTCACCCACAGCATCAGGGCTCGCGCTGCGTCCGCCGGGTCGATGGCCGCAAGGTCGATCGATCCATCGGCGGCTGCGGGCACGGGCACCGGTCGGCACCCGGCGAGGATTGCCCCCATCTCGTAGGTCGGGTAGGCCACGGCCGGGAACAGCTCCAGGTCGCGCGAGGGCGTGCGCAAGCGCAGGAAGTGCGGCGTGGTGGCCACGAACTCCTTCGTCCCGACACATGCGGCGATCTGGCTGGTCGGCACATCGAGCCCGAAGCGTCGTTCCATCCAGGCCCGGATCGCGGCGCGCAGTGCATCCGTGCCGATGCTCGGCGGGTAGCCGCGCTCGGAGTTGCTGGCAGACAGCGCGGCAATCACCGCCGCCGGTGGCGCGTCGCACGGGGTGCCGATGGAGAGATCGACGAGGCCTCCATCGAGGGCCCTGGCCAGAGGTGCCAGCCGATCGAGTCGGTCGTAGGGGTAGGGCGGGGGGACGAAACCCTGAGGATCGTTCATGCGCCCTCAATCCTGCCTGATGCGCTGCGGCGGCGCTGCACGCGCCACCGGTAGACGCGGTGTGTCTTCAGACCGATGCGACGACGAACTCGGCCAGCCGCCCTGCGGAGGCGTCGGAGAGCCGGGCGCGAATCCGCACACCTTCGTCGGTGTGGTGTGTGCTCACCACTTCGCCCTCGCGATGGATCGAGGCCAGCACGTCGCCACGCTCGTAGGGCACCAGCAGCTCGACGACAGCGGTGATGGCCCGCAGGCGGTCGCCGAGCGCCCTGAGGAAGCCCTCGATGCCGAAGCCCGTGTGGGCGCTGACCGCCACCGAGCCGTGATGGCGTTCCACGAGGTCGGCGGCAACGTCCGGGGCGACATCGGCCTTGTTGAACACCAACAGCTCGGGCACCTTCAGTGCGTCGATCTCCCCCAACACCTCGTGGACCGCAGCGATCTGCCCTTCGGGGTCCGGGGCGGCACAGTCCACCACATGCACCAGGAAGTCGGCGGAGCTCGCCACTTCCAAGGTGCTCTTGAAAGCCTCGATCAGCCCGTGCGGCAGCCGGCGGACGAAACCGACGGTGTCCGTGAGCAGCACCGGCTCGCCGCCGGGTAGGGAGAGGCGCCGCGTCGTCGGGTCGAGGGTGGCGAAGAGACGATCCTCCGCCAGCACGCCCGCATGGGTGAGCCGGTTCAGCAGGGTCGACTTGCCGGCATTGGTGTAGCCGACGATCGTGACCGTCGCCAGCCCGCTGCGGTCCCGGCCCTTGCGCTGCAGATGCCTCGTGCTCTGCAGATCCTTGAGGTCCGACTCCAGCTTGGCAATACGACGCATGATGCGACGCCGATCCACCTCGAGCTTGGTCTCGCCACTACCGAAGCGGCCCCCGATGCCACCCCGCTGCTGCGACAGGCGCGCGTTCGCCCCGCGCCGCAGCCGTGGGAGGCGGTAGCGCAGCAGGGCGAGCTCCACCTGCGCCTTGCCCTCCAGCGTGTGAGCGTTCTGGGCGAAGATGTCCAGGATGACCGCGGTGCGGTCCAGCGCAGTGCGGCCGAGCATCTTTTCCAGGTTGTACTGCTGTGCCGGGGCCAGTTCGTTGTCGAACACCACCGTGTCGGCGTCCACCGCCAGGCAGATCTCGCGCAACTCGTCGGCCTTGCCCTTGCCGATGAACCATGTGTGATCCGGCGCGTCGCGGCGCTGCACCATTCGTGCCACGACATCGGCGCCCGCAGTGTCGATCAGCAGCTGCAGTTCGTCCAGACCGGCCTCGGTGTCGTCGTCGGTGTGCCCAGGAAGCGTGACGCCGACGATGACGATCTGTTCGCGCTTGGTGCGCTCGATGAGTGTGGCGCCGAGCGCCTCGTTGTACGGGCTGTTCATCTCCGACCTTCCCGCACCACGCTGGCGTCAGACCTCGACGCTGACGGTGCCGATGAATTGCGCCGGCCCGACGAGCGTGACTCGGCCGTGCGACGGCTGGTGCAGCCGTACCTTGGCATCTCCGCCGTCCATGTGCACGGTGATTTCGGTGACGGCCGGCGCCACCAGGCCCCACTGGTGAGCCGCCCATGCCGTGGCGCAGGCGCCGGTGCCGCACGCCTGGGTGATGCCTGCACCTCGCTCGTGGACCCGCATCGTGACGGCACTCGGCTCCGGGCCGGGCTCCACCACTTCCAGGTTGACGTACGGAACCGCCAGCCCGAGCGTGGCCAGATCGACCTCGCCGACCTCGTCCACCGCCACCACGCTGTGCGGGTTCCCGAGAGAGAGGTGGCTCACCGGCCGCATCGGATCGCAACCGAGCCGATGCCAGTCCGCCGGCGCCGCCAGCTCGGTGACCTCACCCATGTCCACCGCGGCGTCGATGACGGTCGGGTCGGAGGTGGCGGTCAGGTCGACAAGGCGGTCCCCGGCGTCGGTGAGGATGTGCAACGGCACGAGGTCGCCACGGCGCATCGACAAAGCCTGGGCGAAGCAGCGAATCCCGTTTCCGCTCATCTCCGCCCGCGAGCCGTCCGCGTTGTACAGCACCATTCGGGCTGCGTACCCCGGCTCGCTATCCCCGACCAACAGACCATCCGCCCCGATACCGCGACGGCGATCGCAGAGCCGGCGCGCCAGCGCGGCCAGGTCTGCGTTCGGTGGATGGAAGACGACCAGGAAGTCGTTCCCCAGGCCATGGTGCTTGGTGAGGGTGATGGTGGTCATGGGAGCGCCTCGAGGACTGGCAGCACCTCGGCCACCGGGTCCTGTTCGATGTGAACCCAGCGTATGCGCGGGTCGCGGCGGAACCAGCGCTCCTGACGCACCGCGAACTGGCGCGTGCGCAGCACCACGGTGGCGACCGCCTCGTCGAGCGAGCACTCGCCGCCCAGGTGGGCAACGATCTCCTTGTAGCCGAGGGCTTGGGCGGCCGTGCGCGAAAGCCCACCCGGATGGCGGAGCAGCGCGTCCACTTCACCGACCAGGCCGGCGGACACCATGCGCTGCACCCTCTCCTCGATGCGCTGCGCCAACACCGAACGCTCCCAGAGCAGACCGACCTGATGGAACGAGGTCGCGTGGTAGTGGCCGAGCCCCGGGCCGAACGAGCTGAACGGGCGCCCACTCCCGCGGCACACTTCGAGTGCGCGCACGACGCGCCGGAGGTTGCCAGGCTCCATCCGCGAAGCAGCAGTGGGGTCCAGCCCGGCCAGCTCGCCATGCAGGGCTTCCGGGCCCTCGCGGAGCGCACGGGCTTCCAGCTCGGCGCGGAGCTCGGGCCACTGGCCGGGGATCTCCATCGGGTCGGTGAGAGCCCGCAGGTACAGCCCCGTGCCGCCCACCAGGATGGCGCGGCCTCCACGTGCCGCGATCTGTGCAAGGGCGCCTTCGGCCGCACGGACGAACGCGGCCAGGGTGAAGTCCTCTGCGGCGGAGCACAGATCGAGGCAGTGGTGCGGCACCGCGGCCCGGTCGGCGGCGGTGGGCTTCGCCGTCCCGATGTCCATGCCCCGATAGACCTGCATCGCATCGACGGCGACGATCTCCGCGCCTCGGTGGCCTGCGGCATAGGCCATCGCCACATCGCTCTTCCCCGACGCCGTCGGGCCGAGCACCACGAGCGGGTTCACACGGCAGCGACGGCAATGCGCCGTTTGTGCGAAGGCTCGGAGACGACCTCGACGAAGCGCCCCATCAGGTGGTGGGGGGCCGCAGACGTGACCTCCACCAGCGCGAAGGACCCGGTGCGAAGCGGGCTGGGCGGAGCGAAGTGAACCAGCTTGTTCTGCCGCGTGCGCCCACTGAGAACGCTGGGGTCCTTCTTGCTCGGCCCTTCGACCAACACTTCTTCCACCCGCCCGATTCGGGCCAGGTGCTTGGCCAATGCGCTGCGCTCCACCACGACCCGCAACCGCTGGAAGCGTTCGCCGGCCACCGCGGGATCGACGAAGTCCGCCTCCATCGCCGCCGCCTCCGTGCCGGGGCGCGGCGAGAAGATGAAGGTGTAGGCGTAGTCGAACTCGGCTGCGGCCGTGACCTCCAGGGTGCGCTCGAAGTCGTCGTCGGTCTCGCCGGGGAAGCCGACGATGATGTCCGTGCTGACGGCGAGATCGCTGATATGGCGGCGCGCGTCGGCCAAGCGCTCCAGGTAGCGCTCGCCCGTATAGCCACGGTGCATCACGGCCAACACCCGATCGCTCCCCGACTGCAGCGGGTAGTGCAGGTGCTCGCACACGGTGGGGGTGGCCGCCATCGCGGCGAACGTCTCCGGACGCATGTCCTTGGGGTGCGGGCTGGTGAACCGCACACGGCGGATCCCGGGCACCATGCCGACTTCTGTGAGCAGGTCGGCGAAGAGCGGCCGCAGGCGGGCGGACTCGTCCCCAGCCTGGCGGGCTGCCACCTGCAGGTCGCGCCCGTAGCTGTTGACGTTCTGCCCCAGCAGGGTGACCTCGGTGACGCCGGCGGCCGCCAGGCTGCGCACCTCGTCGACGACGTCGGCATACGGGCGGCTGATCTCGGCACCACGCACGGCCGGGACGATGCAGAACGCGCAACGGTTGTCGCAGCCGATCTGGATCGTGACCCAGGCGTTGTAGGAGGTTTCGCGGCGAGCGGGCAGCGCGCTGGGGAACAGGGCGTGATCGTCGATGACCGCCTCGTCGAAGATCTCGGTGACACGGCCATGCGCCGCGGCCTGCTGCACCAACTCCGCAGCGCGGTGCACATTGTGGGTGCCGAGGACGACGTCCACCCACGGCGCCTTGGTGGCGACCAGCTCACGATCCTTCTGCGCCAAGCAGCCGGCGACGACGATCTGGCGGCCGTCGCGTTCGCCCTTCCACCGCTTCAGGAACCCGAGGCTGCCGTAGAGCTTGTTGTCCGCGTTCTCGCGAATGCAGCAGGTGTTGAGCACCACGACATCCGCATCGTCCTCGTGTTCCGCGGCATGAAGGCCGTCAGCGTCGAGAACGCCTGCGATGCGTTCGGAGTCGTGCTCGTTCATCTGGCACCCGAAGGTGCGCACGACATAGCTGCGGCTCATGGGCCCCGAGGCTACCGCTGGGGTGCCGCCCATTCCGGCGAGTATGGGTTGAAGGCGATCTCCCAGAGGTGCCCGTCGGGGTCGGCGATGTACCCCGAGTAGCCACCCCATTCGACGAGCGTCGGCTGCTTCACCATGCGAGCGCCGACCGCCACGAACTCGGCGACCACTCGATCCACCTCAGCAGGCGAGCTGAAGTTGATGGCCAGCGTGACCCCGCGAAACCCGGATGCCGGGGCGTGCGGCTGCGCGGCGTCCTCCGCCAGTTCGTCGTGGCCGAACAGGCCCAGCACCACCGCACCGAGCTGGAAGAACGTGATCTGCTCCGATGATGCGTCGAGCCGCTGCCAGCCCACCGCCTCGTAGAAGGCGGTGGACCGCAGCAGATCGCTGACGCCGAGCGTGACCACACTGAGGTGCATCGGCACGCTCATGGCGGTCAGTTGATCTCGATCGGCTCTTCGTCGGCCGGGGTGAAATCCCCCTGGTCGCCGCCGATGCCTGCCTGGACACGAACCCGTTCCGAGATCTCGACCATGATCTCGGCGTTGTCGCTGAGGAAGTTCTTGGCGTTCTCCCGACCCTGGCCGAGTTGCTCGCCGTCGTAGGTGAACCAGGCACCGGACTTCTTGACGATGCCCATGTCCACCGCCATGTCCAGCAGGGAGCCCTCGCGGCTGATGCCCTTGCCGTACATGATGTCGAACTCGGCCTGCTTGAACGGAGGCGCCACCTTGTTCTTGACGACCTTCACCCGAGTGCGGTTGCCGACCACCTCCGCACCGTCCTTGATGCTCTCGATACGGCGGATGTCCAGCCGGACGGACGAGTAGAACTTCAGCGCCCGCCCACCAGGCGTGGTCTCGGGGGAACCGAACATCACGCCGATCTTCTCGCGCAACTGGTTGATGAAGATGGCGATGGTCTTGGTGCGGTTCAGGCTGCCGGTGAGCTTGCGCAGCGCCTGGCTCATGAGCCGGGCCTGCAAGCCGACATGGGTGTCGCCCATCTCGCCCTCGATCTCCGCTCGCGGCGTGAGGGCCGCCACCGAGTCGATGACCACGACATCCAGCGCACCCGAGCGGATGAGCATGTCGGCGATCTCCAGGGCCTGCTCGCCGGTGTCCGGCTGGCTGATGAGGAGCTGGTCGATATCGACCCCGATGGCCTTCGCGTACACCGGGTCCATCGCGTGCTCGGCGTCGATGTAGGCGCAGATGCCGCCGTTGCGCTGTGCTTCGGCGACCACATGCATGGCCAGGGTGGACTTACCCGAGGACTCCGGGCCGAAGATCTCCACGACTCGGCCACGGGGCAGGCCGCCGACGCCGAGCGCAACATCCAGGGCCAAGGCGCCGGTCTGCACGGCCTCGATGGCCATCGACCCCTTCTCGCCCATCCGCATGATGGAGCCCTTGCCGAACTGCTTGTCGATGGCCGCCAGTGCGACGTCCAGTGCCTTGTCGCGGTCTCCGGTGCTGCGATCTGTGCTCATTGGTGTTCCCTTCCTGTCCCTGCAGTCGTTGGTGGGGAGGCCGTGCCGCTGAGCCGTGCCTCGATTCGTGCACTTCCGTGTGGTGACCACAGCGGCCGTGCACATCGCACCGTACGGAAGGGGTGTGACAGGGTTTCCCCGGCGGCGCCGGCGAGCCCCCATTCACCACCGAACCGAGTGGTGCCGTGTTCGAACGACACCACTGTAACTACGAACAGGGGTTCGATCAAGCATTTCGATCGAACATTTGTGCGCACGTGCCTGCCAGCGCTGCGGGCACGGGGCGCGGGGCGCGTGGCGGTCAGCCGCCGAGTGAACCTGCGGCGGCCACCGCAGCGGCTGCCTCGGCCAGTTCACGCTCCGTCGGCTTGTGCACCGCAAGGTCGAACGCCAGCCACAGGGTGTAGGTGAAGGGCGACAGCAGCAACGGCACCACCACTGCCACGGCGCCCACGGCGGCGAGCAGGGGAACCAACTGGTAGTCGGGAGCCGTGACCACCAAGCCGATGATCATCGTGACGCCGATGGAGAAGAAGGTGGCCACGATGCTCAGCGCCATCGGGCCGAGCTCGAAGCCGTGCTCGCGGCGCCAACGAATGCCACACGTGCGGCACCGTTCGTGCCGGCCCAGCCAGCGCCGGATGAACGTCCGGCGACTGCCGCAATGGGGGCACTTGAGCACCGCCGCGCGGCGAAACATCGTGGCGGCGGAGGGCAACGGGACACTCATACCCCCCATGGTATAGATGTTGGGGGCCGGATCGGTAAGACTCCACCCGTGCGTCGAACCCTTGCCGGCCTGTTGTTCGGCCTTGCCTATGCCTGTGCCAGCCTCACCATCTCCGGCTTCCTTCTCCAGCGCACGGCGTTCGACCCGGGGAACTCCGCCGACGCCGCCGATGTGATCCTCGGCGACAGCGCGATCAAGAGCGAACTGCTGGACCTGATCGCCGATGCAAGCGCCGAGCAGCTCGGGCAGGACCCAGCCGCCATCCGCGTCGTGCTCGACCAGGTGGCCGCCCATCCGGAGGGCCAAGCCCTGCTCGGGGAGATCATCCACGACGCACACGCCCACCTCATCGGCGAGCAGAAGGAACCCGTGCAAATCACCGGCGAGCAACTCGTCCCGATCGTGCGCGACCAGCGCGCGGCGGACCTCCCGGCGATCACGCTTCCGGTGCCCAAGGTCACGGCGCTGGACATTGCCCGCAAAGCGCTCAACTGGCTGGTGCCCATCGCCGCGCTGGCCACACTCGTGTTCGTGGTGCTCGGCTTCTTCGCCCACCCCGAGAAGTCCGCGCTGCTCAAGAGCCTGGCGCTCGGCCTTCTCCTCCTGGCCCTGCTCGTGGCGCTGTTGGGGTATGTGGTCCCGCGCCTCATCATCCCGTTGCTCGACGACTCGCCGTGGGCCAACGTCTCGGCCCGTCTGGCCGACGACTCGCTGCCGCTCTTGATCGGCATGGAACTCGTGCTGCTCGGCGGTGCTGGTGCGTTGTTGGCCAGCTTCGGAATGGTGAACCGGCGTCGCCGTTGGAACGCCCCCGTCAGCAGCTACCGCTACAGCGAAGAGCGCCGCTGGGGCTGAGCCGAAGCGGGTGCCCGCATCTGTCGCCGGCAGGCGCCCCGCCCGCAGCGCGTGTGGCTAGGCGGTGAGCTCGGCCACGAACTCGCCGAACACGTTGGCGTAGTGCAGCGCATCGTCGTCGGTGTGCAGCACGGAGATCAGCCACTGCTCGTCCAACCCCGGCGGCAGCAGCACACCGCGGTTGATGCCGTGCATCCACTGTGCGAACGCCAGGTCGAAGTCCGTTCCCTTGTAGTCGCGGTAGTTGCGAATCTGCTCCGGCGCCCACGTGACGCAGCCCTTCGCGCCGAACTGCACCGTGTGCGCCGGCAGGCCGGCGTCGGCGATGATCCGGTCGCACGCATCGAGCAGCAGACGGTTGCGGGCGATGGTGGCAGCGGTGTTCTCCGGGGTGCAGATCTCGGCCAGCACGGCGCGACCCGCAGCCATGCACAACGGGTTGCCGTTGTACGTGCCGAGGTGCAGCACCTTGCCGGCGGTGATCTGGTCCATGCACTCGCGGGTGCCACCGAAGGCCCCCAGCGGCAGCCCGCCGCCGATGCACTTGGCCAACGACACCAGGTCGGGTTGCACGCCGACGGCCCCGGTGGCACCGCTCCAGCCGGCCGTGATACCCGTCTTGACCTCGTCGAAGATCAGCATCGTGCCGTACTTGCGGGTGATCTCGCGCACCGCCTGCAGGTAGCCCGGCTGGGGCAGGCAGATGCCGATGTTTTCCATCACGGGCTCGACGATGAACGCCGCCACGTCGCCGTTCTGCAGCACGCGCTCCAGCGCCTCGGGGCTGTTGTACGGGATGACGATGGTGTCGGCAAGGACGCCGCGGGTGATGCCCGCCGTCGCAGGAATGGACCGCGGCGCGTCCGCGGGACCTGCCTCGCTGAGCGGCGGCTTCATCGAGATCATCACTTCGTCGTGGTGGCCGTGATAGCCGCCCTCGACCTTGACCAGCTTCTCCCGCCCGGTGATGCCGCGGGCCACACGGATGGCGTCCATCGTGGCTTCCGTGCCCGAGTTCGTGAAGCGCCACATCGGCAGGCCGTAGCGCTCGCCGAGCAGTTCGGCGACCTCGGCGTTCATCTCGCAGGGCGTGACGAACAGGGTGCCGTTGTCCATCTGCTCCTCGACGGCACGGCGCACCGCAGGATGGCAGTGGCCGGAGAACAGCGCGCCGAAGCCCATGTCGAAGTCGATGTAGCGGTTGCCGTCCACATCCTCCATCCAGGCGTCCTGGGCCCGACGCACGACGATGGGGTGCGGGTCGTACGCCTGGAAGCTGCTCGGCACGCCGAGCGGCATGACCTTACGAGCCCGCTCCGTGGCCCGTTGCGAACCGTGCGTTCGTTCGATGTACGTGCGGAGTTCGCGTGCGGTGATCGCTTTCGCTCGTTCCGCCAGATGTCGCTGAGTGTGGTTTTCCGTTGAGCTCATGGTGTTGTTCTTTCGGATTCCGTTTCGGCAAGCCTAGCTCACCACGGAATCCGTCGGAACCGACCCTGCCGCACGCGCCCGATGGGCCGGCCCGAGGATGAATTTCGTGGTGGAATTCTGCAGCAGGTCTGGCAGACTTTGTGCCCCACCATGGTGGCCGTAGCTCAGTTGGCAGAGCGTCAGGTTGTGGTCCTGAATGTCGCGGGTTCGATTCCCGTCGGTCACCCCAATGCCCGCAGTTGGGCGGCGCTTCGGCGCCACCTACACTGCGGGCGCCAGATGCGCCTCTAGCTCAACGGCAGAGCAACGGACTCTTAATCCGCAGGTTCAGGGTTCGAAACCCTGGGGGCGCACAGAGAAGGAGCAGGTCGGAAGCACATTCTGACCTGCTCCTTGCTTTTCGGACTACCGTCGTGCCGCGAATCTGCCGCGAAGGGATGGTTCCAGTGGGCACGATGCGTGAGCGCACTCCGGGCACCTGGGAGCTGGTCGTGTCGGCGGGCCTCGACCCGGTGACCGGTCGCTACCGGCGCGTGATCCGCCAGGTCAAGATTGCGGCCGGTCGGGTGTCGCCGGACGACCCGACGGTGGGCCAGCTGCTGGAGCGTGGTCATGTCTGCAGGCCGCGGATGATCACGGGTTCGCGCGCCACTCAGTACGGCCGTTCTGCGCCACTGGTCAGGGGGCATCAACGCCGCGGGCGGGCACTGCCGTTGGGGCCCGGTGTGACATGAATCAGGTAGCTGGCTTCGACCGCGATGACGCGATGCCACACGCCGCGGGGCACAACACACGCATCGCCAGCACGAAGGGAGACAACGGTTTCGGCACCAACCTCATCGGCGTCACCGTCATCGATGATCAGCTCCATCGAGCCACTGACGACGTGAAGGAACTCGTCACCGTCGGGATGCATCTCGCCGAGATGCGGACCCGGCCCAGCGCTCACGTGGACAGCTCCGATGGTGTACCCATCGATTCTCTGTGGCGGTCCGGGTGCCACTTCGACGAAGCTCATCGTGTCATCGCGGCGCAACAACGCGACCTTGGCGTCAAAACTCCCAGCGTTCATGTCCGGTACCGAGGTCATCGATGAAGACTGCCCCGATTCAACGCGGTGGTGCAACTACCCGCGGTCAGCGCGCATTGGGCTGCAGGGGGGCATGACTCGGGACCACCCCACTCCGAATGCCGGTTACGGCGCTCCTCGGGCCGTTCGGCCACCACCAGCGCCAGCTGCACGACCTCCAGCTCGCTGAGCGGAGCCAGCAGTGTGAACGCGACGTTCAGGGTTCGAAACCCTGGGGGCGCACCACTCCACGGGGAGGGTCTTCGGGCCCTCCCCGTGTCGCGTGTCCCGGTCCGGTACGAACGGCTCGTCGGCGCAGGACTTCGGGCCCTGTGCACTCATCGCCGCCGCCCGCACGATGGGGGACGCAGGTCGACGACACCATGATGCACAAGGCTGTTCAGCGGGGTCCCGTCGCCGCCCCACGCGTTCAGCCGTGGGAGCAATGGCGGGGCGAGCACGAACGGCGCCAACGCGCTCGCGTCGGCTTCCCTCTCGCCATCGGCGGCGCACTCGCGCTGCCCACCCTCTTCGCCGCCTGGGCCTTCGGCGCTCACCACGAGGGCGTGCCCTTCTTCGCCGTCACCGTCCTGGGAGCGCTGGCGTGCACGACCACCGGCCTCGTCCTCCAACGCCGGGCGCTCGACCACCCTTCGGCGGCCGACACCGCGGCCGCTGCCGGCAGCCCGCGCTGGGCCGTCGGTGCCTGCCTCTTGCTCGGCGGGGTGGAGGCCACCGTCGCCATCGCCGTCCGCGGCGACGTCGGAACGTTGGCGGCACTCCTGCTCCCGACCACCGGGGTTGTCGGTCGAGCACTTCTGCTGCGCCTGGCCACCGCCGATGCCGCACCCTTCCCGGAACGCTGGCGGAATGGCACCACGCCCTCGGTGCCCCCCGATGCCGGCGAGCTCGGCCGTCCCGGCGAGCCCGGCAGACCTGGCAGCCACGGCGGGCGAGCGTAGGCCGGCGACCAGCCGGCGACCAGCCGGCGACCGGCCGGCGACCGCTACGGCACAAGGACGGATTTGCCGACGACCCTGCGTTCCAACTGGTCGCGCAATGCGGTGGCCACGTCGGCGAAGGCATAGGCCTTGGGCTCCACGGGGTGCAGGGCACCGGCGGCGATTGCGGCCACCACCGCCCCGAGCATCTCCCGGTTCTCCTCCTGGTGCCGGCCTACCCAGCCGCCCCAGTCCACCCCGGTGACGCGACGGTTCCGCAGCAGCACCTGGTTGGCCGGCAGCTTGGGGATCTCGCCCGCGGCGAAACCGATCACCAGGTACTGGCCGTCGTCGTCGAGCGAACGCAGCGCCGCCTCGGCGAGCGGGCCGCCCACGGGGTCGTACACCAGGTCCACTCCCCCGGCGCCCTGCGCCTTCGCCCACGCCTTGGCGGCGTCCTTGAGGTCCTCGGTGGCGATGTCGATGGTGGCGACGGCACCGTGCGCCATGGCCACGTCACGCTTGGCCTCGCTGCTGGCGGCGGCGACCACCCGCAGCCCCATCGCCCGACCGACGTCCACGGCCGCCAGGCCCACGCCACCACCGGCGCCGAGCACCAGCAGGGATTGGCCGGCCTGTGCCCTGGCCCGATGGTGCAGGGCGAACCACGCCGTCATGTAGCTCTGCACAAAGGTCGCCGCCTGCGCGTCCGTGAGGGCGTCCGGGGTGGCCAGCACCATCCGCGCCGGCAGGACGACTTCCGTGGCGAAGCCCCCGAGGCCGGTGCTGGCGAACACCCGCTGCCCCACCGTCCACTGGCCGACGTCCGGCCCCACTTCCGTGACCACGCCCGCCACTTCACCACCCGGCACGAACGGGGTCGGCGGCTTCACCTGATACAGGCCTTGCACGAACAGCCCGTCGACGAAGTTGACGCCGGCCGCACGGACCTCGACGCGCACCTCGCCTGCCGTGAGCGGCCGCGACGGACGTTCCTCCACGGCGAGTTCCTCGAGCGGACCGAAGCTGTTGCAGGAAACGACGCGCATGACCAGCGACCGTAGTGCCAAGCTGTCGCCCGATGCGGCTCGAACCCACCGCCCTGCGAGGCACTCATGTCCACCTGGAGCCGCTGTCCGCGGCACACGCTGCGGAGCTCGCCGCGGCCGCGGCCCGCGATCGGTCCACGTTCGGTCACACGGTGGTGCCCGACGGCGAACCGGCCATGGCTGCCTACATCGAGGGGCTCCTTGCCGACGCCGAGCGCGGCACCGCACTCCCCTTCGCACAGCGACGGGCCAGAGGTGGCGAGCCGGCGGACCTCGTCGGCTGTACCCGCTTCATGAACGTGCTCTGGTGGCCTGGGCGCAGCACCCCGGCGGAGGTCGAGATCGGCGGCACCTGGCTGGCCACCGACGCCCAGCGCACGCCGCTGAACACCGAGGCCAAGCTGCTGCTGCTCTCCCATGCGTTCGACTCGCTCGGCGTGTTCCGGGTGGCCATCTGCACCGCCGCCGGCAACACCCAGAGCCGCACGGCCATCGAACGCCTCGGCGCCACGTTCGAGGGCATCCTGCGCAACCATCGCCCGAGCGCCGGGGCACTCGGCACACCCGGCCTCCCGCGGGACACCGCCGCCTACTCGATCATCGACACCGAGTGGCCCACCGTCCGCACCCGGCTGCAGGAACGCCTCCGTGGCTGACCGCCCGGTCGCACTGGTGACGGGCGGCGGGCGCGGCATCGGCGCAGCAATCGTCGCTGCACTCGCCACCACCCACGACCTGCTGGTGAACTTCACCGCCAGCGGGGACGGCGCGGAGGCCGTTGCCGCTGCGGCACGGGCCGCCGGCGCGCAGGCCGTTGCCCACCAGGCCGACGTGGGAGATGAAGCGGCCGTCAGCGCGATGTTCGCCGCCGTCGACCGGCGCTTCGGCCGACTCGACGTGCTCGTGAACAACGCCGGCATCGCCGGCGCGTACGGCACGCTGGACGTCGTCGACGAAGCGATGCTCGCTCGCCTCTGGGCCGTCAACATCACCGGCCCGTTCCTGTGCGCCCGCGAAGCCACCCGCCGCATGCGCACCGACCTCGGTGGCTCCGGCGGCAGCATCGTCAACATCTCCTCCAAGGCAGCCGTGCTCGGCGGCACCGGCGAATGGGTGCACTACGCCGCCTCCAAGGGCGCGCTGGACACCATGACCACCGGCCTGGCGAAGGAATTGGCGCCGTTCGGCGTCCGCGTCAACGGGGTGCGGCCGGGGCTGATCGAGAGCGACTTCCACGACCACGCCCCTGCGGGCCGAGTGGAGCGCATGGCGCCTCAGATCCCGATGTTGCGCAGCGGCAGCGCCGCGGAGGTGGCCGGGGCGGTGCGATGGCTGTGCTCGGCGGAGGCGAGCTATGTCACCGGCGCGTTCATCGACGTCACCGGCGGTCGCTGACAGCCGCTACAGGTAGCCCACCACGTCGACGATGAGGTTCGTCTTGCCGCTGACGAACACGCACACCCGGCCCTCCGGCGACAGCTTGGCGACCACCTCGTTGGGGCGCACGTTGCCGTTCTGGTAGTTGAGGCTGCTGGAGTTCGGCAGGGTCCCGCACGGGTACACCGTGGCGTAGCCGTTGGCTTGAGCGATCACGGACACGTTGAGCACTGCCGTCGTCGCGCCCAGCGGCACGCCCCCGCGCCCGGCCACCTGCACTTCGTAGGTCGACCCGCCGTTCTGCGGGCCGTCGCCGGTGTAGAAGCCGTCGATGGTGGACTGGCCGGGCCGCGTATCCGTGAGACGCGCAGGGGTCAGTGGGGTGTACCCGTCGCTCGGCGGCAGATAGCCCACGACGTCCAGGATCAGGTGGGTGGGTGCGCTCACGTAGATGCACACCGTGCCGGTGTCGCTGAGCTTCACCACCAGCTCGTTCGGCCGCACCAACCCGGTGGTCCAGTTGACGCTCGATGCCGTCGGGCGGGTCGGCGTGCACGGGTAGACCGTGCCGAAGCCATTCGCCGTGGATCCGACGACCGTGAGGTTGATCACCGCTGCGGCCGCACCGTTCGGCACCAGCCCGCGGCCGGCGATCTGCACCTCGTAGGTGGAGCCGGACGCGCGGATCCCGCCCGCCTCGAACTGGTCGTCGATCGTGGCCCCAGCGGAACGGGTGTCGGCGAAGCGGCCGGGGTCGAGGGGCTGATACGGCGACTCCGTGCGGGCGTAGCCGACGACGTCGATGATCACCTGCGCCGACTGGCTGACGTAGACACACACCGTGCCCGTGGCGCTGAGCTTGGCCACCACCTCGTTGGGGTCGATGCTGCCGCTGGTGAAGTTGATGCTCGACGCATTGGGTCGTACGGGTGAACACGGGTACACCGTGGCGAAGCCGGTGGCGGTGGACTGCAGCACGGTGACGTTGAGCACTGCCGCCTTCGCCCCGACGGGCACGTTGCCGCGCCCCGTCACCTGCACGGTGTAGGCCGTGCCCCCGGTGACCTTGCCAGCCGCCTGGTACTGGCCGTCGATGGTGACCCCGGCGCTGCGGGTGTCGGCCAACCGTGCGGGGGTGAGCGAGATGAACGCCGGCTCCGGGTCGCAGGCATCGCCCACTCCGTTGCCGTTGCCGTCCTGCTGCCCTGCGTTGGCCACCGTCGGGCAGTTGTCCAGGTCGTCGCCCACCCCGTCGCCGTCGGGGTCGATGACGCCGTCCTGGGTGATGCCGAGGGTGAACGTTCCGACCGTGTTCTGCCAGCCGTCCACCTGGATCAGATAGGTGGTGCCGGCGGGCGCCGCCCAGCGAGCTCGCGCCTCCAGCCCCGGCAGTTCGTCCTCACCGCAGCCGACCATCTCACCCGGCTGGCCGTTGCCGTCCACCGTGTAGATCGTGAGCTCGGTATCGAAGCCGGTGGCCTGCACGGCGTAGTAGAAGCTCGCCGGCGACGTCCAGCGGTACCACACCGTCTGCCCCGGGGCGTCCGCCTGGTAGTGGCACGAGCCGCGCTGCTCATCGGCCTCCACGGTGGCGTAGGTGTTGGTGTTGGTCGCCGACGCGGGTACGGCGTTGCCGAGGCCGATGGCGTTGTGGATGTCGTCGCCGCGGGTGGTGACGTTGAGCGAGATGTCCCCTTGGGCGTTGTTGTAGCCGTCCACGCGGACGTAGAGGTCGGCGAACCCGTTCTCGAAGTCGACCGCGTCGTCGACACGTACCTGGGACCACAGCGTGCCGGGCACGACGTCGTCGTTGCAGCCCACCTCCCCTCCCGCGGTGCTCACCACGAGCCGGGTGTCGATCGGCGACCCTACGGTGTCGATGTCGAGGTCGAGATCTGTCACGCCCGCCGGCAGGTCGATGCCCCACCACAGCGAACCCGTTTCCGGGTTGGCGCAACTGGACGTCTTGCCCTCGCCGGTCGCCCCGGTGTTGTTGGCGTGCACCCGAGCGGGGAACCCGATCCGCTCCTCGTTCACGCTGTCGTCGCCCGGTCGTGTGATGTCGAGCTGCACGGTGCCGACCTCGCCATCCTCCGATGCGACGACGATGAGATACTCCTGTCCGGCCGTCGGGTTGAGGCGCAAGGTCTCGGGGCTGCTGCCCAACTCGTCCTCGCAGCCGATGGCCCGCGACGATGACACGTCTTTGGTGGCGGGGAAGACAGCGATGGCGAGGTCGAGGTTGCCGAGTGGCAGCCCGATGTCCACGGCGTCTGCGGACGTGGCCGTGTAGCTGAACCAGGTGTTGTGTGCCAGCACCTTGCTCCCGGTGCATGTGAGGTCGTCGAAGCCGACCTCCGACGACGACATCGTGCTGTCCACCTGTACGGAGTCGCCGAGGCTCACCGGGATCGGGTTGAGGATCGTCGACGCGTACCCAGCGATGAAGGGTTCGATGTCCGCGTCCTGCATGCCGTTGGTGTCGAACATCACCCAATAGGTCCAGCCGAGCGGCAACTCCTCGGCCACGAACGACACCACCGGTGGCGCCGGCATGTCCCTGAGGAACGAGCTGGTGGGCCCGTCCTCCGAGCACCCGATGAGTTCGGAGGGCACACCGACGTCGAACACCCTTGCCTTGAACACGGCGATCTGCACGTCGCCGTTGGCGAGCGTGGCGATGTCGATGTGCTGGCCGGCCCACGGCTCCTCGACGCCGACGCCGTTACCGAGGAGGTACCACACGGTCTGATCGAGCGGATCGTCGAAGCACTGCTCGAAGCCGGCAGCGTGGAGCGCGATCTCGTCGAACGTCGATGAGGTGGCGCCGTCGAGTGTCGTGTCGGTGTTGGTGTTGAGCGGCGGGAACAGGCTCTCCATCGCGAAGAACTGGTTGATGCCGTCCAGCTGCTCGAAGCCGCCCTGCACGCTGTCCTGCATCGGCGGCGGGTCGATCGGCGTGAACGTGAGCGTCACCGGGCCGCTGCGGGAGAGGTCCTGCGCGCACCCCACCGGCATGTCACTGGCCGCAACGGCAATCCGGTAGGTGTGGCCGGTGATAGCGCTGAACGACAGCACCTGCGGGTAGTTGGTGATGCCGGGGTTGCCATCCGGGAGGATCTGCGCCACCACGGAGTTGCTGGCCGAGGTGTCGAAGACCTGCAGCGCCAACTCCTGCGTGTACACCCCACCGGCGCGTGCCGCCGCCGTGTAGCTGCCGTCGGTGGCGACGCGCACGGTGACGTTGCTCTGCGCGGTGTACGCGAACCAGATGGCGCCACAGTCGGTGCTGCCGAACGGGTTCGGGCTGTCGTCGCTGGTGAGCGGCGTCAGCGTCGTGCCACGCACCACCCACGGGAACGACTGGCCGGGCAGCAGCGACACGATGCCGGCGAAGCTCGGCGACGAGTTCAGCGGCCGGAACACGGCGTCCTGGCGGAACGGGTCGCTCCGCACCCAGTTGCCATCGTTGAGGGATCGCACCTGGAACAGCAGCGGCACCTGCTGCCCGTCCACATAGACCGAGCTCAGCGGCACCCGCAGCGAGCCCGGTGCGAGCGTGGTGGTGGGGAGCGGCAGGTTGTTCACCCACACCTCGTAGCCGCCGCTGATGGAGGGAGTGTCGGTGAAGGTCACGGTGGCCAGCGAGCTCGGCCCCGCCACCGCCGGGTCCGCGCTGCTGCCGTCGATGGTGACGTTGGTGACCACCGGCTTCGCGTAGTTCACCGGAACCACGATTGTGTTCCCCGCACGCACGAAGATGCCGTTGGAGAGCACTTCGTGCACGATGCTGACTCCACAGGCACACGGATTGGGGATCGGCAGGTTGAACGTGTGCGTCCGCTGCGAACCGACCGGATAGCCGCTCAACGGGCCGGGGGTGAAGATCTGCTGGCTCGTGCCCGATGTCGGGTTGAGGCCGAGGATGTTCCAGGTGTAGCGGGACGTGAGGTTGTCGGCCCCCACGATGGGCACGGGGTCGGTCCAGGTGGCCGTCACTGTGACGGTGCCGCCCTCGTTCACGGCCGGCGGCTGGGTGAGCGAGTAGCCGGTGACGTTGTTGTCGCTGAGCAGGATGGGCAGCGTCATCGAACCCACCACCGGCCCATTGACCGAGCCGAGGTGCACCGTGGCCACGGCGGATCGTCGCTCGTATCCGTTGGCGATGAACGGGTAGACGGTGGAGGCAGTCAACTGGATCGTCTGCCCGCTGGTGTAGAGCGCCGGCGTCGACACACGGGCCGGTTGGCCGTCGCCGAGGTCGAGCTTGACGACGTACATCGCGAAGTCGGTGGAAGTCCAGCGAGCGTCGAAGTTCACTGTGGTGCCCTTGATGGCGCTCACTTCCGTGGCCAGGCCGGTGCCACCGTTGATGTTGAAGCGGGTGGGCGTGGGGTCGTAGCCGCAGCCGGTGACATCGAGCGCCGTCGCGCCCGACAGCGAGGTCACCAGGCCGGAGACGTTGGTGGCCAAGGACGCGTCGAAGTCCCAGCCGATCTCCCACATCCGCGCGTCTTCGTAGCCGGTGGCGGTGGCAATCGCGGAGAAGTGCACCTTGGCGTTGACGAAGCCGGAGATCGGGTCGGACGCACCGCTGGCGAGGGCCACGTTCACCTCCACGCAGCGCAGCGCATACGTGGTGGCCAGGGGCTCGCCGGTGAACACCTGGGACAGGAAGTTGACGACGTCCTGCGCACCGGCGATGGCGGAGTTCAAGCCGGGGAGACGGGCGAAGATCTTGAGGTTGAAGTAGAAGCCTGGGTCGTCGATGTTCAGCCCGGCCGAGCCTTCGATCGTGAACAGGTTGCCGCTGCCGTTGTTGTCGCCCACCGTCAGGCTGAACTCGATGCCGGTGTTGGTGATGCCCAACGAACCGGAGGCGGACGCGAACCCTTCGATACTCACCGTGCCGGCGATCTTGAACGACTGCTCCGCAGGGGTGAGGGTGAGCGCGACCGAGGCGTTGCTGACACTGATCGGGCCCATCGTGATGGTGCCGAGCGCGGCTGCGCCCGTGATGCCGTCGTCGTTCACCGCCAGCCGCAGGTGGGCGAAGCACTCCGGGTGCGCCTGGCAGCTGGCGATACCTTCCGCCGGGCTGATCGAGGTGTCCGTGCACAGGGTGCGTGCGGGTTCCGCGCCCGGGCCGCCGGACGCCATCGGATCGTCGAGGTAGACGTCCGCGGCGATCACCAGGCCCTTGCGCAGGCACAGGCTCGGGGCGTCGATCGACCCGAAGGCCAGCTCCACGTTGCGCAGCGAGGCGTTGGGCATGCTCGACGGGTCGATCCCCGTGGCGCCCATCTCCTTGGCGATCGCCGCCACGTCCTTGAGGTAGATCGCGTCGGCGAACATGCGGAACCCGAAGTCCACCTGCACCGGCGCACCCGCCGCGACCCCGATGGCGAACGACGCCTCGAATGTGCTCGGCGGCGGGCAGCCGGACCCACCGAACGCCTCGCACGCCGACTTCAGCGTGGCGGAGGCGGCCAAACCCACCTGCACCCCTGGCTGCGGCGCGACCTTGATGATCACTTCGAGACGGAAGCCGTTGAGGTCGATCCAGTCGATGCCGAACGGAGTCGGCCAACTGCCGATCTCCGCACCGATCGTGATGCCGATGCCCTTGGTGCCGATCTGGATCGCGGCGTCGACGGTGAACGTCACCTCGTCGAACCCGTCGAGCTCCGTCTCGTCGGGCAGCTTGGTGTCCATCGACCCCGTGAGCTTGACCTCGACGTTGCCGACGGAGAGCACCATGTCCACCCTCAGCTCGGCGCGCACCAACCACTCGCTCGTGGCGCTGCCAGGGGTGGGCACGATGTCCGGGAGGATGATCGAGATGTTGAAGTCGCTGCCGCCGAACACCGGCAGGGTGCCCTCGACGCGTATCGGCGAGTTGGCGAGCGGGCCGAGCACAGCGAGCGCTTCGCGGATGCCCGGGTCGAGCGTGATCTGTGCGGCGAGCGAGAGGCCGGTCGGCACCGTGTAGTCGCAGTCGGCGGGCGCCGTGGTGGCACCGCAATACATCTCGCTGAGGAAGTCGTCCTCGATGTCGCCGGCCTCGAACGTGTCCTTGGTGACGTCGTCGCTACTGAGCACGAACCCGCCGTCGGGCAGGGTGATGTTGGAGACCGTGGGCGGCGCGGTCGGCCACAGGTCCTTGATCGTGAACGACGGCAGCTGCACAGCGGCCAGCAGCCCACCGTTCGGCCCGGTCCCGCCGGCAAGGAGGAACGTCGCGGTCTTGCCGCGGAACGTGATCCCCGTGCTGAGTGCGCCGGTGACCTGCCCCTCCACCGTCTCCAGGCGCAGCGCCGTCGGTCCGATCACGATCGCGGCCAGTTCGTCGTCCATCGACGACAGCGAGCCGACATCGAATCCCATCGCTCCGAACAGCCCGACCATCTGCTCGATGGACACGGGGTCCACCGTCATCTGCACGGTGAGCTCGTCGTTGGCCGAGATCGCGGCGGAGAAGCCAACGCCTCCCGCGGAGCCCTCCACCGTGATCGACAGGGTCGGCGTCGCCCCACCGCCAGGGGCGTCGATGCCCAGGCGGGCCGCGCTGACCTCGAGGCCGCTGACGCCGAACGGGTCGGGCCACGTCGTGCCCTCCTTCAGGCCGCCCGTGAAGATGGTCGCCGCACCGTCGCGCTGGAAGGTGACGTCGAACGTCACCGGCGCCGAGGCCACCGCGTCGTCGTCGATCGTGACTTCGCCCGAGGCGAAGACGGCGAAGTCCTCTTCCGCCGCTCCTTCGTCCCCAGCGAGATCGAGTTGCAGCGTGAAGGTCGTGGCGGTGAGCCCCGGGAGGGACGGGATCGACAGGTTCGATGCGGCAATCGTGCCCTCGAGGTGCACCGCGCCGGGGTCGGCCGGCTCGGCCTCTGCGGTGGACAGCAGGGACGCGATGTCCACGTCCAGTTCGCCGGCGAGGTCCACCTGCAGCCCTGCGCCGGCACCGATCCCGGGGAGGAGGCCGGCGAGCGACATGCTGCCCTCGACGACGAGTTGCTCGCCGAGAGTCTCGCGGTCGCCGTAGAAGGCCGCCGCGGCGGGGATGGCCGTGAGGTCCTGCTCACCGGTGGCGATCGCGGCGAAGCCGGCGAGGTCGAACGCTCCGCCTTCGAGGCTCCAATCAGCGTTGAACATCGTCATGTCGACAGTGCCCTTGACGCCCAGTGAGATGACCGGCATCGGCTCCGAGCCGTCCCAGTCGAGGATGAGCATCCCGTCCATCGTCACCCCGTCGACGACCATGGACCCGCTGAGCGTGACCGACTTCGAGGGCGCATGGAACGCCACCGTGGCGTTGGTGAGCACGTGCTCGCCCAGCGCCCCGGCCCCCGGCCACTCGAGGCGCACGTCGTCGGCGATGAGGGTGGCAGCTGCCGCCTGATAGCTGGAGAGGTCGATCGGCGTGCCGACGCCAGGGCCGCCCGGATGGGTGACGTGCAGGTTCACCGGGTCGTTGTTACCCGGCTGCAGCGATTCGCGCTCGCTCCCACCGAGGAGCAACGCCAACCCCACCGCAGCAAATGCTGCCGCCCAGAGGGTGCCGCCAAGTAGGCGTGTACGGCGCGGCGCGGTCGGCCCATGACCACTCATCACTTCGTGCTCCCGTCGAGAACGCACCCCAGGGCGCGCATCCGTCACAAACGTAGCATTCGCTCCGACAGGGCCTGGACGGTGGGCCGATCCGTCATTGAGCGTTCACCCCACGGGTTGGGGAGGCGGCGCGCACCGGCAGCTAGGGTCGGCACCGATGGACGTCGTGGTCGTGCTGGCACATCCGTGCACCGACAGCCTCAATCACGCCGCCGCCCACCGTGCCGAAGCCGTCTTGCGCGCGCGGGGGCACACCGTGCATCTGCTGGACCTGTACGCCGATGGGGTCGGCGCGGCGATGTCCCCAGCCGAACGCACCGCCTACCACGGCGAGGCGCCGCTCCTGGACCCAGTGCTGCAACGCCATGCCGCCCTTCTGCAGCGTGCGGGCGCGCTGGTGTTCGTCTACCCCACCTGGTGGAGTTCCATGCCCGCCATCCTCAAGGGCTGGCTGGAACGAGTGATGGTGCCCGGGGTTGCGTTCGTCTTCAACGAACAGCACAAGGTGCGCCCCGGGCTCACGAACGTGCGCCGGATCGTCGGGATCAGCACATACGGGTCGCCACGCCTGTACGTGAAGGCGATCAACGACAACGGACGGCGAACGCTGATGCGGGCACTGCGCTTGAACACCGGCCTGCGCACCCGGGCCCGCTGGGTGGCGCTGTACGCGGTGGACACCGCCACGCCCGACGAGCGCGAGGCCTTCCTGTCCACCGTCGAGAAGCGGATGCGCGCGCTGTGAAGGTGCTCGTCGTCTACTGCCACCCGAACGAGGGCTCGCTCGTCGCCGCGGCCCGCGACCGCGTGCTGGCCGGGCTTCGCGCGGGCGGGCACGACGTGCGGCTGACCGACCTGTACGCCGAGGGCTTCCGGCCGGAGCTCTCGGAGTGGGAGCGCCGCCACCACCTCGACCCTCCCGACGGCAAGCCGGACATCGCACCCCACGCGGACAACCTGCGGTGGTGCGAGGCTCTGGTGTTCGTCTACCCCACCTGGTGGGCGGGCCAGCCGGGCATGCTCAAGGGCTGGATCGATCGGGTGTGGGTGGCCGGCGTGGCGTACGAGCTTCCGGATGGGGCGAACCGCATTCGCCCCCTGCTCGGCAACATCCGGCGGATCATGGCCGTCACCACGCACGGCTCGTCCAAGTTCGTCAACGCCCTCGAAGGCGAGGGCGGCAAGCGCGTCGTCACCCGGTCGCTGCGCGTGCTCTGCCACCGCTTCGCCCGCACCTCCTGGGTTGCGCTGTACAGCGTGGACCGCGCGGACGACGCTCGGCGAGAACGCTTCCTCGCCCGCGCCGAGGCCGCCGCCCGGCGACTGCGCTGACCCCGCGCATCGCGGTCAGCCGCGGGTGAAGGTGGTCACGACCTCGGCATGGGGCGTCTGCGGGAACAGGTCGAGCACCAGGGAACCCTCGTGGCGATAACCGTGGGTGCCCAGCAACGCCGTGTCGCGGGCCATCGCCACCGGGTCGCAGCTCACCAGCACCACCCGCGACGCGTTCGTGGCCGCCACCACCACCGCGCCGTCCGCGCCCAGCCCGGCGCGGGCCGGGTCGGCGACGACCAACGGCACCTCGACGGCCGGCCATCGCTCGAACGGCACGCAATGGACCTCCGCCCGAGCGCCGAGGTTGACGCGCGCGTCGGCGCACGCGGACGCTGAGGACTCCACCACGATCGCGTGCGCATCCGTCGCCAAGGTGGCGGCGAACAGACCCACCCCGCCGTACGCATCCAGGAGCGGGCCCGAGCCACGCGCCGCGCCACACGCGTCGCGCACCATCTGCACCAGCAGCTCGGCAGCAGCCGGGCCGGACTGGAAGAACGACGCCGCGCTCACCCTGAGCTGATGCCCGGCAACCTCCTCCGTCACGGTTGCGTCCGGACCGCAGCGCGCTCCCTCCGGCAGGCCGCGCACCACCCCGGTGGAGGGCGACGGCAGGGCGGTGATCTCCCTCGTCGCCGCGCTCACCCGCAGGGTCAGCTCATCCGCCCCGCGCACGGACAGCGTGGGAAGCAGCTCGCTGAGCACCGGATGGGCGATCGGGCAGGCTTCGGGCAGGACCACCTGATGGCTCCGCGAACCACGGAAGCCGACGCGGCCACCGGCCCCGGCGGCGACGCGCACGGTGGTGCGATAGGCCCAGGGTGCAACCGCAGCACCGACCGCCACCTGCGCCGCGGGAAGCTTGGCAGTACGCCGCAGGGCGTCGGCGACGATCTCCGCCTTCAGCCGCAGTTGCGCGCCCGGGGAGACGTGCTGCCACGGGCACCCTCCACAACCGGCCGCGCGGGCCGGGCACGGGGGCTCCACACGATCGGGCGAGGCGACCGCGACCTCCAGAGTGCTCGCCTTGGCGAAGTCCCGCGTCGAGGTGTGGACATCGGCCACCACCTGTTCGCCCGGCAGCGCACCCTCGACGAACACGATGCGCCCGTCCGCGAGGTGGCCGATGCCGTCGCCACCGGCCGCGACCCGGTCCACGGTGACGATCTGGCGCTCCCCCACCGTGTCAGCCTACGAGGCATCATCGCGCGCCCGGTACCCTCGTGGCGTGCACCGGTTCGAGATCGCCCCCAGTGTCCTTCCCGCCGACTTCGCCCGCTTCGGCGAGCAGATCGCGGCGCTCGAGGCCGCCGGCGCCGACCGCATCCACTGGGACGTCATGGACGGTCAGTTCGTGCCCAACCTCACGTTCGGGCCCGACGTCATCGCCTCCCTCCGCCCGCACACGTCGCTGCCGTTCGAGGCCCACCTGATGGTGCTCACACCGGACGCCATGGCCGCCGAGTACGTGAAGGCAGGCTGTCAGCGGCTCACCGTGCACGCCGAGGCGTGCCCCCACCTGCACCGCACGCTTGGCAACATCGTGTCGCTCGGCGCCACCGCCGGCGTCGCACTCAACCCCGCCACCCCTGCTGCTGCCGTCGCTCATGTGCTGGACATGATCGACCAGGTGCTGGTGATGACCGTCAACCCTGGCTTCGGCGGGCAGAAGTACATCGCCTCGATGGAAGCCAAGGTGCGCGAGGTCCGGGCGATGGTGGAAGCTGCCGGGCTCGGCGACCAGGTGGAAGTCGAGGTGGACGGAGGCATCGGTGCGTCAACCGTCGGCGCCATCGCTGCCGCCGGGGCAAACGCCGCCGTGGCGGGCAGCGCCGTCTTCCGGCATGCCCTGGGCATGGAGCACGCGATCGCCGAGATCCGCGCGGGCGCGGCGGCCGCCATCGCCCACGGCTGACGCCCGCCGGCGAAACCGGCGCGCACCCCTTCCGTAGAGTGCACTCCGATGGCTCTCGACCTCCGCACCGTCCCCTACGGGGAGCCCGCGCTGCATGCCCTGCAGGGGGCGCTGGCGGAGGCGCAACAGGGCGACGTCCTGGCCCCTGTCACCGTTCTGGTGCACTCCAACGCAGTCGGGGTGGCCGCGCGGCGGTGGCTGGCGGCCCACGGTGGGGTCGCCGCGGCCCAGTTCATCACCACGTTCCGCCTCGCGGAGTCCCTCGGCGGCCCGGTGCTCGCAGCCCAGGGTCGCCGCCCCGTCAGCACGCCGGTCATCGAGGTGGCGGCCCGCGCCGCCCTGCAACAGGCCGAGGGCCTGTTCCAGCCGATCGCCGCGCACCAGGCCACCGTGGCTGCGCTGCGAACCACCTATCGCGAGCTGCGCCACGTCCCGGAGGCACTGTGGGGGCGCATCGCCGCCGGCTCGCCGCGTGCGCGGGAAGTCGTGCGCCTGTGCCGGGCGGTCCAGCGACAGTTGGCACGCGAGTGGTACGACGAAGCGGATCTCGTGCATGCCGCCGCGGCGGTGTGCGCCGAGCACCCGGCGGCCCTCACCGGCCCGGTGGTGGTTCACCTGCCCCAGCGCGTCCGCGCCACGGAGCAGGCGCTGCTGGATGCCGTCGCCCTCCACCGGCACGTGGTGGTGCTGCACGGTCAGGATGCCCTGCCCACCCCACCTCACCTCGATGTCGTGGACGCCAGCGATGCGGACGACGAGGTGCGCGAGGCCGTGCGGATGGCAGTCGCGGCTGCTCACCGGGGCATCCCGTTGCACCGCGTCGGCATCGTCTGGCCGCACGACGTGCCGTACGCACGATTGGTGGCCGAGCACCTGGACGACGCCGGTCTTCCGTGGAACGGCCGGCCGGGGGTGGCACTGCGCGAACGCCTGGCCGCGCGCCTCGTGCTGGACGTCTTCCGGCTGGACCGGCGTGGCGTCCGCCGTGCCGACCTGTTCGCGCTGCTGGCGCATGTGCCTGCCCGCCAGGCGGACGGTTCGCCGGTCCAGCGGCAGCGCTGGGAGCGCATCTCGCGCGACGCCGGCCTGGCGGGCGACGCCGACTGGGCTCCGCGCCTCGGTTCGGTCGCGGCCGCCGCCCGGGCGACCTCCCGGGAGGCGGACGCCGAGGCCGCAGACGCCCTGTTGGCCTTCGTGGAGGACCTCCGCAGTTCGCTCGGGCCCAGCCACCAAGCCCAGCCCTGGAGCCATTGGACCTCCGTTGCCCACCGCCTCCTCCAGCGTTGGCTCGGCGGGCACCGTGGCCTGCTGGCGCTCCCCGCGGACGAGCAGGAGGCCCACGGCACCGTGCAAGCCGCGCTGGATCGCCTCTCCCGCCTGGACCATCTCACCGGCCCGGTCACCCGCGAGGTCGTGGCCGAAAC
>JBPOIX010000421.1:0-7861 GCA_052034175.1 Actinomycetota bacterium
TGCTCAACAAGCGCACGGTGGAGTCCCTGATCAAGGCCGGCGCGTTCGACACCCTCGGCCATGCGCGCAAGGGCTTGCTGATGGTGTTCGAGCAGATCATCGACACCACCGTGGTCCGCCGCCGCGAGCGCGACCAGGGCGTGATGAGCCTGTTCGGCGACCTCGGCGGGGACAGCGGCGCGGACGGCTTCGACGAGCGGATCGCCATTCCGGGCCTGGAGTTCGAGAAGAGCGACCGGCTGTAGTTCGAGAAGGAGATGCTCGGCCTCTACGTCAGCGACCACCCGTTGCTCGGCGTGGAAGCGGCGTTGCGGCGCAAGGTGGAGTGCCCGATCTCCGAGGCAGCGGAGAAGGAAGACGGGGCGATCGTGGTGCTCGGCGGGTTGATCACCAACCTTGCACGCAAGTTCACCAAGAAGGGCGACCAGATGGCCGTCTTCGTGCTGGAGGACCTCGATGCCTCGATCGAAGTGACGGTCTTCCCCCGGGTGCTGATGGAGCAGAGCCACAAGCTGATCGACGACGCGATCGTCACCGTCCGCGGGCGGATCGACCGCAAGGACGAAACCCGACTCGGGTTCATGGCACAGGACGTGCAGATCGTCGAGGGGCTGGACACCGCGTCGGCGGCGCCGCTGCGGCTCCGGGTGCCGGCGACGTCGCTGAACGAGCTGAAGATCCACCAGATCCGCAAGATCCTGCGCGAGTACCCGGGGGAGTCCCCGGTGTACCTGCACATCGGCCACGGCAAGGTCTTGCGCCTCGCCGACGACTATTGCGTCGACCTCGACCGGGTCGTCGGGGAGCTGCGAATGGCCTTGGGGCACGACGCCGTCGTGCTCTGAGCACTCACTCGTGATCTTCGTGGCAGTGATTTGGCGGAGTTGGTGGCAGAATAGGTAGCTCAAGTCGTGCCTTCGGGGGTCTCCCCGGTGGCCCCGGGACTCGACAGGGGAGCTTCACGCAATGCCATTCCAGGTGGGAACCAGGGACTGTGCGGCGCTGACCGACGGCGATCTCGATGAGATGGCGTCCATGGGTGGTGCCTTCGACATCGGAGTGCTCTCCAAGGCCAAAGAGGACTGGGTCCTCAGCACCACGTCACGCGACGCCGACAAGCTCGTCGGGTTCACCTTCTCGACGCTGGAGCGCATCGGTGGCACGCCCTGTGTGCTGCTCGGGCTGCTCAGCGTCAAGCGCACGTCCAAGCGCGAGCAGGTGCTCCGCAGCCTGATGGGCGAGGCCTATCACCGGGCGTTGATGGCGTTCCCGGACGAGGACGTCGTGGTCGGAACCCGTCTTGTGGCGCCGGATGGCCTTGAAGGCCTGAAGAATGTGGACGACCTCATTCCCCGCCCTGGGCATCGTGCGGTGGGCGAGGAGCGCGCCTGGGGCCGACGGCTCGCCAAGCGGTTCGGTGTGGATGCCAGCTACGACGAGCAGTCGTTCCTGGTGAAGGCCAACGGCCAGAGTGGCTTCCTCGACCACGAGTGCCTGAAGGCGGACAAGATCAAGCCGGAGGTGGCGGCCATGTTCGCCGCGCTCGACGCCCGCAAGGCCGGCTCGCTCGTGGTGCACGGCTGGGTGATGGCCGAGGACCTCGTCAAGTTGGGCGCGCGCTGAGCGACGGCTCGCTTGCCGCGGTTGTTCGCCGCCGGCGGATGACGCGCCGCTTCGACCCCACACCCTTGCCCGACGGGCTGCTCGACGACCTGCTCGAGACCGCTCGCCGGGCTCCTTCGGCCGGGTTCAGCCAAGGGGTGCACTTCCTCGTGCTCGAGGGCGACGCACTCGCGTCGTTCTGGGCCGCTTCCGGCGCCGGGGCCTGGTTCGCCGGCACCCAACCCGGGGTTCTCGACGCACCCGTGCTGGTCGTGGCGTTGGCCGACCCTGCGGTCTACACCGCGCGCTATGCCGAAGCGGACAAGGCCGGCCACGGCCTGGAGGATGCGGCCAACTGGCCGGTGCCGTTCTGGCTCACCGACACCGCCATGGCGGTGCAGAACCTGTTATTGCTGGCCGAGGCCCACGGCCTCGGTGCGCTGTGGTTCGGGTTGTTCCGCGGGGCGCGCCAGGCGCTGGCCGGGCTCGGTGTGCCGGACGGCATCGAGCCCGTGGGTGCGGTGGCGCTCGGCCATCGTGCACATGGGGACGCCCCGAGCGGGTCGCCCACGCAGCGGCCACGGCGGGCCGCGGCGGAGGTCATCCACCGCGGCCGCTGGTAGCGGCGCCCGGCTCCGCGCTCAGTTCTGGCAGTTGGCGTCCATGTATTCGGAGATCCGATTACTGGCGGCCTGCACCTCAGGAGTGCTGATCGCCTGCAGGGCTGCCATGGCCTCCGGCGCCTGCATGGCCGCCTCGAAGTCGCCTTCGTACTGAGCGAGGACGGCCAGGTACTGGCTGAACGCATCGGCGAAGATCTGGGCGTCGGCCTTCAGTTCGTCGGGTACTCCGTTGACGAGGCCCTGGATGGCCGCCTGGGACTCCGCCAGGTTGCCCTGACCGGAGGCTGCCATCGCGCTGGCGGAGATGGCCTGGACGATTGCCATGCAATCGGCGTTGACGCCCGGAATCGCCGGCACCGTGGTGGCACCGTCGACCGGGGTCGGTGCGACGCTGTCGGTGGGGGCGCCTGCGCCCGCGATGGTGGTGCTGACGCCGGCTGCGGCGGGTGGGGTGGTGGTCGTGTCGCTGCCGCACGCGGCCAGGCCGACGAGGGCGGTGGCGGCGATCAATGCGGAGGTGAGGCGGTGCTGCATGGTGGGCTCCTTGGGGGGGGGTGTCACCCGGTTGATGCACGGCGGTGTGCATCCGGTTGACACGAATTCTCGCGCAGGCCTACTGGAGTTGTGCAGCCAGGTCCGCTGCCGTGGCGGCGGGGAGGGCGCAGGTGTGCTGACGGCAGACGTACGCCACACCCGCGGAGCGCCCTTCCCACAGCGGGCCGTCGGCGGGCTCCCCCCAGGCGAGCACGCCATCCGGGAGCCAGCGGCGGCGAACCTCGGCGAGGAGCAGGGGCTGGGTGCCGGGGATCACGACCTCGGTGGTGCCGGTGGCGCGCAGCCCGATCGCCAGCAGTGCCTGCCCGAAGGCCGTCGTGGCCGCCGGCATCGCCGCGGCCACCAGGCGCAGGATCTGGTCGGCCTGGTTGGCGTACCTGGCTTCGCCTGTGAGGGCCGCCAGGCGCAGCAGGGCCACCGCGGCCGCACTGTTCGCCGACGGCGTGGCCGCGTCGGCCAGGTCCTTCTGGCGAGCAATGAGCCGTTCGCCGTCGGCGGCGGTGGTGAACAGGCCGCCGTGGTCGAGGTCCCAGAAGTGGTCGAGCAGGGTGTCGGCCACCTCGCACGCGGCCGTGGTCCAGCGAGCCTGGCCGGTGAGCTCACCCAGCCGGGTGAAGGCGTCCACCAGGGCGGCGTGGTCCGCAGCGATGCCATCGTGGCGGGCGCGCGGCGTGCCGCCGGCGTGCCAGGTGCGGTGCCAGCGCCCGTCCGGGCGGCGCAGTTCGCGCAGGAGGAACTCGCCGTTGGCGACCGCAACCTCGCCCCAGTCCGGCCGATCCAGCGCGGCTGCCGCTTCGCACAGCGCGGAGAGCATCAGCCCGTTCCATTCGGTGACGACCTTGTCGTCGAGGCTGGGTCCTGGCCGCACCTCCCGCGCGGCGAACAGCCGTTGGCGGAGCTGCTCGATCCCCTCCGGGCGGGCCCACTGGCCTCGATGTGCGAGCCGGTTGGGGATGCTGCGGCCGTCGAGGTGCCCCTCGTCGGTGATGCCCCACCAGGCGAGCGCGGTGTCGGCGTCGGCGCCGAGGATGGTGCGCACCTCTGTGGGCGTGAAGGTGTGGAAGAGCCCTTCGTGCCCATGGCCGTCCGCGCCGGGTGAGTCCGCGTCCTGCGCAGACGAGAAGCCGCCCTCGGGTTGCAGTAGCTCGCGCACCACGTAGCCGACGGTTTCCTCCACCACCTGGCGGTACCGGGCGTCGCCGAGGGCCAGCGATGCGTGGGTGTACAGGCGCACGAGGAGCGCCTGGTCGGGGAGCATCTTCTCGAAGTGGGGCACGAGCCACCGTTCGTCGACCGAGTAGCGGGCGAACCCGCCGCCGATGTGGTCGTAGATCCCACCGCTGGCCATCGCGTCCAGGGTGGTGACGACGGCGTCGCGCGCGGCGGGGTCGGCGGCCACCACGTGCTGGCGCAGGAGGAGGTCGAGGTTCATCGCCGAGGGGAACTTCGGGGCGGTGCCGAAGCCGCCACACTGAGGGTCGTGATGCGCCAGGAGTTGGGCGACCGCCTTGTCGACGAGGTCGCCGGCGGGTGCCGTCGCAGTCGGGCGAAGGTGCTCCGTGCGGCGCACCGCATCGCCGAGTGCGCCGACGTTCTGGCGGATGTCGGCCGGCCGGTTGCGCCACACGTCGTCCACCGCGGTGAGCAGTTGCTGCAGCTGGGCGCGGGGGAAGTAGGTGCCGCCGAAGAACGGGTCGCCCGCGGGGGTGAGGAACACCGTCAGCGGCCACCCGCCTCGGCCGGTGAGCGCCTGCACGGCGTCCATGTAGACAGCGTCGACGTCGGGCCGTTCCTCGCGGTCGACCTTGATGTTGACGAACAGCCTGTTCATCTGCGTCGCCGTCTCGACGTCCTCGAAGCACTCGTGGGCCATCACATGGCACCAGTGGCACGAGGAGTACCCGACGGACAGCAGCACGGGCACATTGCGCTCCCTCGCGGCAGCGAAGGCGTCTGGGCCCCACGCGTACCAGTCCACCGGGTTGTCCCGGTGCTGGCGGAGGTACGGGGAGGTCTCGCTGGCGAGCCGGTTCACCTGGCCGAGGCTATGCCCCGATGGCGTGGTACCCGCCGTCCACGTGCACGACCTCGCCCGTCGTGGCGGGGAACCAGTCGCTCAGCAACGCAACACAGGCCTTGGCGACGGCGGAGGAGTCCGTGACGTCCCAGCCGAGCGGTGCGCGGTCGTCCCACACGTCCTCGAACTTCTTGAAGCCGGGGATGCTCTTGGCGGCCATCGTCTTCACCGGGCCGGCCGCGACGAGGTTGCTGCGGATGCCTTGCGGGCCGAGCTCCTTGGCCAGATAGCGGCTGATGCTCTCCAGCGCGCTCTTGGCCACGCCCATCCAGTTGTAGGCGGGCCAGGCGACGGTGTTGTCGAAGTCCAGCCCGACGAACGCGCCGCCGTTGGTCATCAGCGGGGCGAACGCTTCGGCCAGCGCCTTCAGCGAGTAGGCGCTGATATGGAGGGCCACCGAGACGTCCTCCCACTGGGGTGCCATGAAGTCGTCGCCGAGGCAGGCTTCGGGGGCGAAACCGATGCTGTGCAGCACACCATCGACCCGGCCCCACTTCTCGGCCAACGCGGCGCGGACGTTCGCCAGGTGGTCGCGGTTGGTGACGTCCAGTTCGAACACGTCCACCGGGTTCGGCAGCTTGCGAGCTGTGCGCTCGGTGAGGCTGAGCGCACGGCCTGCCCCGGTGAGCACGATGTTGGCCCCTTCCTGTTGGGCCAGGGCGGCGACGCCGAATGCCAGGGAGGCGTCCGTGAGGACGCCGGTGATCACGATGTTCTTGCCGTCGAGGAGACCCATGGGTGCCGACTGTATTGCATCGCCGACGCGGGGGAGAGGCGTCAGCGCACGAGCGTGGGGCCGAGCCCGTCCCACACGAGAGTGGTGAGGTCGTCGGCCAGCACGTCCAGGGTGCAGTACTCGTCCGCCTGCCACATGGTGGCGGCGACCTGCAGCGCGCCGACCACCGCGTAGGACCACGTCCGCGCGCCGCCGGCGTCCAGCCCGACGCGGGTGCGCAGCGGCCCGAACCGCTCCACCATGCCGAGGGCCGAGCGGTCGACGAGGCGGCGGAAGAGATCGGTGGCCGGCTCGCCCATGTTGACGAAGAGGAAGACGTTGCGATGCCGGGCGATGGTGCTCAGGTAGGCGTGCACCGAACTGCGGAACTGGGCGCGGGGGCTGTTGAGCACGGCCTGGGCCTCGCGGGTGGCCGAGTCGATGCGGTCGATCAGCCACTCCGAGAGTGCCACGGTGAGCGCGGCCTTGTCGCCCACGGTGCGATAGACGACGGGCTTGGTGACCGACGCTTCCGCGGCCACGTCGTCCATCGTGGCGTCCGGGCCGAGGCGGGTGACCGCGCGGATGGCGGCCTCCAACAACTGGCTGCGTTCGACGAGGAGGCGACCGCCGCGCGGGCGCCCCGGCCGGCGCGACTCGGGTGCGAGGGCGGGGGCGTCGGCAGGCACGCGAGCCACACTAGCAGGGGCGACGCGATTCGTACCCTTGGTAAATTGTGGTCGCGAACGGTGCTATGGTCCGCGCTGATGAGCACCGATACCGCCGCCCCCAGCACCCCATGGCATCTCCGAGGCAACTGGGCCCCCGTGCTCGACGAACGCACCGAGACCGAACTGCGCGTGGATGGCAGCATCCCGCCGCAGTTGCAGGGCCTGTACGTGCGCACGGGGCCGAACCCGTCCACCGGCTCGTCGCCGCACTGGTTCTTCGGCGACGGCATGGTGCACGGTGTGCGGCTCGCAGGTGGCAAGGCGGAGTGGTACCGCAACCGCTTCGTACGCACGCCGAACATCACCGACCCGATCGAGAACCCGATGGCCGGGATGGGCGATCTGTCGCGTGGAACCGCCAACACCCATGTCCTGCCGCACAGCGGTTCGCTGCTGGCGCTGGAGGAAGGCCATTGGCCGTGGCGTTTGGACAACGAGCTGAACACGCTCGGGGTGGAGAACTTCGGCGGCGCGCTCACCTGTTCGATGACCGCCCACCCCAAGGTGTGCCCGGTCACCGGCGAGCTGATCGCCTTCAGCTACTTCAGCTTCCAGCCGCCGTACCTGCACTACATCCGCATCGGCGCCGATGGCACGCTGCAGCAGTTGGAGGACATCGACATCCCGAACATGGTGATGATGCACGATTTCAACATCACCCGGAACCATGTGGTGTTCATGGACCTCCCGGTGTGCTTCAACCTCGGCGCAATCTCCACCGGCTTCCCGTTCCAGTTCAACCGCGATGCGGGTGCCCGCCTGGGGGTCATGCCGCGCAACGGCACCAACGCCGACGTGCGCTGGTTCGAGATCGACCCCTGCTACGTGTTCCACCCCGTGAACGCCCACGAGGAGGACGACCGTCTGGTGCTCCACGTGTCACGGCAACCCGAGGCGTTCGGCAGCAGCAACGACGACTACGCCGAAGTGGGGCGCCTCTGGAAGTGGACGATCGATCTCGGCGCCGGCAAGGTCACCGAGGAGATGGTGGACGACCGCCCGGGGGACTTCGGCCGCGTGGACGACCGCCTCGTCGGGCTGCCGGCGAAGTACGGCTACCTGATGGCGTTGGCGGGCGAGGGCAACTCCGAGGAGCCCGTGTACGGCTCCGCCCTGTACAAGTACGACCTCACCACCGGTCAGTGCTGGGAACACCAGTTGGGCGACGGGGTGCGCGGCGCCGAGCCGGTGTTCGCCCCCGCCTCGCCGGACGCCGGGGAGGACGAAGGGTGGGTGATCAGCCTGGCGCACGACACTCGCTCCGACGAATCACGACTGCTGATCATCGACGCACAGAACTTCTCCGCCCCGCCGGTGGCAGTCGTGCACCTGCCTCGACGCGTGCCCTACGGCGCGCATGGCAGCTGGGTCGCGGACTCGGTGCTGTCGTGAGGGCGGCGCGAACCCACTCCCGCGGCCGGGGGCTCGCCGCGGCCATCGCCCTCGTCGCCGTGCTGGCTGCAGCCTGCAGCGATGACAACAGCGGCGACACCGGCAGCGACGGCACGTCAGCGTCCACCCCCGCCACGGCGGCGCCCCGGCCCACCTCCGGCGACAG
>JBPOIX010000152.1:0-10910 GCA_052034175.1 Actinomycetota bacterium
GCCTGCGGGTGGGATGCCGCGGAGCTGATGTTGGCGGGCGCCACCGCGGTGCAGGTGGGCACTGCCACCTTCGCCGACCCCGCGGCGCCGCTGATGGTGTTGCACGAGCTCCTGGGGTGGTGCGCCGCGCATCGGCTGCGTCCAGCGGAGCTGACAGGCCTGGCGCACCGCGGTGGTCTCCCGTCACACTGAGGCCTCCTCGGCCGATTGCCGCCGCTCGCGGGTCGGGCGGCGCTAGGGTCGGCACATGGCAACACCCCCGTCACTCTCCCCCGAACAGCGTGCGGCCGCCCTGGCGAAGGCTGCGGAGGCCCGTGCGGCCCGCGCCGAAGTCAAGAACCAGCTGAAGATGGGTTCGATCTCGCTGGCCGAGGCGCTCGCTTCCACCGACTCCACCATCGGCAAGCTGAAGGTGCAGTCGCTGCTGGAATCCCTTCCTGGGGTCGGCAAGGTCAAGGCGAAGCGCATCATCGAGGACATCGGCATCGCGGACAACCGCCGCGTGCAGGGGCTTGGGCAGCAGCAGAAGGCTGCCCTCCTCGAGCAGCTCGGCAAGTAGGCCCCTTTGGGTGCGGCGGCCGAGCCGCCGGAGGCGGCCCTGATCTTTGTCGTGTCCGGCCCCGGCGGGGTCGGCAAGGGCACCATCGTCAATTCACTTGTGGAGCGAGACCCCCAGTTGTGGCTCAGCCGCAGCTGGACCACGCGTGCGCAGCGGCCCGGCGAGTCCGACGCCGCCTACGTCTTCACCGACCGGTCTGCGTTCGAAGCGCGGATCGATGCCGGGGGCTTCTTGGAGTGGACCAACTTCCTCGGCAACTACTACGGCACCCCGCTCCCCGAGCCCGAACTGGGCCGCGATGTGGTGCTGGAGATCGAAGTGGACGGCGCCCGCCAGGTGAAGACCGTTCACCCCGAGGCCATCTTGATCTTCGTGCTTCCGCCCTCGCGTGCGGAGCAGCAGCGGCGCCTTCGTGGCCGGGGCGACCCGGAGGACAAGGTCGAGGAGCGGCTGCAGAAGGCCGTGGACGAGGAGCCCGTCGGGTTGGCGATGGCCAACCATGTGGTCGTCAACGTCGACCTGGAGCGCACGGTGCGCGAGATGCTGGACATCATCTCCGGCTATCGCCCGCAGGTCGCGTCGTAGCCGGTAGACTGCACCGCTGCTCTTCAGGAGGCTTTTCCGGATGACCACTCGTTCGTTCGACACGATGATGAACCCGCCGATCGAGGAACTGCTCGACCGTGTGGATTCGAAGTTCAGCCTGGTCACGCTGGCGGCGCGCCGCGCCCGGCAGATCAACAGCTACTTCAACCAGCTTGGCGACGGGCTTGGCCACATGGTGCCGCCGCAGGTCAGTTCGGTGGCCCGCAAGCCGCTGAGCATCGGGTTCGAGGAGATCGCTGCGGACAAGATCAAGCGTGGCGCGCCTCACACCGAGGCTGATACGGAGGAAGGCGCCGAGGGCGCCACCGAAGCCGCCGACGCCACGGCCTGAGCCCTTTCCGTCTGGTCGGTGGCCGCCATGCTCGCGGGGAAGCGCATCGTGCTCGGTGTCACCGGGGGTATCGCGGCCTACAAGGCCGTTGAGGTCTGCCGCCGTCTGGTGGATGCCGGGGCGCATGTCGTTCCGGTGATGACCAAGGGGGCGGAGCACTTCGTCGGCCGCACCACGTTCTCCGCGCTGGCCAGCGAGCCTGTGCAGACCAGCCTGTGGGACGAAGCCAGCCCGATCCCGCACACCCGCCTCGGCCAGTCGGCCGACCTGATTCTGGTCGCACCGGCCACGGCGCGGCTCCTTGCCGCCTACGCCAACGGGCTGTCCACCGATCTGCTCACCAACACCCTGCTCGCCACCCGCGCGCCGGTGGTGGTGTGCCCGGCGATGCACACCGAGATGTGGGAGCACCCGGCCGTGCAGGCGAACGTGGCCACCCTGCGCAGCCGCGGGGTGCACGTCGTCGACCCGGAGCCCGGCCGCCTCGCCGGGGGCGATGTCGGCCACGGCCGTCTGGCTGCACCCGAGCGCATCGTCGCCGCTGTCGACGCGGTGCTCGGCGGAGCAGGCGAACTTGCCGGAGCCCATGTGGTCGTATCTGCCGGCGGCACCCGCGAGCCCATCGACGCCGTCCGGGTCATCGCCAACCGCAGCAGTGGCAAGCAGGGCTACGCCGTGGCGGCCGAGGCCGCGGCCCGTGGCGCCCGGGTCACCCTGGTGTCCACCGTCGAGCTTCCGGTGCCTTCCGGCTGCACGATCGTGCCCGTGGAGACCGCTGCCCAGATGCAGGGTGCTCTGGAGGGCATGGCGGCGCATGCTGACGTGGTGGTGATGGCGGCCGCGGTCGCCGACTTCCGCCCGGTCGCCGCCGCCGACGGCAAGATCAAGAAGGACCAGGGTGTCCCACAGATCGTGCTCGAACCGACGCCCGACATCCTGGCCGGGCTCGGTGCGGTGAAGCCCGCCGGGCAGGTGCTCGTCGGCTTCGCCGCCGAAACGGCAGACCTGTTGGCGAATGCCGAGGGCAAGTTGCGCCGCAAGCACCTCGACCTCATCGTGGCCAACGACGTCAGCGCTCCTGGGGTCGGCTTCCAGCACGACACCAACGCCGTCACCATTCTGCGCGCCGGTGCCGCGGGCCAGGCGCCATCCGCCACTACCGTGGCACTTACCGACAAACGTTCCATCGCCAAAGCGGTGCTCGACGCTGTGGTCGACATCCGCCGTGGCCTCACCCCACCAACATGAGGAGCCTCACTCCTGTGAGCCAGTACACCTTCACCTCTGAGAGCGTCACCGAGGGCCACCCGGACAAGATGGCCGATCAGGTCAGCGACGCCGTACTCGATGCCATCCTGGCCGAGGACCCCAACGGTCGCGTGGCCTGCGAAACCCTCCTCACCACCGGCCTGTGCGTCGTGGCCGGCGAGATCACCACCTTCGCCTACGTGGACATTCCGAAGCTGGCCCGCGAGGTCATCAACGGAATCGGCTACGACAATGCGCTGTACGGGTTCGACGGCAACACCTGCGGGGTGATCGTCAGCATCGACGAGCAGAGCAGCGACATCGCCCAGGGCGTGGACAAGAGCGAGGAAGTGCGGGCCACGGGCCATGCCGAGGACCAGCTGGAGCTCCAGGGCGCCGGCGACCAGGGAATGATGTTCGGCTATGCCTGCGACGAAACTCCGGACCTGATGCCGATGCCGATCTGGCTGGCGCACCGCCTCAGCGAACGGCTCAGCGAGGTCCGCAAGAGTGGTGCGGTGCCGTATCTGCGTCCGGACGGCAAGACCCAGGTGTCCATCGGCTATGAGAACGGCAAGCCGGTGCGTCTCGAGAGCGTGTTGCTCAGCACCCAGCACCAGGACGGGGTGGACCGCGACACGGTCATCCGCCCCGACCTCATCGAGCAGGTCATCACGCCCGTCGTTCCGGAGCAGTTCGCCGACCAGGGGTACCACGTGTACATCAACCCCACCGGCAAGTTCGTCATCGGTGGCCCGCACGGCGACACCGGCCTCACCGGCCGCAAGATCATCGTCGACACCTATGGCGGTATGGGCCGCCACGGTGGCGGCGCCTTCAGCGGCAAGGACCCGTCGAAGGTGGACCGTTCGGCGGCGTACGCGGCGCGCTGGGTGGCCAAGCATGTGGTGGCCAGTGGCGCCGCCAGCCGGTGCGAGGTGCAGGTGGCGTACGCCATCGGCATGGCCCATCCGGTCAGCATCCTGGTCGAGACGTTCGGCACCGAGCAGGTGGCGAACGAAAAGATCGTGGCCGCGGTGCGCGAGGTCTTCGACCTGCGCCCCGGCGCCATCGTGCGCGACCTCGACCTCAAGCGCCCGATCTACCGCAAGACCGCTGCGTACGGGCACTTCGGTCGCGACCTGGCGGACTTCACCTGGGAGCACGTCAGCCGCCTCGACGACTTCATGCGCGCCGTCGGCGTGTGAGCGGCGCGGCCGGTCAGCTGACGCTCGGCCCGGCCCCGCTGGTGGCGCGGGTCGTCCCCGACGTCACCGGCCTGGACAAACAGTTCGACTACCTCGTTCCGACGGCCATGCGTGATCGCGTGGCCGTCGGCTCGTTGGTGCGGGTGTCGCTGCACGGCCGTCGCGTCGGCGGGTGGGTGGTCGCCCTCGGCGACCCCGACCCCTCGCTGCCGGTGGAGAAGCTCGTTGAGCTGGCGAAGTGGTCGTCTGTCGGTCCACCCGCGGAGCTCGTCGAACTGGCCCGCTGGGCCGCCCCGCGCTGGGGTACCGAACGCCTCCGGCCCTTCCTTGTCGCTGGGTCGCCCCCGTCGATGGTGGTAGCGCTGCGACAAGAGCGGCGGACGGTGCGGGGCGAGGTGGGGGAGCGGGCAGCGGTGGAATCCGGCGTGCGGCGGATCGCCCCGCTCACGGACCCGCTGCCGATCGTGCTCGAGGCTGCGCGCAGCGGGCCGTCGCTGGAGCTGCACCCGTCGCCGGCGGCAGCGGCCGCGCTGGCCCGCGGGCTCCGCAAGGAAGGTCTCACGGTGGCCGTCGCCCCGGACGAATGGGTGGCCGCGGCATCTGGGGTGGACGTGGTGGTAGGGGCGCGGGCCGCGGCATGGGCGCCGTGCCCCGGCCTGCGATCGGTCGTGGTGATCGACGAGCACGACGAGGCCTACCAGGAGGAACGTACCCCCACGTGGCACGCCCGGGACGTGGCGATCGAGCGGGCGCGCCGGGCCGGCGCGGCCTGCGTACTGGTGTCGCCCTGCCCGACCGCGGCGGCCCTCGTCTGGGCCCAGGCGCGTGTGACGGACCTCTCGGTCGGTCGCCGGGCGGAGGAGTGGCCGTTCATCGACATCGACGACCGGAGCGACCTGGACCCGTGGAAACGGTCGCTGGTGGGTTCGCCCCTCATCGCCCAACTGCGGCGGCCGGGCACCCGGGTGGTGTGCGTGCTCAACACCGCCGGCCGTGCCCGCCTGTTGGCATGTCGTGCCTGCCGAACCCTGCAGCGATGCGAACGGTGCGACGCCGCCGTGGCCCAACGCGACGACGGAACGTTCGTGTGCCCTCGCTGCGCCGCCGAGCGGCCCCAGGTGTGCCAGGCGTGCGGCGGCACGGCGATGGCCCTCACGAAGCCGGGCGTCTCGCGGTTGAGGGAGGAACTCGAAGCTGCCGCCGGGCGGCCCGTGGCGGCGGTGACGGGCGACAGCGGGGAGCTCCCGGAGGCCGACGTGTACGTCGGCACCGAGGCGGTGCTGCACCGCGTGCGCGGCGTGGACGTGGTGGCGTTCCTCGACTTCGACGCCGAACTGCTGGCGCCTCGTTACCGTGCCGCGGAACAGGCGATGGCGCTGCTCGTGCGCGCCGGACGCCTGGTGGGGCGGCGGTCGGGCGGCGGCAGGGTTCTGGTGCAGACCCACGTGCCAGACCATGAGGTCTTGCAGGCGGTGCGTTTCGCCGACCCGGCGCGTCTCGCCGAAGGTGAGCTCGCCCGGCGCCGGCTGCTCGGCCTTCCACCTTTCCGCGCGCTCGCCGCGGTGGAGGGCGCGGGTGCCGCGGAGTTCGCCGTGGCGACTGGGCTGGAGGCCGCGCCCACGGCGAAGGGGGTGCTCGTACGTGCGGACAGCTGGGAGGCCCTGGGTGCGGTGCTCGCGGCAACACCACACCGTCGGGAGGGCCGTCTGCGTGTTGCGGTCGACCCTCCCCGTGCGTGAGGCCTCGCCGATCAGGCGGTGACGGTGAGGGTGAAGGTCACCGTCACCGTGCCGTCCGTGATGGTCACTTCCGTCGTGCCGGCCTGCAGCGGGGTGAGGCCTGGGTTGAACTCTGCAGTCCCGTCGGTACCGCCCGCGGTGAACGTGGCCACTGCCGGGTCGGCGATCGTGGCGGTCCAAGCGGTCGGCTCGTCGACCGTGATGACGACGACATTGCCCACCGGCACCTCGACCGTGGTTCCGTCAGCGGTGGCGGGGTCGACGAAGATCGGCGCCGGGAGCTGAGCCGTGCTGTCGGTGACGGCCTCGGTCGGTGGGGTGGTGTCGGTCGTCCCCTCCTTGTCGTCGCTACACGCGCCGACGAAGAGGGTGGAGGCGAACGCCAGGGAGCTGATGATGAGACGGGTGTTCACGCCGTGTCCTTTCGGTTGAGCGGGTCCGCCTGACCCGCGCTGTGTTGGACGGCGGCTGCCGGGACCTGGTTCCGACGGAATCCTCGGCGTCAATCGACAGCCTTCGCCCCGGCACGGAGGATTCGATATCCACCGCTACTGCCGTGGCGGTGCGTGGCGTGCCCCGCCGAGGTGAGCCACGCCTGCAGGGAGTCGCTGCCGAGGTGCTTGTGGACCACGAGCACCGCCTCGCCGCCGATGGCCAGAAGCCCGAGCCAGCGCATCAGCATCGAGTGCAGCGCCGGCTTGCCGATGCGGATGGCGGGATTGCTCCAGATCGTGGCGAAGCGCACGTCGGGCGGCACATCGTCCGGTGCACAGACTCGGATGTTGGCCAGCCCATTGCGTTCGGCGTTGGCGACGCACAGCGCCCGCGCCCGTTCGTTCACGTCGACCGCCCACACCGTGGCCTCGGGGGAGCGGCGCGCCATGGTGAGGGCGATCGGCCCGTAGCCACAGCCAAGGTCGAGCAGGTCGCCCACTGCCGCCGGTGCGGGGGCCCTGAGCAACAGCAGCTTGGTACCACCGTCGATGTGCTCGTAGCCGAAGACCCCGCGATCGGTGGTGAGGGTGAACGTCGCATCCGGGAGGAGGAGGGCGATGTCTCGTGGGGAGGATTCCGCCGTGGGGTCCTCGTCGAAGTAGTGGGAGCCGGGCGTCGTCACGGCTGGGTAGCCTTGCACGCCATGGCGTACGAGATCCGCACCTACGGCGACCCGGTGCTCAAGACCCAGGCTCAGCCCGTCGCCGAGATCAACGGCAAGGTGGCGCGTCTCGTCGACGACATGTTCGACACGCTGTACGACAGCGACACCGGCATCGCGCTGGCAGCACCGCAGATCGGCGTGCAGAAGCAGATCGTGGTGTGGGACATCGACGACCAGCCGATGGCGCTCATCAACCCGCAGGTGGTGGAGAGCGATGGCGAGTGGGTCTACAGCGAGGGCTGCCTCAGCATCCCGGAGCTGTATGTGGACATCCTTCGCCCGAACTCGGTCCTCGTCCGTGGCTTCACGATCGACGGCGACGAGGTGGAGATCGAGGCCGCCGAGCTGATGGGGCGGATGTTCCAACACGAGATCGACCATCTCAACGGTGTGCTGATGTTCGACCGCATGACCCCCGATCAGCGCAAGGAAGCGCTGACGGAGTACCGCCGCATGCAGGAGGCCCCCGCGGCCCAGCCGCAGCGACGCCGCTTGCGGTTGAAGTGAACCCCTCGCCGATCCGGCGGCGCCTGGCCTTCTTCGGCACGCCGGCGATGGCGGTGCCGTCGCTGCATGCCCTGGTCGAGGCCGGCCACGACGTGGAGCTGGTGGTCACTCGGGTGGACAAGCGCCGTGGGCGTGGCAACGAGATGATGCCCTCGCCCGTGAAGGCCGCGGCTCAGGAACTGGGCCTCCCGGTCAGCCATCGCGTGGACGACGTACTCGGGTTGGGCGTGGAGCTCGGTGTGGTGGTGGCGTTCGGTCAACTGATCCGGCCCCATGTGCTGGCGGAAGTTCCGATGGTGAACTCGCACTATTCGCTGTTGCCCCGGTGGCGTGGGGCGGCACCCGTGGAGCGAGCGTTGTTGGCAGGCGATGAGGAGACGGGTGTGTGCGTGATGCAGTTGGAGGAAGGCCTGGACACCGGCCCGGTGTTCGATACCGTGCGCGTGCCGATCGGGGCTCGGACCACTGGTGACGAGCTTCGGCGCGCGCTGGTCGCCGCAGGGGTTGCACAGCTGGTCCGCTGCCTGGCAGCTCCGCTGCCCGAGCCGGCGGCGCAGGTCGGTGAGCCCGTGTACGCCGCCAAGTTGACGGTGGAGGACCTCCACATCGACTGGCGCGCCGAGCCCGCGATCATCGATCGGCAGGTACGGCTCGGCGGGGCCTGGACCACCTTCCGTGGGCGACGGATGAAGGTGCTCGAGACTCGGTTGGAGGGCGATGGAACGTCGTTGACCTCTCCTCTCGAAGGGTTGACGGTGGTCCGGGTCCAGCCTGAGGGCAAGGGGCCGATGCCGCTCATCGACTTCGTCCGCGGCGCCCGGCCCGAGCCCGGCGAGCGGTTCGCATGAACCCGCGCGTCACGGCCCGCAGCGTGGCCTACCGCTGCCTGCTGCGCATCGACCACGACGGCGCGTACGCCAACCTCGTGGCGCCCTTCGAGATCGGCCGCAGCGGGCTGGACCCGCGGGATCGCCGCTTCGTGACCGACCTCGTGTATGGCACGACGCGCATGCGCCGAGCCTGCGACGCGCTGGTGGATCGCTTCATCTCCTCGGAGCCCCAGCCAGAGGTCCGGACGCTCCTGCGGCTCGGGGCCTACCAGCTGCACTTCGCAGGAGTCGCTCCGCACGCGGCGGTGATGGAGACCGTGGAGCTGGCGCCCAAGCGGGCACGCGGCTTCGTCAACGCGGTGCTGCGCAACATCGGCCGCACCGGCATGCAGTGGCCGTCGGATGCAGTGCGACTGAGCTATCCGGACTGGCTGTTCGATCGGCTGGTCGCGGAGCTTGGCGCGGACGATGCACTGGCCACGATGGCCATGATGAACGAGGCGCCGGAGGTGACGGAGCGAGCCGACGGCTACATCCAGGACCTCGGCTCGCAGTGGGTCGCGGCCGCCGTACCCGCTCAGGCCGATGAGCTCGTTCTCGACGCCTGTGCCGCCCCGGGCGGGAAGGCCACCGCCATTGCCGCCCGAGGCGCCGTTGTGGTGGCAGCGGACCTCCAGGTGCAACGCGTGGGGCTCATCCTCGACAACCTCGGCCGAGTCGGCGCCACCACCGTGGTGCCCGTCGTCGCCGACGCCATCGCGCCGCCGTTCGCCCTGGGCTCCTTCGACCATGTGCTGGTGGATGCCCCGTGCAGCGGGCTCGGCACCCTGCGCCGGCGCGCCGACGCCCGCTGGCGTGTGCAGCCGGCGGATGTGGCGGAGCTCGCGGACCTGCAGCAGCGGATCATCTCCGCCACCGCTCCGCTCGTCCGCCAGGGCGGCACGTTCACCTATTCGGTGTGCACCCTGCTGGGTGAGGAGTCCGTTGCCCACCAGGTGCCGGACGGCTTCGAAGTGATCGCCGAGCCGCCACGCGGCGCCTGGCATCCGCTGGCACATGGCTGGCGCGTGCTGCCGCATGAGGCCGGCACCGACGGCATGGTGCTCATTCGCTGGCGGCGCGCGGCCTGACGGCGTTCGGCCTGACGGTGTTCAGCGCGGCAGGCCCGCCGCCACGAAGGCACCGGTGCGTGTCTCGATACGCATCGCTCCGCCTCCGGCGATGACCCGCTCCTGGGTGCGGTGCAGGAGCAGGTCCCGCTCATGCGGTGTTGCCCCTGCGCCCGGCTCGATGGACGTCGCGTAGTCCACCACCGCCTGGGCGTCGGTCACCATGAGCGGGTTGACGAAGGAGTGCCAGGCCAAGGTGCTGAAGTGCCGGCGGAGAACCCCTTCGCCGACCTCGATGCCGAACACCTCGTTGAGGCCGATGTCGTACGGCCCCATGACCTGTGCGACGAGTTCGTTCAGTTGGGCCATGTGCCCGGAGGCATTCGTGGCGATCAGCGCCGTGCCACCTGGGCGGAGCACTCGACGGAACTCGGCCACCGCCCGGCTCGGGTCGGGAACGTGATACAGCATGTGGTTGGCGATCACGACATCGAACGCGCCGTCGGCGAACGGCAGCGCCTGCGCATCGGCCACCTGCCCCTGGGCAGCGGTGAAGCCAGCCGCGGTGGCGACGGCCGTCGCCTCGCGCACCATTCCGGGCGAGACATCCACGAGTGTCACTGTCAGCGTCCGCGGAAGGGCCGGGTTCTCCCAGAAGCGGCCGGTGCCGCAACCGACATCGAGCACGTCCGTGACGTCCGCCCACTTGATCAACCCTGCCTCCCACACGCGAAAAGGCGCGGGTGCGGTCGAGAAGCGGTCGTGCAACGCACTACGAGCCCTGAGGTTGGCGCCGTCGGCGTACTGGCCGGCGGCGAGGAGGGCCGGGTTGCGGAGCGAGTCAGCCTGCATGGCAGGACTGTAGAACGCCGCACCGAGCCGCTACCGTCGCTCCACATGAGCCAGGAACGACTCGCAGCCAAGGTGCTCACCGTCAGCGACGGAGTGGCCCATGGGACTCGTGTGGACGCCGGCGGCCCGGCGTTGGCGGAGCTGTTGGTGGCCAACGGGTTCGACGTGGTGGAGCGACGAATCGTCGCCGACGGGGCAGAGAACGTTGCGCTGGCCCTGACGGAGCTGACGGAAAGCTTTGCCGGGCTGGTGGTGACGACGGGTGGTACCGGCTTCGCCCCTCGCGACCAGACGCCGGAAGGCACCGTTGTCGTCATCGAGCGTGCCGCACCCGGGCTGGCGGAGGCGATGCGCCTGGTGAACCCGCTCGGGCGGCTGTCGCGCGGTCTGGTCGGCATCCGCGGGCAGGCGATCATCTGCAACACCCCCGGTTCGCCCAAGGGGTGCGTGGAGCAGTTGGCCGCGATTCTCGATGTGCTGCCGCATGCGCTGAGGTTGCTGGCGGAATCGCCTACGGCGCACTGACCTCGCGCCAGTAGCCTCGAAGATCGTGCTGCGACTCGTACTGCCCAAAGGTTCGCTGGAGAAGGCGACGATGGACCTCTTCGATGCTGCGGACCTGTCCGTGGTGCGGTCCTCGTCCGTCGACTACAAGGCCTCGATCGACGACCCGCGCATTGCCGAGGTCCGCATCCTGCGCCCGCAGGAGATCCCGGCGTATGTGGCCGAGGGGTTGTTCGACATCGGCATCACCGGGCGCGA
>JBPOIX010000199.1:0-3493 GCA_052034175.1 Actinomycetota bacterium
GTGACCATGTTGCGTGTGTACTGCGCGTGCCCCGGCGTGTCGGCCACGATGAAGCTGCGGCGCGGGGTGGCGAAGTAGCGGTGCGCCACGTCGATGGTGATGCCCTGTTCGCGCTCGGCGCGCAGGCCGTCGGTGAGGAGGGCGAGGTTGGTCTCACCGTCGCCGTAGCGGCGGCTGGCCTTCACCACCGCGCTCAGCTGGTCCTCGAACACCGTCTTGGTGTCGTGCAGCAAACGCCCGATGAGCGTCGACTTGCCGTCGTCGACCGAGCCCGCGGTGGCGATCCGCAGGGTGTGCCGTGCCTCGTTCGGGTTCGCGGCCTGGAGTGCCGTCACCGTGCTCATCAGAAGTAGCCCTCCTTCTTGCGATCTTCCATTGCCGATTCGCTGAACGTGTCGTCGGCGCGGGTGGCGCCGCGCTCGGTGATGCGGGCGGCCGCCACCTCGGCGATGACCTGCTCGATCGTGGCGGCATCCGAGCGGACGGCCCCGGTGCAACTGGCATCGCCGACCGTGCGGTAGCGCACGACGGCGTCGAACGGCTGCTCGCCGCTCTCCAGCACCACGGGGCCACCCACGGACAGCAGCATGCCGTCGCGCTCCACCACGGTGCGGGTGTGCGAGTAGTAGATGCTCGGCAGCGGAACGGAGTGGCGGGCGATGTAGTTCCACACGTCAACCTCGGTCCAGTTGCTGAGCGGGAAGGCCCGCAGGTGCTCGCCCTTGCGGATGCGGGCGTTGAGGAGCGCCCACGGCTCGGGGCGCTGCTGGCGAGGGTCCCAGCGGCCCATGCGGTCGCGGAAGGACAGGATGCGCTCCTTGGCGCGGGCCTTGTCCTCATCTCTGCGCCCTCCTCCGAATGCGGCGTCGAAACCGTGCTCGGCCAGGGCATCCAGCAGGGTCACGCTCTGCAGCCGGTTGCGGCTGGCCCGCGGCCCCGTGTCCTCCACGACTCGGCCCTGGTCGATGCTCTCCTGCACGCTGGCCACCACGAGACGGACGTTCCAGTCCCGCACCAGATGGTCGCGGTACTCGATGACCTCGGCGAAGTTGTGGCCGGTGTCCACGTGCAGCACCGGGAAGGGCAGGCGAGCCGGGGCGAACGCCAGCAGGGCGAGGTGCAGCAGGACGGCGGAGTCCTTCCCGCCGCTGAAGAGCAGCACCGGGTTCTCGCACTCGGTGGCCACCTCGCGGATGATCGTGATGGCTTCGTCGGTGAGGTCGTCGAGATGGGCCTGCAATGCGGCTTCGTCGACGCCGAGGGCGGGGACGGTGGCGCTCATACGTGGAGCCCGCATTCGGTCTTGGCGCTTCCGGCCCAGCGGCCAGCCCGCTTGTCCTCGCCGGGTGCCACCGGCCGGGTGCACGGCCAGCAGCCGATGCTCGGGTAGCCGCGCTCGCTCAGCGGGTTCCGTGGCAAATCGTGCAACTGCTCGTACAACGCCATGTCGTCGTCGCTCCATGCGGCCAGCGGGTTGATCTTCACCAGGTTGCGTTGGGGGTCGAACGCGGCGACGGGGGCGTTGGCCCGGGTCGGCCCGTCCACCCGGCGGACGCCCGTGACCCAGGCCCGCCTGCCCTGGAGCGCACGGTTGAGCGGCTCGACCTTGCGGACCTGGCAGCACTGCTCCGTGCTCTGCTGCCACAGGTTGTCCGGCTGGATGTGGGGGAGGGGGTGCAGGACCGTGAGGTTGAGATCCAGGCGGGCGGTCAGCTGGTCCACCAGCCACTTCGTCTCGGCGAACAGGTACTGGGTGTCGAGCAGGACGATCTCGATGCCGGGCACGGCCGTGGCGGCGACATGCACCAGAACAGCGTCCTCGAAGCTGGCCGTCACGACCAGGCCGTCGCTGCCGTATTCCTGCGCCGCCCACTGCAGCACCTCGGTGGCGTAGCGGCCTTCGAGGTCGGGGGGAATGCTGATCTGCGAGGTCACCTTTCCGTTCTACCACGAAATCCGACTTTGCAGATCAACTTTAGGGAATTTGTCGGCGCTAGTCTGCGGCAGTGGCCTTCGACTACCCGGTCTTCCTCGATCTGCGTGCCGTGCCCGTCCTGGTGGTCGGCGGCGGCGCAGTGGCCCTGCGCAAGGCGGCCGGGCTGGCCGGCGCGGGTGCCAGTGTCACAGTGGTGGCGCCCACGGTGCACCCCGACCTGGTGGTGCTGGCAACAGAGGTTCGCCGCCGGGAGTTCGTGGACGCCGACGTCGAGGGGCAGCGGCTGGTGTTGACGGCCACCGACCGCCCAGCAGTGAACGCCGCGGTTGCCGCCGCGGCCACGAGGGCAGGGGTGTGGGTCAACAGCGCCGACGACCCGGCCAACTGCACGTTCATCCTGCCGGCGGTGGCACGGCGGGGCCCGGTGATCGCCGCGGTCAGCAGCGGTGGCGCCAGCCCGGCCCTGGCGCAGGCGCTGCGCGACGAGATCGCCGCGGCGTCGCTGGGGCCGGGGGTGGACGGCGCAGCAGCCGACCTGGCGGGCCAGCGTGACGACGTCAAACGGTCCGGCCGCAGTACGGAGGACATCGACTGGAGCGAGCGGGTTCGGGTGGCGCTGGCGCGCGCCCGAGGGACTAGCTGACGATCAGTAGCGAGTTCATCTTCTGGTGCCCGGGGACCAGGCACACGATGCGGTACTCGCCGGGTTCCAGGGCCACCGTCAGGCTGCCGCTGGAGCCACGGCTGGGCAGATCGATGAAATCCGCCGTCACCGCGGCGCCGTCGCCGTCCTGGATGTGCAGGTTGTGCTGAAGGCCGGAGTTGTTGGAGCCGAAGATGGTGACCTCGCCGTCCTCCGCCGTGGCGCGGTAGGTGGTGGTGTTCCAGGCAATGCCGTCGACCGCGAACACCTCGACATCGACCCCTTCGGGTGCTGTGGTGGGGGTGGACGAGCCACCTCCGCAGGCGGCCGCCATGAGGGCGAACAACGGGGCAAGGGCGACGGCGGCAGTCCGGCGAGTCATGGCACAAATATAGAAGCGCGAACTTCGGAAATGCAACCACGCACCGACGGTGTGAAGTAAGTACCCTGAACAACTGTGACTTCCGATCAGCGATCGGCGGGCTTCGGGGCGAACTCGTGGCTCGTCGAAGAAATGTACGAACAGTTCCGCAACGACCCGGATTCGGTCGGCGAGACCTGGCGCGAGTTCTTCGACGACTATCGCCCGATGGTGGCCCCGACCCCGGAGGCCGCGCCAGCCGCGGCGCCCGCTCCTGCGCCGCCACAGCCGCTGGCCACGAGTGCACCGGCTGCGGCTGCCGGAACCCCCGCTGCCGGCACCCCGGCTGCGGACGGCGCCGCGCCCAGCGCGGAGCCCGGCGAGCCGATCCGCGGGGCCGGAGTGGCGATCGCCACCAACATGGAGCGCAGCCTGTCGGTGCCCACCGCCACCAGCTTCCGCAATGTGCCGGCCAAGCTGCTCGAGGTGAACCGCTCGGTCATCAACGGGTACCGCACCCGCACCGGGCAGGGCAAGGTCAGCTTCACCCACC
>JBPOIX010000332.1:0-11814 GCA_052034175.1 Actinomycetota bacterium
GTGTTCTGGCGCTTCGCCCCGCACTGGGCGGCGGATCACGACGAGGCCGGCCTGGTGGGCAGCATGGAGAAGGTCGGCCAGCTGGACGTGCCCCAGGCCGTGCAGGACTGCACGGCGGCGCTGCAGCACCTCGCCGCGTTGCCCGGGGTGGTGGACACCGGCGTGATGGGGTTCTGCCTGGGCGGCACCCTCGCCTGGGCGGTGGCTGCCGCCGGCGAGCCCACGGCGTGTGTCAGCTACTACGGCTCCGGCGTGCCCTCGATGCTCGACCTCATCGGCGCCGTGCACTGCCCCACGCTGTTCCACTTCGGCAACCAGGACCCGTACATCCCCAACGAGGGGGTGGACGCCATCGGGGCGGCCATCGCCGGCCGCGAGGGCTTCGTGCTCAATGTGGAGAACGCCGGGCACGCCTTCGACAACCACGAGGCGGAGATCTTCTGGAACGAGGGCGCCGCGGCAGCAGCGTGGGCCAAGACGATGGCCTTCCTCGGTGAGCATCTCCCGCTCGCCTGACCCGAGCGGTTTGTGTCAAGAACCTCGACGCCGCACCCCAGGTCCGGGCCCGACAGCCTTTACGTAAAGGTGGGGATGGTCAGTCGAACAGGCCGGTCGGGCGTTCGGCGGGGGCGGGGGCGGCGACACCTAGATGTGCGTACGCCGAGGGCATGGCAATGCGCCCGCGCGGGGTGCGCGCCAACAGCCCCTGCTGGATGAGGAACGGCTCGTACATGTCCTCCACGGTCTCCGGCTGCTCGCCGACGCTGATGGCCAGGGTGCTCAGCCCCACCGGCCCGCCGTGAAACTGCACGCAGATCGCCTTGAGGATGGCGCGGTCCACCTTGTCCAGGCCCCGCTCGTCCACCCCGAAGACCTTCAGACCTGCGCGGGCAACCCCTTCGGTGATCGTGCCGTCGCCGCGCACCTCCGAATAGTCCCGCACCCGGCGGAGCAGCCGGTTGGCGATGCGCGGGGTGCCGCGGGAGCGGCGGGCGATCTCCCAGGCGCCGTCGGTGTCGATCTGCACGCGCAGGATGCCCGAGGCGCGCCGGACGATGGCCTCGAGCTCCTCGTCGTCGTAGTAGTCCAGCCGGGCGACGAGGCCGAAGCGGTCGCGCAGGGGGCCGGTGATCATCCCAGTACGCGTGGTGGCGCCGACCAGGGTGAAGCGCGGCAGCGACAGCCGGATGCTGGAGGCCGCCGGCCCCTTGCCGACCACGATGTCGATCTGGAAGTCCTCCATCGCCGGGTAGAGGATCTCCTCCACCGACCTGGAGAGGCGATGGATCTCGTCGATGAACAGCACGTCGCCGTCCTCCAGCTTCGTGAGGATGGCGGCGAGGTCGCCGGCGCGCTCCAGCGCGGGGCCACTGGTGACATGGAGGTGCACGCCCATCTCGGCAGCGACGATGCCGGCCATGCTGGTCTTGCCCAGGCCCGGCGGCCCGGCAAGCAAGAGATGGTCGGCGGCCTGCCCGCGGCGCTTGGCCGCCTCGAGCACGATCGTGAGGTGCTCCTTCAGCTCCCGCTGGCCGATGAAGTCGTCCAGATGGCGCGGGCGCAGGCCGACCTCGTCGGCCTCCTCACGATCGTTCACCGGCCCCGGGTCGAGGAATTCGTCACGCACGCTTGGCCCCCAGCAGCTTCAGCGCATCGCGCAACAGGGTGGCGGCATCCGCCGTTCCGGGCAGCTCCCGCAGGGCATCGCGGATCTCTTCCTGGGCGTAGCCGAGGCCGGTGAGGGCCTCGCGCACATCGCCGATGGCCGTACCGCCGGAGCCGCCACCGGCGGGGCCGACGGGGTCCAGCAGCGGCAGGCTGAGGCGATTGCGCAGCTCCACCAGGAGGCGCTCCGCGGTCTTCTTGCCGACGCCGGGCACCAGGGTGAGCGCGCCTTGATCGCTGGTGGCCACGATGTCCACCAGCGCCGACGGCGAGTGGGTGCCGAGGATGGCCAACGCCAGAGCCGGCCCGATGCCATGGGTGGCGATCAGGACCTGGAACGTGGTGCGCTCGTCGCGGTGCAGGAAGCCGAACAGGGTTTGCGCGTCCTCCCGGATGTGGTGGTGCACGTGCAGGAACGCCGGCGAGCCCGGCTCCAGCTCGGCCAGGGTGCGCGGCGTGACGGAGACGAGGTAGCCGACGCCGCCGACCTCCAACAGCGCCTGGCTGTCCTCGGTGCGCTCGAGCACCGTGCCACGCAGCGACCCGATCATCGCCCCACCGCCATCTGCACGCGCCGGCGCATCGGCGCGGCAGCGAGGTAGGTGAGCGCCAGCGCCGCGGCATCCGCGGCGTCGGCCGGCTTGGGCGGGGCGGACAACCCGAGACGGGCCTGCACCATCTTCTGCACCTGCTCCTTCGGGGCGCCGCCCCAGCCGGCGACGGAATCCTTCACCTGGTTCGGGGTGAACTGCACGACATCGCACCCGAAGGCGGCGGCTTCCGCCAACGCCAGCCCGCTGGCCTGCCCCACGCTCATGGCCGTGCGCACATTGGTCTGGAAGAACACCTGCTCCACCGCCACGGCGTACGGGCGGTACTCGTGCAAGAGCGCCACCAACTCCCCCTTCAGCTCCGCCAGGCGCTGAGGCAGCTCCGCCGACGGCGGTGTGCGGATGACGCCGAGTGCGACGGCGCGCACGACGGTGCCTTCCGCCCTCAGCACGGCGTAGCCGCAGCGGGTGAGCCCTGGGTCGATCCCCAGCACGACAGAGCCATCGCGAACGAACACGTGTACGAGGTTAGCGTGCTCGCCGCGCGCCGGGGTGGATTCCAGGCCCGCCACCGATGTGGCAGCGTAGGGCGATGCGCCGCACCCGGTTCACCCTGCTCCTGGCGGCGGCGTTCGTGGCACTCGCCGGTGCCGCCTGCACCGACGACACTGCTTCGAGGCCCGAGCCCTCGGCCCCCGCGACCATTGCCGAGCCACCCCCACCCACCATCGACAACACCGTGCCGATGACGGAGTCCCTCCACTGCGACCCGCTGGACGAACGCGCCTGCCTGCTCCCGTGGCCCAACGACGCGTTCACCGTCCCGGATGACACCACGGCCACCGGCCGCCGACTGGCCATCCGATCCGACAGCCCTCCCGCCAACGCCGGCGGAACGACGATCGACGTCACCGATCAGAACCGTGCCGACGGCTTCTCCCCGATGTCCACCGTGCTCACCCTGGTGCCGGGGCTCGACATGGACCAGACCGGTCTCGCGCCGAGCACCGACATCGGTGCGTCACTCGCTGCCGACGCCCCGATCGTGCTGCTCGACACGACGGCCGGCGAACGGCTGGCGTACTGGGCCGAACTCGATGCCGCCGCGCCGGACGGCGAGCAGCTCCTGATGGTTCACCCAGCCGTCGCACTGCCCGAGGGCCACCGCATCATCGTCGCCCTCCGCGATCTGCGCGACCACGACGGCCGCCTGATCCCGCCCTCGTCGGCGTTTGCCGCGGCGCTGGACGGAACACCGGAGCCGATGGCCCGTCTCGGCGATCTGCAACGGGTCCGGGAGGGCTTGCGGCGCGACGACATCGGCGAGGACGACCTGTTCCTCGCGTGGGATTTCACGGTGGCCAGCGCCGACTCCCTTGCCGGGAGGGCGCTCTCGATGCGCGCCCAGGCATACGCCGCGCTCGACGGTGCAGCTCCGACGTTCCGCGTGGACGGCACGGGCAGCGCCGATGGGGTGCAGACGCTCGACGGCACCTTCCGCGTCCCCAACTTCCTGTCCGGCGACGGGTCCCCCGGCAGCACGCTCCTGCTCGACGAGCAGGGCCTGCCGATGCGGAACCCGGACCATCCCGACTACGTGGCCTCGTTCCACTGTGTGATGCCGGCAGCGCCCGCCGGCCCGGTGCCGTTCGTCGTCTACGGCCATGGGCTGATGGGGAACCGCTTCGAGGTCGACGCCTTGTCGTTCGCCGCCCAGATCGGCCAGATGGGTGCCTGCGCCACCGACGAGATCGGCATGAGCGGCGAGGACATCGGCAACCTGGCGACGATCCTGTCCGACCTCTCCGCCTTCAACCAGCAGGCGGACCGCATGCTGCAAGGCCTTCTCAACCAGCAGTTCCTCGGCCTGTTGCTCAACCATCCGGACGGTTTCGCCGCCTTCCCCACCTTCCTCGGCGCGGTGCAGCCGGGCGCCACCCAGTTCGTCGGCAACAGCCAGGGTGGCATCCTCGGCGGCGCCGCCAGCGCGCTGAGCTCCGAGTGGGACCGGGTGGTGCTCGGTGTGCCGGGGATCGGTTACTCGCTCCTCCTCCCCCGCTCCAGCGACTGGCCCCAGTTCCAGGTGATCTTCGACGACGCCTACACCGACCCCGTGGACCGCATGCTGGCGCTACAGCTCATCCAACTGCTGTGGGACCGCGGCGAGAACGCCGCGTACGCCCAACACCTCACCACCGACCCGTACCCGGGCATCGACGCCAAGGAGGTGCTGCTGGTGCAGGCGTTCGGCGACCACCAGGTGGCGAACGTGAGCACCGAGGTGCTGGCGCGCACGATCGGAGCCTCGGTGAACGAGCCGTCGCTGGCGCCGGGCCGCAGCGCCGATACCGACGCCCAGTGGGGCATCCTCCCGGCCACCTTCGACGACGACCTGACAGCCCTGCTGATGGTGTGGGACTTCGGCACGCCCGCGCCGCCCACCGTGAACCTGCCGCCGAGCGAGCCGGAGTACGGGCAGGACCCACACGGGGCCGGCTCCGAGGAACCAGCGGTGCTGACCCAGGCCCTGGTGTTCCTGCTGACCGGCCAGCTCTCGGACCCGTGCGGAGACGACCCGTGCGTGAGCGGCGTGCTCAGCGGGGCAGGCTGAGCAGCACGTCCACCAGCTCGCCCACCGGGCGGAAGGTGAGGCCGGCAATGGCGCGGTGCGCGTAGCGAACCACCCCATCGCCGTCGATGATGAACACGCTGCGGCGCGGGAACCCGAGCGGCCCGAGCGTGCCGTAGGCGCCTGCCACGGCCTTGTCCTGGTCCGCCAGCAGGGGGAACTTGAACCCGTGCTTGATGGCGAACTTCTCGTGGCTCTCCACGCTCTGCGCGGAGATCGCCACAACCTGGGCGTTCAAGGCTTCGAACTGGGCGAGATCGTCGTTGTAGCTGTTGAGCTGTTTGGTGCACACCGGCGTGTCGTCGCCGGGGTAGAACACGAGCACCAACGGCTTGCCGAGGAAGTCGCTCAACCCGAGTTCGCGACCCCCCGTGGCCTGCAGGCGGAAGTCGGGGGCACGATCACCGACGGAGATGCTCACCCGCCGACCGCCTCCATCAGCGCCTCGCTGATGTCGAAGTTGGCGAACACGTCCTGCACGTCGTCGTTGTCCTCCAGGGCATCCATGATGCGCAGGATCTTCCGTGCATCCTCGGCGTCCGTGACCTCGATCGTGACGCTCGAGACCATCGTGCTCTCGGCCGACGCGATGGTGAGACCCACCGCCTGCAGCGCATCGCGCACCTCGTACACGTCCGACGGGTCGCACAGGATGCGGAAGCCGTCGCCGTCCGCGCTCACGTCGTCCGCCCCGGCCTCCAGCGCCGCCATCATCACCGTGTCCTCGTCCGCACCGGCGGCGAAGATGACGCCGCGGCGGCTGAACTGCCAACCGACTGCGCCGGGCTCGGCCATCGCCCCACCCATCTTGGAGAAGATGTTGCGCACATCAGCGCTGGTGCGGTTGCGGTTGTCCGTGAGCACGTCGATGAGCATCGCCACGCCGCCGGGCGCGTAGCCCTCGTACATGATGCTCTCGTAGTTCCCGCCGTCATTGAGGCCGGCGCCGCGCTTCACCGCACGATCGATGGCGTCGTTGGTCATCTGCGCGGCCTTGGCCTTGAGGACCACGTTGCGCAGCGACGCGTTGGAGGTGGGGTCGGGCCCACCCTCGCGCGCCGCCACTTCCAGCAGACGGGCGATCTTGTTGAACACCTTGGCGCGAGCCTTGTCCGCTGCGCCCTTCTTGTGCTTGATGGTTGCCCACTTGGAATGGCCCGACATGGCCGTGTCCTCCTAGTTCAAGATTCCAGTCTCTCGCGCGAACCGCAGGTGCAGCCGCGCATCGTCGGTGAGTTCGGGGTGGAACGACGCCACCATGGCCGAACCCTGGCGTGCCACCACGGGCACGCCGTCGTGTGTGGCCAGGACCTCCACGCCCGGGCCCACCGCTTCCACCTTCGGGGCACGGATGAAGACGGCGTGAAACGGCCGGCTCTCCCCGCTGACCTCGAGGTCGGTCTCGAAGCTGTCGATCTGCCGACCGTACCCGTTGCGGCGCACCGTGACATCGATGATGCCGAAGCTCCGTTGATCTGGGCGGCCGTCCAGCACGTTCGTGGCCAGCAGGATCATCCCGGCGCACGTGCCGAACACGGGCAGGCCCTCGGCAAGGGCCGCGGCCAGTGGATCGAACAGCCCGCTCGTGTGCAGCAGACGCGACATCGTGGTGCTCTCGCCGCCGGGCAACACCAGGCCGGCGAGGCCATCCAGCTGGGCCGGCACACGCACCTGACGCGTGGCGACGCCGATATGGCTCAGTGCGCGCTCATGCGCGGCGAACGCGCCCTGCAGGGCGAGCACACCGACAACCGGTTCCATGCCCTCCACCTGGGGGCTCCGGCGAACGCCGCATCAGCAGCCGCAGCTCACCAACCGCGCTCGGCGTAGCGCTGGTTGATCTCGTCCATGTTGATGCCGGTCATCGGGGCGCCCAGGCCACGGCTGACCTTCGCCAGGATGTCCGCATCACGGAAGTGGGTGGTGGCCTCGACGATGGCGCGCGCCCGGCGGGCGGGCTCGTCGCTCTTGAAGATGCCGGAACCGACGAACACGGCCTCAGCCCCGAGCTGCATGGCGAGCGCGGCGTCGGCCGGGGTGGCGATACCACCGGCGCAGAACATCGGCACAGGCAGCCAGCCGGTCTCGGCGATCTCCTGCACGAGCGGCAGCGGGGCCTGCAGCTGCTTGGCCCACTGGAACAGCTCGGCGGAGTCTGCCTGGGTGATCTTTCGCATGTCGCCGGTGATGTTGCGCAGGTGCCGCACGGCTTCGACCACGTTGCCGGTGCCGGCTTCGCCCTTCGAGCGGATCATGCACGCGCCCTCGCTGATGCGCCGCAACGCCTCCCCGAGATTGGTGGCACCGCACACGAAGGGCACGGTGAAACCGAACTTGTCGATGTGGTGCGTTTCGTCCGCCGGGGTGAGCACTTCGCTCTCGTCGATGTAGTCGACACCGAGCGCCTGGAGGATCTGCGCCTCCACGAAGTGGCCGATGCGCACCTTGGCCATCACCGGAATCGTGACGATGGCCTTGATGCCTTCGATCATCTCCGGGTCGCTCATGCGGGCCACACCGCCGTCCTTGCGGATGTCCGCGGGCACGCGCTCCAGTGCCATGACCGCGGTGGCACCGCTGTCCTCGGCGATCTTGGCCTGCTCGGGGGTGACGACGTCCATGATGACGCCACCCTTCAACATCTCGGCGAGGCCGCGCTTGACCTGGTAAGTGCCCTTGGCGCGCGACGAGGACGACTGCTCACTCATGGCCCCCAGCGTATCGCTGCCGCCCCGTCGGCGGCGGGGTGAATCCCGGGTGCTGGCGCTACCCGGCCGATGCCCGCCCCTCGCCCGACCTCAGACGGCGGCGTAGGTGCCCTCGCGGGCCAGCTCGACGAAGGTGCGACCAGGGGTCAACAGGATCGGGTTCCCCGCAGTGTCCGTGAGGACCACGGGCGAGTAGCGGTCGGCACGGCTCCAGGTGCCGCGCACCAGCACGCCGCCCGTGAACACGTACACCGTGCCGGAGCCGATGGTCTGCGCCTCCGGGCTGCGATTGTCCACCGCGCTGGCCCGGTACCGCACTTCCATCACGACCACGTTGTTCGTACTGACCTGGCCGCTCAGCGCATCGTTGTGCGGCGTGCCGTCGTTCGTGCGCAGGTACAACCCGCTGGCGGCGTCGTAGCGCCATTCGACGCTCAGGCCGTCCATCTCCCCGTTGCAGCCCGCGGCGGGCTCCCCCACGGGCGCCTGGCCGGCAGGCAGGTACTGGAACTGCTGGGGCGGCGGGCCGGCATCGGCGGGGGCGATCGACCATGCTGCCGAGGCCGAGGCGTACAGGTTGTGCGGCGCATTGCGATCATTCGAGCGGAAGAAGCCGGCGCCCTGGGCGGAGGACTTCAACGCGCTGAGCTCGCGCAGGTCGCTGCCCTCGATCGCATCGGTGACACCCGGGTTGCCGCCACTCCAGACGAATAGCGGCCGGTTGAACGAGCCGAGCAGATCGATGTCCTGGGTACGGCCGGAGCGAATCGGCCCCACAGGGTCGGCGGCCTGGCTGTGGAACACCGCGGCGAAGCGTGTCTGGATCTCGACGATCTCCTCGAACACGATGTCCGCCTCGTTGAGCCCGCTCTGAGGGCGGGCCTTGGCGTTGTTGTCGATCTTCACGACCAGCGCCGGCCTCGCGGCGACGGCGGCGTCGGTGACCGGCAGGCCGGTGAGGGGGTACACCGGCACGGGCGCCGGCACGGTCGTGGTGGTGGCGACCGTGGTGGTGGGCGCTGCCGTGGTGGTCGGCGGGTCCGTGAGGGGCACCGTCGTTGCCACCGTGCTCGGCGCCGCCGAGGTGGTGGTGGCCTCCGACGAGGCCGTCTCGCCGCCGCACGCCGCGCTGGCGACGACCAGGGCCGCAAGGCCGAGCAGGTGAGGACGACGGAGACGGCGGTGATTCACATTTCCCTCAACAAGGCGATGCGCTCATCGAGCGGCGGATGGGTGTCGAACATGCGGTTCCACCTGCCGAGCCGGCCGTGGTCGGCCACGCCGCTCATCGGCTGCTCGATCCACATGTGTGCAGTGGCGGCGGTGGCGGAGTGGGTGACGGTGGTGTCCGCCTTCAGCTTCTCCAGCGCGGAGATCAGGCCCGGCGGGTAGCGGGTCATCTGGCAGGCGCTCACGTCCGCCAAGGTCTCGCGCTTGCGGCTGATGGCCGCCTGCATCGCCTTCGCGGCGATCGGCGACAGGAGCAGGATGACGAAGCCGACCAGCGCCAACGGGTTGCCACTGTCGCCGCGGTCGCCGTCGCGACGCTCGCGGCCACCGTTCCACCACATCATGCGGATGGCAAGGTTGCTCAGCAGCGCGACTGCACCGACCAGGGTGACCGCCAGTGTGCTGACCAGGATGTCGTAGTTCTTGATGTGCGACAGCTCGTGGGCCACCACCCCTTCGAGCTCCACCCGGTTCAGCTTCTCCAGCAGGCCGGTGGTGACGGCGATGGCCGCGTGCTTCGGGTCGCGGCCGGTGGCGAACGCGTTGGGGGCAGGGTCGTCCACCACGTACACCCGCGGCTTGGGCAGGCCGCTGGCGATGCACAGGCCTTCGACCAGGTTGTGCAGGCGCTGGTACTGCTGCGGGTCGGCCGGCTTGGCACGGCTGACGGCGAGCGCGATGGAGTCCGACTTCCAGTACGAGAGGAACGCCATCACACCGCTGAAGACGAGCGCGATGAGAGTGCCGACGATGCCGTTGCCGATGAGCAGGCCGAATGCCATACCGACGAGGGTGAGGACGAGCACGAACCCGACGATGAGCGCGACGCTGCGCCGCTTGTTGGCGCGAATCAGTTCGAACATGAGGTCAGAACTGGACCTTCGGGACCTCGCGGGAGGCTTCGTCGGTCTCGAAGTACTCCCGGCGCTCGAACTTCATCATCTTGGCGAAGAACACCGTGGGGAACGCCTGGAGCTTGTTGTTGTAGGCCAGCACGGAGTCGTTGTAGAACTGCCGGGCGTAGGCCACCCGACCTTCGGTGGCGCTGAGCTCCTCCTGCAGTGCGAGGAAGTTCTGGTTGGCCTTGAGGTCCGGGTAGGCCTCGCCGAGGGCGAACAGCTGGCGCAGGGCGCCGGTCATCGCCTGGTCTGCCTGCGCTTGCCCATGCGGCGTGGCGGGCGCCTGGATGGCGGCGTTGCGAGCGTTGATGACGGCCTCGAGGGTGCTCTTCTCGTGCTCGGCGTAGGCCTTCACCGTCTCGACCAGGTTGGGGATGAGGTCGATGCGCCGCTTCAGCTGCACGTCGATCTGCGACCAGGCGTTCTCGATCTGGTTGCGACCGCGGATGAGGCCGTTGTAGGCGGCGATGAGGTAGATGACGATGATCGCCACCACCACAAGGATGATGATCCAGACCATGTGGACTCCGAACTGTTGGGGCGCCCGACGGCGCCGCTATCGGGTCATCATACGAGCGCGCCGCCCCAGCCGGGGGGACAGGGGCCACGGCGACAGCCGCCGCGGGGGCCGCTCGCCCGAGCCGCGGACAGAGCGGTAGATGCGCTCGTAGTGACCGGCGAGGGTGGTCATCGAGAAGTCGTCGGCGCGGCTGCCCCCTGCCGCCACCAGCCGGGCGGCCAGCTCCCGGTCGGTGAGCGCGCGCTGCAACGCCTGCGCCAGCACTGCGGCGTCTCCGGGCGGCACGAGGAGCGAATCCACGTCGTCCGTGGCCACATTGCGGTAGCCGTCGAGCGAGCTGGCCACGATGCAGGTGCCGGCCGCCATGGCCTCGATCAGCACCACGCCGAAGCTCTCCCCTCGCAGCGACGGAGCACAGAACACGTCGGCCCCTTTGAGCCGGCTGATCTTCTCCTCGTCCGTCAGCCGGCCGAGCCAGTGCACCCTGGCGTCGCCCGCGGTCTGCGCCTGGAGGCGTTCGGTGTCCGGGCCGTTGCTGGCCACCCACAGGGTGACCTCGGGGCCGAGGTCGGCCATCGCCGCCAGCAGGACGTCCAGGCCTTTGCGTTCCTCGTGGCGGCCGCAGAAGAAGATCGTCGGGCCGTCCGTCGGCCATGGTTCGGCGCGGCGGTACTCCTCCAACTCGACACCGTTGAACAGGATCTCGAACTCCCCGCCGATCGTCGGCTCGACCAACGCCTTGGCGTCCTTGGAGACGGCCACCCGGTACGCCAGGTTGGGAACGGTGGGGCGGATGCCGCGGGCCAGGTACTTGTAGCTGGCGCTTTCGCCAGCGGCGTGGAAGGTGGCCACCACGGGTGCCGGGTGCAGCAGGATCGACGTCATCGGTGGCCCTGGGGCGAACGGCTCGTGCAGGTGGATCACGTCGAACTGCTCTTCGAACAACACCCGCATGGTCCGCAGGGCACATGCCGGGTCGGGTGCCAGCGGGGCCACGCTGCCGTTGGCCGACGTCGGCAGGCTGTTGCCGAGCGGGGTGACGAAGGTGGCCGGGGGCGGCCCGTCGCACGGCCCAAGCACCCTGACCTCGATGCCGTTGCGGCGCAACTGGCGCGCCAGGCCCAACACTTGCGCCTGCACCCCCCCGGGCACGGACAAGCTGTAGGGGCTGACCATCCCGACTCGCAGAGGACGTCGACGGTCGGGCACGCCGAAGAACCTAGCGGAGGCGATGCGGAAGCCGTGAGCGTGGCGAAGCCGCGACCGCGCTCGGCTCTGACAAGATGCGGGAACCAGGGCGATGGGCCAGGCGTCAGAGGGAGTGTTGCAGGTCAAACCATGAGATCCCGCGTCCTTCGCCCCGTTCGACACACCGCCCTGTGGGCGGCAGTCGCCGCCATCTCCGGGTTGCTGGCCGTGGCCTCCCCTGCCCATGCCGCGGAGCCGACGTTCACCATCGAGGCCGGCGTGCAGTCCTGGTTCGACCCGGGCGATCATGTGGTGGTGGCGGCCACCGTCGAGGCCGGTGAGCTGTTCGACGGCAGGGTCGATGTGGTGGCCGCCAGCGGTGCCGTGGTGACGCGATCGGTCGAAGTGGCCGGTGGCACCACCA
>JBPOIX010000006.1:0-6434 GCA_052034175.1 Actinomycetota bacterium
GGCCAACTGGCTGGACACGGTGAACTACTACCGCGAGATGGCCGGCCGCCCCGACGTGGACGTGAACTCGACCTGGTCGGAGGGCGCCCACAACCCCTCGTGCTACATGCTGCTCAACGGCATCAGCCACGACGAGGTGCTGGGCTTCCCGGGCTACACCTCCAGCGGCGATCTCGCCGGTAACAGCGGCAACGTGGCGGTCAGTTCCGCCTTCGGCACGTCGGCCCGCAGCCACATCGAACTGTGGATGACCGGCCCGTTCCACGCCATCGGCATCCTGCGGCACAACCTGTCCACGGTCGGTTTCGGCAAGTGCGACAACAACGCCACTTCTCCGTGGCGGTCGGGTGCCACGCTGGACGTGATCCGCGGGCTCGGCTCCTCGCCTCGCCCGTCCACCCCCATCCTGTGGCCGGGCAACGGCACCACGACCAACCTCAACCAGTTCGTCACCGAGTCCCCGAACCCGCTGACCTTCTGCGGCTGGAGTGGCTCTGCCGGCCTCCCGGTGATCGCGATGATGCCCGAAGCCGTGACATCGGCGTCGGCCAGCATCACCGGCCCCGCCGGCCCCGTCCAGACCTGCCGCATCTACGGCGGGAACACCACGGGCACCGCCCGCGACATCCTCAACGGCGACAACGCCGTCAGCGTCATCCCGCGGAACCCGCTCAGCCCCGGCACGTACACGGTCACCGTCACCACACAGGCCCGTTCCGTCAGCTGGTCCTTCACGGTCGACCCGACGGCGGCGACGGGCATCATGCCGGTCCCGACCGTCACCCCTGCCGGGCCGGAGTCCAACTTCACGCCGTTGGCTCCGTTCCGCTTCGCCGACAGCCGCAGCAACAGCCGCATCACCAAGCTGCTCGCCGGGATCCCGAAGCGCATCAAGGTCGCCGGTGTCGCCGGCTTGCCCGCCGACGTCACTGCGATCAGCGCCAACTTCACCGTCGCCCAACCCACGGGCTCCGGCTGGCTGACGGTGTACAACTGCTCGCAGGTCGCTCCCACCGCGTCGACCCTGAACTTCACCGCCGGCGAGGCGATCGCCAATGCGGGCGTGTTCCCGCTCGGTGGAACCGACGTCTGCGTGGTCTCGCCGAAGGAGACCCAGCTCGTCATCGACATCAACGGCTACTTCCGGCCGTCGTCGACGAACAGCTTCAACTCGATCACGCCCGTGCCCCTACTGGACAGCACCACCGGCCTCGGCGGTGCTGTGCGAACCACTGCCGGCTCGACGCTCACCGTCGACGTCGTCGATGCCGGCGTCGGGGTGCCGGGCGGGGCGACCGCTGTGGCGTTCAACGTGGCCGGTATCAACCCCTCGGCGAACGGCTGGATCACCGCCTACCCGTGCGGCGGATCAGTGCCGCTCGTGTCGAACGTCAACCCGACCACGGGTGTCACCAAGCAGAACTTCGCCATCGTGTCCATGCCGGCCAGCGGCGAGATCTGCTTCTACACGTCCCAGGCGATGGATCTCCGCATCGATGTGCTCGGCTACTTCACCGGCGCCGGGCCCGGGACGATCATCCCGGCCGCACCGACCCGGGTGACCGACACCCGCGACCTGTACCGCGACGACATGAACCTTGGAACCGACGGCGGCATGCTGCCGGCCAACACGACCAAGGAGCTCCCGCTCGCCGGCGCACGCGGCATCCCCAGCGACGCCGTGGCGATCTCGCTCAACCTCACCGTGGTCTTCCCCGCCGGTGGCGGCAGCATCACGGTGTGGGGCTGCGGCACCCAGCCACCGGTCAAGTCCGTCACCTTCTCCTCCGGCAAGACCGTGGCCAACGGCGTGCAGGTCGACCTCTCCGCGACTGGCTCGATCTGTGTGCGCTCGACGGCGAACACTCACCTGGTGATGGACGTCACGGGCTGGTGGAACTGAGCCCGTCCCGTCGGTGACGGCTCAGCCCCCGGGCTCACGACCCGACATGCCGCACCTCAACGGTGCAGGTCGGGGTCGGCAACGGTGGCCCGCAGCCGCACGGTGAACACGGAATCCCCCGAGAGCACCGCGCCCCGTCCGAACAGGCGCCCGGCCTGCCAGTTGCTGAGGCCCAGCTCCGGCTGCAGCAGTGCGAACTGGCCGTCCACCCAGCGGGTGAACCCGTCACCGACGAACGGGGCCTCGACAGCGCGGTAGAACGCCTCGTGCTCCGCAGCATCCTCGCTGACCAGCGACGCCACGAAATGGGGGCTGAAGCGGTTGCACTGCTCCACCGCGTGGGCCACGTCGTCGACCACCACGACGCTGACCTCGGGCACTCCGTCCCACTCCCATTCCGTGGCGAGGCGCGCGTCGCCGGGCTCCAGCCGGTGCACCACAGGCAACACGCCGCGTGCCGCGGCGGCCTCCTGCGCGGCGGCCTCGAACACCGGCAGCAGCTCGGCGGCCCTGGCGCGCACGATGCAGCACACGTTCAACGTGTTGCACACCTTGCGGTCCAGCGAGTGGCGCACCGCGCTGGCGAAGCGCGCCGGGTCGGCGGTGTCGCCCGCCACCAACCCCGCGCCGCCGGTGCCGTGCAGGCTGGCCGGCACACCATGCTGGCGTGCCACGGCGCCGAGCTGGGCCACTGCGCCGCCGCTCCCCCGCGCCACGGCCAGCGACAGCCGCTGATCGGCGAACAACGCCCAGCCGGCGGCATGCGCTGCACTGTCCACGAGCCGCACGCATCCGGGCGGCAGGCCGGCCGCCGCGAGCGCGGGCTGCACTGCACGATCCATGATCGCTCGAGCCGTGCCAAGGGCATCGCTGCCGATGCGGAAGACCACCGAGTTGCCAGTGCGGAGCACGCCCGTGGCATCGGCGAACACGTTCGGCCGGCCCTCGAACACGAACCCGACCACTCCGAGCGGGTCGCGCCACTGGCTCACGGTCCATTGGGCGTGCCGTACCTCGCCCACCTGCTGGCTCCGCCGGGTGGGGATGTCGCGCCAGACCCGAAGCCCGTCCACCATCCCCTGGCGCATCGCCGCGTCGAGCACCAGCCGCCCGGTGGCGCGGCCGCGCCCCCCCGCCCAGGCGACGTCCGCCGCGTTGGCCGCACCGATCGCGCCGAACACCGAGTCGTCGACCAGCCGGGCGGCGAACTGCTCGAAGAATTCGGTGATCCGGTCGTCGTCCACTTCGGCCAGCTGAGCGAAGGCCTCTGCAGCCTCCCCCACCGCCGACCGCACGAGGAGGTGCTCGGCTGCAGGAATGTGCAGCAGATCGCCCGTCTCGTGCACCACGACCAGCCGGTCTCCGGGGAGGAACGCTGCGGCGAGCGCCGGGCTGACGGTAGCGAACCTGTCGCCGCCGACGAGCACCCGTTCGCCGGCCACGAGGTGCAGCAGGGGTTCGGTCATGATGCGAGGACCTCCTCGAGGAGCACGGGGCGCCCCTCGTCGATCGAGCGGTGCGCGGCTTGCCCGACAGCCACCGACATCAGGCCGTCGTGCAGGGTGACAGCGGCGGGCCGGTGCTGCCGGATCGCGGCAGCAAAGTCGACATGTTCCAGGTAGCTGGCCCCGTGGTGCAGGCCCTGATGGCGGATACCCGGGTCGACGACGGAGCGCTCCGTCACCCTGCCGATCCCGGCAGCCCTGCGCCCCACCCGCAACACGCCCTCGGTGACCATGGCCTCCACCTTGCCGAGAACGCCGACCACGCTGATCTCCTGCTCGTTGCGGCTTGCCTCGGCGAACATGCACAGATCCAACATGGCCCTCGCCCCGCCGGCGTACTCCACCACCACATAGGCGTTGTCCAGGATGTCCGGAACCTCGCCGTCGTACCGCTCATCCAGATGGTTCACGTCCTGTGCACCACTGGCCAGGACCCTCAGCGGTGGGGTGCCGATCACCAGGTTCATCAGGTCGAAGAAGTGGCAGCACTTCTCCACCAGGGTGCCGCCGGTGTTGCGGCTGAACCGGTTCCAGTTCCCCACCTTGGGCAGGAACGGGAAGCGATGTTCACGGATGGCGACCATCCGCACCGCCCCGACCGTGCCCTGCCGCACCTCCTGCAGCACGGCGGTGGTGGGTGGCATGTAGCGGTACTCCAGGCCCATCCACACCACCCGCTCCGGCCAACGCTGCGCTCCGTCCTCCGCGGCGGCGATGGCAGCCCGGCAGTCCGCCACCGTGGTGCACAACGGCTTCTCCACCAACACGTGATGGGGCGTGGCCAGCACGTCGCGGAGCACCTGATGGTGGGTGTGGTTCGGGCTGGCGATCACCACCGCGTCGCACAGGCCGGAGGCCAGCAGCTCACGGTGGTCGGAGAAGCGCTGCAGCGGAGCGTCGAGGCCGACCGCGAGTTGCGCCCAGTCCAGGCTTTCGGGCGTGGGATCGCTGACCGCAGTGACGAGTGCGCCGTCGAGGTGCAGCAGGTTGTTGATGTGCTCCACGCCCATCATCCCGGTGCCGATCACGCCGTAGCGCAGTTGCTCTGCCACGGCGGCACAGCGTAGGGGCCAGCGCGGCGAGGCGCTGGCTCTAACCTCTTGCCATGGCCCACGACCGCCTCTACTTCCGCCAACTGCTCTCCGGCCGGGACTTCGCCCGCCACGACCCGATCGCCCAGCAGATGGTCAACTTCACCTATGCCCTCGGCGACCGGGCGAAGGGCGAGTGCGTGCTCGTGGACCCCGCGTACGCGGTGAACGAGTTGCTCGACCTGGTGGAAGCCGACGGGATGAAGGTGGTGGGCGTTCTGGCCACCCACTTCCACGCCGACCACATCGGCGGCAACATGATGGGCCACCAGGTGGAGGGCGTGGCCACCCTGCTGGAGCGCTGCAGTTGCCCGGTGCACGTGCAGCGCGCCGAGGTGCCGTGGGTGGTACGTACCAGCGGCCTCGGCACCGACCAGTTGCAGGTGCACGACGGCGGCGACGTGGTGACCGTGGGCGACCTGGAGATCCGCCTGGTGCACACCCCCGGCCACACCCCCGGGAGCCAGTGCTTCCATGTGGAAGGTGCACTGGTCAGCGGCGACACCCTCTTTCTCGACGGCTGCGGACGGACCGACTTCCCCGGCAGCGACCCGGAGCAGATGTACGACAGCCTGCAGACGTTGGCGGCCATGCCCGACGGCACGGTGGTCTTTCCCGGGCACCGCTACTCGATGCCGTCCAGCGCCACCATCGAAGCCGTGCGCGAGAGCAACTATGTGTTCCGCCCGTCCACCAAGGAGCAATGGCTGACGATGTTCGGCCGCTGACCCGCGGGGCACCCACCGCCGGCTGCCGCTCCGGTAGCCACGTCAGCCAAGACCGAGACGAGCCAGTTGCTCCGTTGGCGCCTCCAGCGCCGCCAGAGCCGAGCGCAGGAGCTCCTGCATCTCGCGCTCGATGGCCTCCCCCGCACGGTTCTCCTGCTCGTCGGGGTCCACGCTCAGGTCGTACAGATGGTGGCGCCCGAGGATGCCGGTGCCGGCCGCCCAGAACGGCAAGGCATCGCCGGGCTGGAACGGCTGGCGGATCACGGGCACGGTGCTCCCGGGCATGCGGTCGAGCCAGGCTCTGCCGTCCGGCGGCGGCAGTTCGGTGATGCCCGCCACGTGCACCGGCATCGTGCTCCAGCGGTTGCTCCACATGCTGAGCGGGAAGTTGTCGTCCTCCGGGGCGCGGGCGTACTTACGCCGCCCGTCGGTGACCTGCACCCAGTTGCCGAAGACCCCGCCGATGGCCCACTCGCGCACGCTGCGCGCCGTGCCCTCCAGCAGCGGCACCAACGACTGCCCATGGGCTCTGTGCCGCGGCGTGACGCCGTATGCGTGGCACAGGGTGGCGTGCAGGTCGACGGAGGTGGTGAGGGCATCGCATGAGCCGCCACCCACCACGCCCGGCCAGTGGATCAGCAGCGGGATGTGGCCGAGCGGCTCGAACTGCGGTACTTGGGGCTTGCCCCAGATGTCCGCACCGTTCCGCTCCTCACCGAGGTAGTGGCCATGGTCGGTGCACACGATGAGGGCGGTGTCCCGCCAGAGATCGCTGCGGTCCATCTCGTCCAGCAGCCGGCCGAACCAGTGGTCGATCATCGTCAGCTTGGCGCCGTAGTTGGCGCGCAGGTGGCGGGCCTCGGCCTCGGACAGCACTCCCCCGCTGCGCCCGCCCACCACGTACGGCGGCCAGATCAGGCGCTCGCCCTCCCACGGTTCGGCCTCGTACATGCCCTGCCACGGCTCGGGCGTGTCGAACGGCTCGTGCGGGTCGAACTCGTCGACGAACAACATCCAGCCGCCGTCGCGATGGTGTTCTGCCGCGCCGGCCACCCACTCCGTGGCGGCGGCCATGGTGCGCGGGCCGGGGTAGTCGGCTTCCTGGCGGAAGAAGGTGCGGGAGCGGTCGTAGGCGCGGTCCAGGGTGGGCGCTGCCTCGCCGAACCGGCGCCGCAGGAACCAGCCTCCGTCGGCGGCGGGCGGTGCC
>JBPOIX010000398.1:0-12328 GCA_052034175.1 Actinomycetota bacterium
GGCAGCCCTCGCAGCCGGCGACCGACGCGGATCCACTCCCTGGCTGTGCCGACCTCGATGTCCGCGACACCAGCGATCCAGTGCGCGGCGGACACGGCGGTGGTTGCCATCCACTCCCCCGAGTCGGCGAAGTCCGCCGCCAACCCGATGACCATCCGCTGGCTGGACGACCAGGTGGTGAGGACGACGTTGAGATCGGTGGTGACCCGCAGCCACGGCGGGATGGTGAGGGAATCGGTACGCGCAGCCATGCGAGCCTCCAGGGAGTGCTGGTTGTTCGGACCGCCCGGTGCAGCGAGGGGCTCGGTCGAGCTCGCTCGACCACCGTACCGAAGGGGTGTCACAGGGTTCGGGGGCGAACTGGCGCCACGCCGCCGCGCGTCCGCGGACGCGTGGGTACACGCGCGTCGTTCGCATGTTCACGAGCGGGCTACGCTGGGCCGTATGGCGAGCAAGAAGGCACATCTCGAGCACCTGCGCAACGTGAACCTGTTTCAGGGTTGCTCCACCAAGGACCTGGAGAAGATCGCGAAGGCGAGCGACGAGATCACCATGCCGGCCGGCACCCTGATCGTGGATCAGGGCCAGACGGGCAAGGAGGCCTTCATCGTCATCGAGGGCTCCGTGCTGGTGAAGCGCAACGGCAAGAAGCTCGGCACGTTCGGCCCCGGCACGGTGGTCGGCGAGATGAGCCTGCTGGATCACGGCCCGCGCACCGCCACCGTCGTCTGCGAGACGAACTGTGTGCTGCTCCTGCTCGATCAGCGCCACTTCATGGGCGTGCTGGACGAGGTGCCGACGCTGGCCCACAAGTTGCTCGCCGCCCTGGCCGCACGCATCCGCGACCTGGACCGCCAGCACTACGGCTGACCCCTCGCTCGCCGGGCGGCCCCGCCGTCAGGCAGTGCCACCCTGGCCTGCGCGACTACTCAGTGGCGCACCGGAAGCGGCCCCGCGGCCATCCGCGAACTAGGGTTTCGCTTGCACTATGAGCACGCACAGTTCTCCTGCGCCCGCCGCCGGCCCGAAGAAGCCCTGGTTCCGCACCCCCCACAAGCTGGTGTGGGCTGTCGGCATCGGTATGGGCTTGTTCACCCTGGCCTCGGGCATCATCCCCCAGTTCACCCACTGGCACGGCGAGAAGGCCGTCTCCCGCGAGGTGTTCGAGGGCATCCCCGGCCCGCTGCAGGTGGCGTTCTACACCGTCATCCCGGTGCTGCTCATCTGGGGCGCATTCGAGTTCGCCAAGCGCGTCCAGAACTGGGAGCGCGGCGCACCCGACCGCCGCCCCACCACCAAGGCCAACGTCAAGCGCCGCCTGGCGGACTTCCGCGCCGGCGTGTACATGCGCACCCTGCTGCGGGACACGGGTGCCGGCCTGATGCACTCGATGATCTACTTCGGCTTCATGGTGCTGCTCGGTGTCACCACCGTGCTCGAGCTGGACCATCAGCTCCCCACCGACCTCAAGTTCCTCCACGGCCGTGTCTACATGGCGTACAGCTTCATCGGCGACCTCGCCGGCGTGGTGTTCCTGGCTGGCATCGTGTGGGCCGTCGTGCGTCGCTACATCCAGCGCCCGTACCGCATCCGCATCAAGACCAAGGCGCAGCACGCGGCCATCCTCGCCGTGTTCGGCATCATCGGCGTCACCGGCTTCCTCGCCGAGGGCTTCCGCATCGCCGAGATCGGCTCGCCCAGCCACGAGAAGTGGAGCTTCATCGGCTACCCGCTGGCGCAGGCGTTCGACGGCCTGTCGGAGAGCGCGCTCACGGACTGGCATCGCGTCATGTGGATCGCCCACGTGGTGGCCTTCGCCGCCTTCCTCGTGATGCTGCCGATCACCATGTTGCGGCACATCTTCACCAGCCCGCTGAACATGTACCTCAAGGACAAGGACCGCCCCAAGGGCGCGATGCGGGCCATGCCCCGGCTGGACGAAACCTCCCTGGAGAGCTTCGGCGCCAGCGTGGTGGAGGACTTCACCTGGAAGCAGCTGCTGGACACCGACGCCTGCACGATGTGCGGCCGCTGCACCAGCGTGTGCCCCGCCCACGCCACCGGCAAGCCGCTGGACCCGCGCGAGATCGTGCTCAAGACCGGCGAAGTGATGAGCGCCACCGGCGCCCACGGTGCCGTGCCGCCGCCGATCAGTGCGGACAAGGAGATCACCGTCTCCGCCAACTCCCTGTTCGAGCGGATCACCGCCGAGGAAGTATGGGCCTGCACCACCTGCCGGGCGTGCGACGAGATCTGCCCGGTGAACATCGAGATCCTCGACAAGATCCTCGACATGCGCCGCTACCTGTCGCTGATGGAGAGCAACTTCCCCAGCGAGCTGGGCAACGCCTACCGCTCGATGGAGAACCAGGGCAACCCGTGGGGCATGAACCAGGGCGAGCGCGCCGACTGGGCGAAGGACCTCGATGTCACCGTGGTCGACCCGGGCGACCCGTTCAGCGCCGAGTACCTCTACTGGGTGGGTTGCGCCGGCTCGTTCGACGACAAGAACAAGAAGGTCACCCAGGCGATGGCCAAGCTGCTGCGCCGCGCCGGCATCGAGGTGGCCATCCTCGGCCCGAGCGAGATGTGCACGGGGGACTCCGCCCGCCGCAGCGGCAACGAGTACCTCTTCCAGATGCTCGCCATGCCGAACATCGAGATGCTCAACGGCATGGGCGTGAAGAAGATCATCACCCAGTGCCCGCACTGCTTCAACACCCTGGCCAACGAGTACCCCCAGCTCGGCGGCAACTATGAGGTCGTGCACCACAGCCAGCTGCTGGAGCGCCTGATCTCCAACGGCCAGCTGGACATGAGCAACGCCACCCTGGACGAGCGGGTCACCTACCACGACTCCTGCTACCTCGGCCGCCACAACGACGTCTACATGGCGCCGCGCAAGGTGGTGGGCAGCATCAAGGGCGTGGAGATCGTCGAGATGCCGCGCAACGGCACCAAGGGCATGTGCTGCGGCGCCGGTGGCGCCCGCATGTGGATGGAGGAGAACACCGGCGTCAAGATCAACGACGAGCGCGCCGTGGAAGCCCTCAGCACCGGCGCCACCCGCGTGGCCACCGCCTGCCCCTTCTGCTACATCATGCTCGACGACGGCGTGAAGGCCGCCGGGGCGGACGACGACAAGGTGAAGGTGGCCGACATCGCCATCCACGTGCTCGACGCGCTGGAGCAGGGCGAGCGCCGCCTGGCCTCGCCGGGTGCACCGCTCGGGGTCACCACGCCCGTCGCCATCCGCCCGGTGATGAACCCGGGCCGGTCGGCCGTGGCCGTGGCGGAGCCCGAGGTCGAGGCAGCCGTCGAGGTCGCCGCCGAGCCCGAGGTCACCGCCGCACCCGCGGTGGCGGACAACCTCAAGCTGCTGATCGGCATCGGCCCGAAGAACGAGGCCGAGCTCAACGCGGCCGGCATCACCACGTTCGAACAGCTGGCCGCCCTCACCGTGGCGCAGATCCAGGAGATCATGAGCGACAGCCAGGATGCCCGGGTGGAGCGCGAGGACTGGGTGGGTCAGGCGAAGAAGTTCGCCGAGGCCAAGGCCCAGGGCATCGACCCCGCCACCATCGCCGAAGGCGGCCAGGTCACCTGAGCACCTGAGTTCTGCAGGTGGTTGGACACCGTGCGCACGGACAGGCCCAACTGGTGGGACGCACGGGTGCACCTGAGCAACGCACGGTGGAAAACAGGTAGTCGCTACTCAGGCGACGTGAGTGCGGCCGGTTCACCATGGGCCCATGAAGCTCTTCCGCTCACGACACACCACATCCACGTCCAGCGGCGCCTCGCGGGACGCCGAGGCAGCCCTGGCACCCATCGCCGGTGTCACCCTGGAGCAGTTCGCCGACCTGTGCGCGCGCATGGCCCGCCAGGGCGACGACGAGGAGGTGTTTGCCCGTATCGCCGAAGGACAAGGGGTGAGCCGCGACAGCTGGGAGGCGGCACGCGCCGGTTGGACGGCGAGGATGGAGGACCCCTCCACGGCGCGACATGTCGTGCTGCCGTACATGCCGCTCTACCAGGCTGCGCTCGCCCAACACGGCGGGCCGGCCGCGACCGCGACGTACGAGGAGTACATCGAGATGACCGCGATGATCAACACCACCACCACCTCACCGACCCGGCCGCACGACCTGGACACGATGTACGCCCGCTTCTCCATCGACCCCGTGTCGTGGAGCCAGATCTCGACCTACTGGGTCGATCGCGTGCGGACCGACATCCAGCTCGGCGACGACTTCGGCCGTCGCGTCAAGGCCCGTGTCGACGAACTCGACCGCGCCTTCCTGGAGGAACAGCGATGAAGGCACTCTTCGTTCTGGCGAAGCAGGCGCGCCCAGCACCGGTGTCAGCAGCCCGGGAATCCTGTCGATCGAGCAGCGCCCGGCGCGCGAGGGCCTACATCGTGTTCTGGTTGTACTTGCTGGCCACGGCGCCCTGCTGGCCCTGGTACTTGCTCTTGAGGTCCGGGTGGCCGTAGGGGCGCAGGGCCGGCTTGTCCAGCCGCTGGAACACCAGCTGGGCCACCTTCATGCCGGGGCGGAGCAGGATCGGCAGGTTGGACACGTTCGACAGCTCCAACACCACGGTGCCGCGGAAGCCGGGGTCGATGAAGCCGGCCGTGGCATGCACCTGGATGCCCAGGCGGCCGAGGCTGCTCTTGCCGTTGACCACGCCGACGATGTCGTCCGGGCAGCCGACCATCTCCATCGTGTGGCCCAGGGCGAACTCACCGGGGTGGAGCACGAACGGTTCGCCCTCGGGCACGGAGACGGTGTCCATCAGCTTGGTCTGCTCCTCGAACGGGTCGATGTGCGTCAGCCGGCTGTTGCGCATGACACGGAACTCGGTGCCGAGGCGGACGTCCACGCTGGCCGGCTGCACCAGAGCCGGATCGTACGGGTCGAGCAGGATGCGGCCCGACCCGAGGAGCTCGAGCAGGGTGCCGTCGGAAAGGATCACGAGGCGACTCTAGTTGCCCGGCGAGCGCAGGCCCGAGGGCGCCCGGCCCAGCGGCCCAGCGGCCCTACGGCCCTGCCGCCGGGTGCAGTCGGTTGACGTCAGCGGGCGACGGGCATGGCATCCGGGCAGCGGAACGCGCGGGACACCACTTCGCGGCCGTCACCGGCGTTGGTGACGACGCAGAGACAGCCATCGCGCACCTCCAGGCGCACGACCTCGCCGTCGTCGCCGAGGAGGGCCGCTTCGAGTTCGGTGCCGGCGATGCTGACGTCCAGCTGCAGCGGCGTGAGGCGCGACGGGTCGAACCCTGCGGCGCACACGAACTCCATCGCCCACAGGAGGTAGTCGTCTGCCAGATCTGCCAGATCGTCTGCCATGCGCGCCCTCCTCGGTGCGAGTGGTTCGCCAACCGGGCGAACATGACCCTCACCGATGAGACGCCGGTCACCCCAGCGAATGACGCGAGTTCAGCCCGCCACTTCGAGGATGCGCACGGGCAGCTGGCGCGGGCCGCGGATCTGGCCGACGCTCCAGCGGGTGTCGCCGGCGAGTTCGAAGCGCGGGAAACGCTTGGTGAACTCCTCGATGGCCACCTTCAACTCCAGGCGGGCCAGGTTCGAGCCGAGGCAGCGGTGGATGCCGAGGCCGAACGCCGCGTGACGGTTCTCCTGGCGGTCGACGATGAAGGTGTCCGCATCCTCGAACTTCAACGGGTCGCGGTTCGCCGCCGGGAACGGCAGCAGCACCCAGTCGTCCTTCTTCATCGGGCAGCCGTGGAAGTCGACGTCCTTGGCCACCATCCGGGCCATCGTCACGGGGGCGTACGCCCGCAGGAACTCCTCCAGGGCGAACGTCATCACCTCGGGGTCGTCGAGCAGGCGCTGATGGTCCTCCGGGTGCTGCGCCAGGTGCCACAGCGAGGACCCAATGGCCGACCAGGTGGTGTCGATGCCGGCGATCAGCAGCAGCACGATCATGCCTGCAGCGATTTCGTTGCTGACGGGTGTGCCTTCGATCTCGACGTTGAGCAGATAGGTGGTGAGGTCGTCGCGCGGGTCGGCGCGATGCTCGTCGATCTGGGCCAGGATGTACTTGCCAAGGTCATCCATGCCCTCACGTGCGCCGGGCTCCTCGGCGATGCGCTCCAGCGCATCGTGGACGAACTTGCGGAACAGCTCCTCGTCGGCGGCCGGGAAACCGAGCATGCGCCCGATGACGTTCACCGGGATGTTCTGCGCGTAGTCCACGGCAGCGTCGATGATCGTCTCGCCAGGGGTGACCTCACCGATCTCGTCGAGCAGCCGGTTGCACAGGGCGCGCACCTCCGGCTCCCAGGGCTCGATCTTCTTCGGCGCGAACGCCGGCAGCAGCAGACGGCGGGCCATGTTGTGGAACGGCGGGTCGCTGGTGATGGGCGGCGCACCACCGATCGGCGCCGGCAACGACAGGTCGCCCGGCCGACCCACGGACACCACCACACTGCGGCTGGTGAAATTGTCCGTGTCGTAGGCGACCTCGTTCACCGTGTCGTGCGTGATCGGCACCCACATGCCGCCGTAGCGGTCGGAGTGGGCCACGGGGCAACCGCCCGTGCGCAGCTCCTTCCACACCTCGGGGGCGTTCGGGTTGTAGTTCGGGTCGGCATGATCGAAGTCCGTGGCGAAGCTGGAGACCGGGCCGTAATCGTCGGCGTTGTACGGCACCCGCTGCCAGATGTGGGTGCCCTCCGGCGTGTCGCCGAAGATCGGCTCGACGTACTCGCTGCTGGCCGACCCTGCCGGGCCTGCCGCGCCGTCCTTGTCCGCGATGTCGGTCATGACGCGTCCTCCACGATCTTGATCGCGTACTCCGGGCAGTTCGAGGCGGTGAGGCGGGCCTTGGCGTGCAGGTCGTCCGGCAGGTCGCCGTCGATCAGCAGCACGGCCTGGCCGAAGTCGTCGACGTCGAACAACTCGGGTGCCAATGCATAGCAACGGTTGTGACCCTGGCATTTCTCGGAATCGAGGTGAACTCGCATGCCGGGAAGTTAGACGGCGCACACGCCTGCGGCCAGCCTCGGAGGCAGAATTTCCCCGAAGTCAGCTCGGCGACCGTCGCCCGCACCCCGCCGCACACGCGAAGAAACCCCTGCCGAAGCAGGGGTTTCACAATGGAGCGGACGACGGGAATCGAACCCGCATTCTCAGCTTGGGAAGCTGATGTTCTGCCGTTGAACTACATCCGCGTGGGTGTGCACGAGGATACCGTCCAACCCCCGGAGGCGCCACGTCAATGGCCGGGGATGGGGTGGCGGCGCTGCACCTCGACCATCTCCTCGCCGCCCAGCACCAGGCTGTGGCGACGGGTCTCGATGCGGACGAGCGACGGATCCAGCGGATGGCGGCTGATGGCGTAGATCTCACCGTCACCGGGCAGCACGTCGCCCGCACGCAGGTCGATGGCCCGAACCCGCACACGACGACGCTCCGGGAGCGACAGGATCGCCCACGTCACCCAGATGACCGCGGCGAAGGTGGCGCCGATGACCGCTGCGGGCGCCACGCTGGTGCGCAACGCCGAGCGCGCCAACGCACCAATTGACGTACCCGCGGCAACCGACACGGCCGCCACGAGCCACCACGGGATCCGCCGAACCGTGTTGCTCACACCGTGAAGACGCCCCGTCAGCGCCCCGATGACGCCGCCGTGGCGCCTTGTTCAGGCGCTGCAGCTGGCGTCGTTCTGGATCTGCAACAGAAGGTCGCGCATCGGGTCGGTGACCAGGTTGCGGACATAGTTGTCGATGTCCACCGGGGCGATCGCGCCGTCCTCCAGGCCTCGCAACACGGCCTGCTGCACGCAGAAGGCGAAGTTGGCGTCGCCGAAGTTGTTGGTGAACACCTCCAGCAGCCGGCCCGGCAGTTCCTCCTCCGGGATGGCCGGGGCCATCGTCGGGGTCGGTTCGCTCGTGGGCACCGAGCTGTCGTCGGTGGGGTCGGTGGCGGGGGTGGAGTCCACCGGCTCGGTGGTCGGGAGGGTGGTGCTGACGGCCGTCGTGGGGGTGGACGTGTCGGCGGTGTTGCCGTCGTCACAGGCCGTCAGCGCGGCCAGGGCCGTGACGGTAAGGAGCGCACCGACGGCGCGCATCGAGAGGGTGTGGTTCATTCGTACCTCCGTGGGCACCCCACCCCGATGGCCGGGGTGGGGTGCACGTACGGATTGTGTCAGGCGGCGATCCGCTTGCGACGGCGGCCGGCCAGCAGGCCCGCCAGGCCGGCAAGGCTGACGCCGGCAGCGGCCCACAGGAGCGGCGCGATGTCCGAGCCGGTCTCCGGGATGCGGGTCGGCGGGTCCACCACCACGGGGGTGTCGTCGTCGTTGTCCTCGGGGTCGTCGCCCGGGGTCTCGGAGTCCACGACCACCACGTTGACCAGGGTGCCGATCTTGCTGACCTTGACGATGTAGGACACGGACACCGAAGCGCCCGGGGCCAGATCGCCCACCGTCCACGTCAGCTGGCGGGTGCCGGCGTTGTAGGTGATGGAGGGCGGCAGGCTGGTCGGCTCCATGCCAACGGGCAGGGTGTCGACGGCGACCACGTTCTCGGCCGGGCCGAGACCCTGGTTGCTGGCGGTCAAGGTGTAGGTCAGGGATGCCCCGACGGTGACCTTGTCCTTGTCGACCGATTTGATGATCGACAGGTCCGGCGGCAACTGCACGAAGGCGTCGTCGTCGTCGGTCACGTCGTCCATCGGCTCGTCCGTGTCCGGGTCGATGATCTCGTCGCCGTCGTCGTCCACGGGGTTACCGACCGTCGTGGCGATGTTCCGCAGTTGGCCGGGCACCGGGTCGAGCGAGCACATGTACCGCTCGTTCCCACCGACCGGGATGATGGCGAAGGTCTCGTCGCAGTCGGGCGAGAGCGGGTCCGTCACCGTCACCGGTGCCAGATCCACGTTGCCGGTGTTGGTGACCGTGATCCGCCAGTACACGATCGTGCCCTGGGTGATCACCTGCTCCTCCACCCAGTGGGCGTCGTTGTTGACGTCGCACAGCGACTGGTCGGTCTGGTTGCAGACCTGCTTGACGATCTCGATCGCCGGCGCGGCGCCGAAGTAGTTCGACGGGTCGTCGTCGGTGACCGGGTCCATGTCGGTGGTGTTGCCATCCGGGTCCGTGGTCTCGGCCGGCGTGTAGTCCTCCGGGTCCGTCGGCCAGGTCTCGGGGTCCTCGGGGTCGAGGCCCGGGCTCTCCGGGTCCGGCATGGCCGGGTCGCCCTCGACCGTGCCGACGTTGGTGTACTGACCCTCGATGGCCGGAGCCGTCGCGGTGCAGATGACCACGTCTGCGGGCAGCATCACGTCGATGACGTTGCTGCCGTCACCACAGTCGATGTCGCCGGCGTCGTCGGCGATCTGGTCGTCGGTGACCGTCACGTCGAGCAGGGCGGTGTTCCCGGTGTTCGTCACCTCGAACGTCCACGTCACCGTGGAGCCCTCGGGGATGAACGGGCCCTTCGGCGAGTTGGCGTCCTGCCCGTTGGTGAACTTCACCACCGACACCCCGGGCTCCGTGCCGTAGTAGTGCGACGGGTTGTCGTCGATCACCGGCTCCATCGGCGTTTCGGCGCCGGTGATGTCGGTGGTGGCGATCGGGTCGTACTCCGCCGGATCGGTCGGCCAGGTGGCCGGGTCGTCGGGGTCGAAGCCCGGGTCGTCGAAGTACGAGGGATCCGGGAAGACCGGCTCACCGACGACGTCGGCGATGTTCTCGTACTGGCCGGCGACCGCCGCACCCGACGCCGTGCAGGTGACCGTCTCGCCCGGCATCAGCAGGGCGATGACGTTGGTGCCGTCGCCACAGTCGAGGTCGGTCGAGGCGAGCATGTCGTCGGTGAGGGTGACGTTCGCCAAGGCGACGTTGCCCGTGTTGGTGACGTCGTACGTCCACTCCACCGGATCACCCGTGGCGACGAACGGGCCGAACGGGTCGTCCGCATCCACCGTGTTGGTCGACTTGATGACCTCGATGGTGGCGTCCACACCGAAGTAGTGGTCCGGGTTGGTGTCCGTCTCGTCCGGCAGCGGGGTGCCGTCGACGATCACCGGGTCGTACTCGGCGGCGTCGGTCGGCCAGGTGGCCGCGTCGTCCGGGTCGAAGGCCGGGTCGTCGAAGCTGTCCTGGTCCGGCATGGTCGGCGTGCCGTTGACGTCCGCCACGTTGGCGTACTGGCCTTCCTCCGCCACGCCGAAGGCGGTGCAGATGACGGTCTCACCCGGCAGGACGACGGCGATGATGTTGTCCACACCGTCGCAGTCGATCACCGAGTCGTCGGCGAGCATGTCGTCCACCACCGTCACGTTGGAGAGCGCGGTGTTGCCCGTGTTGGTGACCGTGTAGGTCCACAGCACCGGCTGGCCGAGCTCCACGAACGGGCCGACGATCGTGTCGTTGTCCAGGGTCTGCGTCGTCTTCAGCAGGTCGATGCTGGGGTCGGCGCCGAAGTAGTGCGACGGGTTGTCGTCGGTGACCGGCTCCATCGGCGTCTGGGTGCCGGTGACGTCGGTGGTGACGATGCCGACATAGTCCGCCGGGTCGGTGGGCCAGGTGGCCGGGTCGTCCGGGTCGAAGCCGGGGTCGTCGTTGAACGACGGGTCCGGGAACGCCGGGTTGCCGGAAACCGAACCGATGTTGGCGTACTGGCCGGCCTCCGACGGGCCGCTGACCGTGCAGGTCACCACGTCGCCGGGCAGCATCAGCGCGATGACGTTGTCGCCGTCGCAGTCGATGGTGGCGTCATCGGCGATCATGTCGTCGGTGACGGTGACATCGGTGAGTGCCGTGTTGCCGTCGTTGGTGACCTCGAAGGTCCAGGTGACGGTGTCCGGGTGGAGCACGAACGGGCCGTACGGCACGTCCGCATCCTCACCATTGGTGTACTTCACCAGCGACACCGACGGGTTCACACCGAAGTAGTGGTCCGGGTTGGTGTCGGTGACGTTCGCCAACGGTGTGGTGGTACCGGTGAGCACCACCGGGCTGTACGCCGCAGGGTCCGTCGGGAAGGTGCCCGGGTCGTTGGGGTCCGAGGGAGCCACGGTCGGCATCACCGGCTGGCCGGTGACGGAGCCCATGTTCTCGTATTGACCTTCGATGGCCGTGCCGAGCACCGTGCAGACCACCACTTCATCGGGCACCATCAGCGCGATGACGTTGTCGCCGTCGCAGTCGATGGTGGCGTCGTTGGCGATCTGGTCGTCGGTGACCGTCACGTTGCGCAACGCCGTGTTGCCGGTGTTGGTGACCGTGAACGTCCAGAGCACCGGCTGCCCGGTGGCCACGAACGGCCCGGTGATCGTGTCGTTGTCCAGCGTCTGGGTCGTCTTCACGAGGTCGATCGACGGCTGCGGGCTGAAGTAGTTCGACGGATCGGTGTCGGTCGGATGGGGAAGCTCGTTGCCACCGGCATCCAACAGCGGGGTGCCGTTGGAGTCCGCCGGGGTCCCTTCGACCGTGGCGATGTTCGTGTACTGGCCCGGGGTAGCCGTGCCCGTACCCGTGCAGTTCACCTGGAACGCAGCACCCACGGCGAGGAAGTCGATGTCGCCATCGGAGTCACCGTCGGCGGCGCCACAGTCCACGACCACACCCTGGTCGTCGACCACGGTGACGTCGAGCAGCGGCACGTTGCCCGTGTTACGGACGTTGTAGCGCCAGGTGACCGCTGCCCCGGGGGCCAGGATCGGGCCGTACGGCGTGTTGGCGTCCGCGTTGTTCGTGAACTTCACGACCTGGATCGCCGCATTGACACCGAAGTGGTTGGCGGGGTCGTTGTCCGCGATCGGCGACTGGTTCGCCGGCGAGACCGGCGTGCCCTGGGCCGTGGCGATGTTGGTGTACTGGCCGGCCACCACCGTCAGCGGGGCCGGGGCGACGAAGCGCCACGTCTCACCGACGTCGAGGTAGCCATCCCCGTCCGTGTCGCCCGACAGGTAGGTGGCGGCGAACGTGGGGTTCGGGCCGCCGTTGTCGGAGACGGTGACGTTGCGCAGCGGCACGTTCGCACCGGCCGGCAGGAACACGTCGTACACCCAGGTGACCTGGTCGCCCACCGGCACATAGATGCCCGGCGCCGTGTCGGCGTCGTTCTCGATGGCCGGGTAGTCGTTGTGGATGACGTACTTCTCCATCTCGATGCCCGGGACCGGGTTCGGGGTGGTGACCTGCGCCGGGTCGTTGTCCGTCACCTGGGTGCCCGTCGGGCCCGTACCCCTGACCGTCGCCGTGTTCGTGAACCCGGTGATGAGGTCGTTGGTGACGCAGGTGTAGGAGAACGAGGCAGCCGGGAGGAACGCCGTCGGCGGCGTGAAGG
>JBPOIX010000120.1:0-8397 GCA_052034175.1 Actinomycetota bacterium
CGAGGTTCTCGAAGGTCACCTTCCTCGTCCTCGTGGCGTCGATGGTGGTGCCCTTCCAGGCACTGATGATCCCGTTCAGCGGTCTCTTCGGCAAGAACGGATTGGACATACCGCAGAACAAGTTCAGCATGGCGTTCTTCTACGTCGGCTTCGGCGTTGCCCTCTCCACGTTCCTGTACCACGGGTTCATCTCCAACATCCCGTACTCGCTCGACGAGGCCGCGGCCATCGACGGCGCCTCGGCGTTCGGCACGTTCCGCAAGGTCATCTTCCCTTTGCTCGGCCCGGTCACCGCCACCGTGGCCATCATCAATGCCCTGTGGATCTGGAACGACTTCTTGCTCCCGTCCATCGTTCTCAGCGAGAACGATCAGAAGACCCTGCCATTGAGAACCTATGTGTTCTTCGGGAAGTACACCTCGGACTACGGCCTGGCGATGGCCGGCCTGCTGCTGTCGATCGTTCCGATCGTGGTCTTCTACTTCGTGATGCAGAAGCGCATCATCGCCGGCATCTCTGCCGGCGCGGTGAAGTGATGATCATCGGCGCACACGTCGCCCCCGCTCGATCACGGTGACGCTGGCCACGAACGCAACGACGCCCGACGCACTCTGGTGGCGGCAGGCAGTCGTCTACCAGATCTACCCGCGCTCGTTCGCCGACTCCGATGGAGACGGTGTCGGGGACCTGAACGGCATCACCTCGCGTGTGCCCTACCTGCGGGAACTGGGCATCGATGCGGTGTGGCTCAGCCCGTTCTACCCTTCGGCGCTGGCCGACGGCGGGTACGACGTCGACGACTACCGAAATGTGGACCCACGGCTGGGCACGCTCGACCAGTTCGATGCGCTGGTGCAGGCACTGCACGCGGCCGGGATCCGCATCCTGGTCGACATCGTCGCCAACCACAGCTCGAACGCCCACGAGTGGTTCCGCGCCGCGCTGGCCGCCGAGGCCGGCTCGCCGGAACGCAACCGCTACATCTTCCGCGATGGAGGCGGTGAGCACGGCGAACTGCCACCGAACGACTGGCCGAGCCACTTCGGGCCAAGCGCCTGGACGCGGACGGTCAACCCGGACGGCACCCCCGGCCAGTGGTACCTCCACCTGTTCGCGCCCGAGCAGCCGGACTGGAACTGGGACCGTCCGGACGTGGCCGCCGACTTCCTCACGACGCTGCGGTTCTGGGCGGACCGTGGAGTGGACGGCTTCCGCATCGACGCCGCCCACCTGCTGAAGAAGGACCTCAGCGAGCCGTACCGGCCGGTGCCGACCATCGGCGTGATTGCCGACTACCCCTCGGACGGGTCGCATCCGCTCGTCGATCGCGACGACGTGCACGACATCTATCGGACGTGGCGGTCGCTGTTCAACGAGTACTCGCCGCCGAAGGTTGCCGTCGCCGAGACGGCGGCCGGGCCGACGCGGCGTGCGCTCTACGCCCGGCCGGACGAGCTCGGGCAGGCGTTCGACTTCGACCTGCTCGACACCCCGTGGGATGCCCGCGCCGTGCGGCACACGATCTCCGACGTGCTCGCCGGCGCCCTCATCTCAGGCTCGTCACCAACGTGGACGCTCTCCAACCACGACATCGTTCGGCACGCCTCCAGGTTCGCACTGCCGCTGGGGGTAGACCTCAACGAGTGGTTACTCTCCGACGGCACCGACCCGCGCCCGGACATGGAGCAGGGGCTACGCCGCGCTCGGGCTGCGGCACTGATGATGCTGGCCCTGCCCGGCTCCACGTACCTCTATCAAGGCGAAGAGCTCGCCCTACCCGAAGTGGCCGACCTTCCTGCCGAAGTGCTTCAGGACCCGCAATGGATTCGCTACGCCGGCACCCGCAAGGGACGCGACGGATGCCGGGTGCCACTCCCCTGGAGCGTGTCCGGGCCGGCGTTCGGCTTCGGCTCCGGCGGCGCACACCTGCCCATGCCCGCCTGGTTCGCCGAGTACGCGGTGGAGCGCCAGACCGGCGCACCGGGTTCCACCCTCGAGCTGTATCGGGCCGCGACGCGCCTGCGTCGACAGTTGCAGGCGGGCGAGACCTTCACCTGGCATGAAGGCCCGGACGACGTCGTGTGGTTCTCCCGCCACGCCGGTTGGCACAGCGTCAGCAACTTCGGTACCGAGCCCGTGGCGATGCCCCCAGGGCAGGTCCTGCTGGCCAGTGGACCGACCTCCGGCGAGCAGCTTCCCGGCGAGACGACCGTCTGGCTGCGAACCGCCAACGTCAGCTGAGGAGTCGGCGACCGCTCAGCGGCGGGCGGCCGCGACTGCTCAGCGGCCGGCGATGGCCAGATGGGTCTGGGCGTCGAAGAAGTGGAAGCGGTCCATGTCCACGGCGATCTGCGCGTCGGCCCCGGCTCGGACCCGCGTGCGCGGGTCGAGGCGGGCGATGAACGAGGCGCCGCTCTTGAGGTCGTCGACAGCGTCGGGATCGCCGGAGTCCACCTTCGGCGCGTCCAGCTCGAAGTGCGCCAGCGCATCCGCCCCGAGTGCCTCGACGAGTTGGATGCGGGCGGTCAGACGCTGATCCGCCGCATGGTCGGTGCGCAGCTCGGCGTCGTAGAGATCTTCAGGCCGAATGCCGGCGATCAACGTCTGGCCGGCGTGGGAGCGCAGGCCCGGGCGGGCGTCGATGACAGCCGCCGGCACCGCCAGGGTCTGGCTGCCGACGGTCATCGAGCCGTCGCCGACCTCGCCGGCACTGAAGTTCGTCTCGAACAGGTTCATCGACGGCGAACCGATGAATGCAGCGACGAAGACGTTCACCGGGTTGTCGTAGAGCCGCTGCGGTGTGGCGACCTGCTGCAGCACGCCACCCTTGATGACGGCGACCCGGTCGCCCATGGTCATGGCTTCGACCTGGTCGTGGGTGACGTAGAACGTGGTGACGCCCAGATCGCGCTGGAGGCGGGCGATCTCTGCACGCATCTGCACGCGAAGCTTGGCATCGAGGTTCGACAACGGTTCGTCCATGAGGAACGCCGCTGGCTCGCGAACGATCGCTCGCCCCATCGCCACGCGCTGGCGCTGCCCGCCCGAGAGCTGGCCCGGCTTGCGCGTGAGATGGTCGTCGAGCTCCAGAATCCGAGCCGCCTCACGAATGCGGCGGTCGGCTTCAGCCTTGGGCACCTTGGCCAGCTTGAGCGCGAAACCGATGTTCTCGTACACCGTCATGTGGGGGTACAGCGCGTAGTTCTGGAACACCATCGCGATGTCGCGGTTCTTCGGTTCGACATCGTTGACGACACGATCGCCGATTCGCAGCTCGCCGGAGGAGATCTCCTCGAGCCCGGCAATCATCCGCAGCGCCGTCGACTTCCCACAACCAGAGGGCCCGACCAACACCAAGAACTCGCCGTCTTCGATCTCGAGATCGAGATCGGTCACCGCCTGGAACCCGTTCGGGTACACCTTGCTGACCTTCTCCAACACAACCCGAGACATTGGCTCCCCCTGACGGTTCGTGATCTGTTCGCCGTTGCAGCACGGCAGATTCTAGCGGAGAGTTGGTTCGCTGTAAACGCTTACATTCTGTGCTGGAGTAGCCTCGCTCGAGTGGCGGCCACCGGCCGCACCGATCACCGCCCCATGCGTCTCCAACTCGCTCAACCCGCCGAACACACTGCAGTCGTCGGCTGGCCGCTCGACCAACCGCTGGCCGACTGGGCCATCGACGGGATGCAGCGCGTCGCCGGCCTGCACCGCCACGTGGTGCGCATGGTCGAAGGCCGCGAGACGTCGTACGTGGTGAAGGAACTTCCGGACGACCTTGCCGAGCGCGAGTGGCGGCTGCTGCGCGCGTTGATGGACACCGGGCTGCCGACCGCCGAAGTGGCCGGTGTGGTCACCGGCCGGCCGGACGGCGCCGACGGGCTGCTCGTCACCCGCCACCTCGACTATGCGCTCCCCTACCGCGTGCTGCTGTCCGGCCGCGGGTTGAAGATCCCCTACCTCGGCGACCGCATGCTGGACGCGCTTGCCGGCCTGCTGGTGCGCCTCCATCTGGCGGGCTTCTACTGGGGCGACTGCTCGCTCAGCAACACCCTCTTCCGCCGCGACGCCGGCGCACTGAGCGCCTACATCATCGACCTCGAGACCGGCGAACAGCACGAGGCGCTGAGCGACGGGCAGCGCGCGCTCGATCTGCAGATCGCCACGGAGAACGTGGCCGGCGGCCTGCTCGACCTGCAGGCCGGCGGCCAGTTGGCCGAGGGCATCGACCCGCTGGAGACCGCGCTGGCCATCGAGGCCACCTACGCCCGGCTGTGGCAGGAGCTCACCGGCGTGGACGAGTTCAACGCCGACGAGACCTACCGGGTGGACCAACGGCTGCGCCGCCTCCACGACCTCGGCTTCGAAGCCACCGAACTGGAACTGCTGAGCACCGGCCAGGGGGACCGGCTGCGCCTCGTCCCCTGCGTGGTGGAGCACGGGTACCACGCCCAACGGCTGAAGGCGCTCACCGGGCTGGCCGCGGGCGAGAACCAGGCCCGCCGCCTGCTGAACGACATGAGCCGCCACGGTGCTCGTCTGGAGAAGCGCAGCGGGCGCAAGCTGCCGGACGCGGTGGTGGCAGCCCGCTGGTTGGGCGAGCGCTTCGAAGCGGCGATCGAGGCCATCCCCGCCGATCTGGCCGGCAAGCTGCAGCCTGCTGAGCTGTACCACCACCTGCTGGAGCACCGCTGGTACCTCAGCGAGCGCGCCGGCCACGACGTCGGCTTCGAGGAAGCCGTAGCCAGCTATGTGCGCGACGTGCTCTCCGTGGCGCCCGCGGAGCAGGTGCTGTTGCCCGGGGACACCGGCGTGATTCCGATCATCGAGTGAGACGGCTGTGCGCGAGGCTGTGCCCATGCCGACCTCGCTGACAATCACCGAGCATCTCGCCGCGCTCGCCACCGCCGGCCCCCGCCTGGCCGAGTTCGCCGCAACCGCGGGGTGGGACGCCGCTGTTCCTACATGCCCGGCGTGGGACGTTCGGGCGCTGGTGGCGCACCAGGCGATGGTGCACCGCTGGTCCACCGCGCAGATCGTCGGCACCGACCCCGATGCCGTGCCGAACCAGACCGCGCTGCAGGAACACGACGACCTGGCCGTCTACTACAACGAGGGGTTGGATGTGCTGATCGCCGCGCTGCGGGCCGCGCCGGAGGACCTGCAGGCGATGACGTTCCTCAACGACGCTCCCCCGCCGCGCCAGTTCTGGGGCCGCCGCCAGGCCCACGAGACCACGATGCACGCCGTCGACGCCCAGGCCGCGGCCCTCGGTCGCACACCCACGACCAGCGAAGTGGGTGTCACCACCGAACTCGCCGTGGACGGGTTGGACGAGCTGTTGTGCGGCTTCTTCACCCGTGGCCGGTCGAAGTTGTTCGACGGCGAGGAGTACTCGTTCGCGGTGGCCCCCACGGATGCCGATGCGGCATGGACGGTGCACGTGGCCGAACGGCTCACCGTGTCGCCGGGCGTGGCCGCGGGCGACGTGCCGGCGTTGCGCGGCACCGCGGCCGCACTGTACCTGGCGCTGTGGAACCGCGGCGACGACATCGCCGACGGCCACGCGCTCCTCGCCCGCTGGCGCGAGACCCAGAAGGTCCGCTGGTAGGAAGGCGACAGCCGAGGCGGCGGCCGGCGGTGGGTCGCACGCGGTTCGAACCGGGGCTGGATCGTCCCGGAAAGCGGGAAAGATCCGCCCTAGAAGCCGAAATGGGACGATTCAGCCCGAGAACGGCAGCGGGTGGGGACGGGATCCGGGTGGGGACGGGGACCCGGCGGTGTGCGTCGGGGCTTGGACGGCTGCGGGCTTGAGTTCAGGCGGCGGCGAGGAACTCTTGCCAGATCGCGGCGCCGTTGGGGTGGGCCATCACCCGCTCGTGCAACACCTCGCGCTCGCGGTCGGCCACCAGCGCCGGCTGGTCCACCGTGGCCCAGCGAACGATGCCGCCCCAGAAGCGCTCGATCAGCTCCCGACCGGGCACGGTGCGGCCGTCCACAGTGCGGAACGTGACCTCGGCGCACTCGCCCAGGTACAACCGCAGCGACCGCACATGGATGTCCTCGTCGGTACGGATGCGTTCGATGATGGCTGCCGCCTCCTCGGCCTCGGCATCGCGGCCGGGGAACAGGCCGGGCGTGCGCAGGATGGCCTGGCTGGCGCTGAAGCCGATCTCGGCCCGGAACTCGATGATCAGCAGGTTCATCAACAGCGACAGCAGGCCTTCGATCTGCGGCGGCAACTCGGGCATGAACCGCTGGCCGGCCTCCGGGCGGGCGATGTTCTCGGGCGGGTCGACGACCGGGTAGGCGCCGGCGCCGAACGCCAGATCGCGGGCGGCGAACCACAACGCATCGTGGGCGCCCACACCGGGCTTGCCGCCTTCATCCCACCCGTGCGCCTTCAGCAGACCCTTGTTGAGATGACCGATGGCCATCTCGTGGATCGGTTCCACGACATGCGGTGCGAGATCGGGGAACGGCATGTCCGCCAGCAACCGACCCTTGGCCTCGATCTTGCCAATGATCGTCAGCGAGTTCCAGAACGTCTCGCCCAGCCCATGGCGCAACAGCACGACCGACTGGGCCACCGTGGCCACGCGTGCACCGTTGAGCAGCGACGGCTCGGCCTCCAGCGGGGCGCCACCGCGGGACCGCAGTGCGGCTTCCCACTCAGCCAAGGCGAGTTCCCGCCCACGCGAGCGGGGTGGCTGGTAGGTGCCGTCGGCGCGGAAGCCACCGTGCATCAGCGCGCCGGCCACCATGTGCGGGGCGACGCCCTCATCGTCGAGAAGGAAATCGGCCTCGGTGTACACCAGCTGCGACATGGGCCGATCGTAGGCCCGGGCGCGGCAGTGGGCCCGTGCCGGAGGGCCCTGCCCCGCGGCTCGGTAACCTGACTGCCCGATGAGCCAGCTCAAGACCCGCCTCCAGGCCCTGTCGTTGCTCGACCGCGCCTTCTCCTGCATCACCGACGACGAGCTCGTGGCGATGGTGGCCGCCCTCCCGGACGACCACCGCAGCACGCTCGACGAACTGTGCGGCGCCCAGGACGGCGGCTTCACCGAGGCCGCAGCCCGCACGCTGGCCATGCGCAGCACTGCCGCCCGCGGCCGGATGAACGGTGGGCTGGAACAGCTCACCACCGTGCTCACCGACCCGTGCCTGGCCAGCTGCATCGAAGCGCTCGGCGACAACGCGGACAACCCGACCGAAGACCAGCTGCTGGCCGCCACGCCAGCCCTCGTGGAGCAGCACGGCGTGCCCACGGTGCGCCTGATGATGGCCGCCGCCGTCGCCGGTGAAGCGCTGGCGTCCGTGATGCTGACCCGCCTGCTGAAGCAGCACGAAGAGTTCAAGCTGCCGCCCGCCCCCGCAGTGCAGACGTCGCTGCTGCCGGTCCGCCAGGCCGACGACGAGACGAAGGCCAAGCGCAAGGCGCTGAAGGACCGGAAGGCCGCCGACGCCAAGGCCCGCCGCGAGCAGCAGCTCAAAGCCCGAGGTCGCTGACCCCCTGTTCATGGCGGAGGAGCCACGCCTTGGTCTCCAACCCGCCGCCGAAGCCGGTGAGGTCGCCGTTGGCGGCGATCACCCGGTGGCACGGCACGATGATGCTGATCGGGTTGCGGCCGTTCGCCGCGCCGACGGCGCGGGACTTCTTCACATCGCCCAGCCGCCGGGCCTGCTCGCCGTAGCTGATCGTCTGCCCGTACGGGATGCCACGCAGCACGGTCCACACGTCCTGCTGGAACGGGGTGCCGTGTGGGTCGAGCGGGAGGTCGAACTCCTGCCGGCTGCCGGCGAAGTACTCGCGCAACTGCTGCATCGCGTGATCCAGCACCTCGTCCGCGGCCGCGTCGGAGTTCGTGACCGGCCCCACAGTCACGCGGTCCGGCCGCTCCCCTGGGAACAGCACGGCGCGCAGGCCGGCGCGGCTGGCCACCAGCGTCAGCTCGCCGACGGGCGAATCCATGGTGGTGCTGCTCAGTTCGTCGTTGTCCATCCGTCTCTCCTCCTACAAGCTTGCCCACAGGTGATGCAATGCGTACGTGCGCCACGGCCGCCATCTCTCCGCGGCCGCGGCTGCAGCCTTCGGGCTGCCGTCCGTTCCCCGCGCCTGCAATGCATTGCGCACGCCCACATCCGTGGGGAGGAACACGTCCGGGTCGCCGAGGGCGCGCATGGCCACGTACCCGGCCGTCCATGGACCAATGCCGGGCAGCGCTTCCAGCGCCGCCACCGCAGCCTCGCGATCGCTGCCGGCGTCGAGCACGATGTCGCCCGCGGCCAGCCGCTCGCACGCGTGGATCAGCGCCCGCCCGCGGGCGCGGGGCATGGCGAACTCCTCCGGGCTCAGGCCGGCAATCGTGGCCGCAGACGGAAACAGGTGGGTGACAC
>JBPOIX010000206.1:0-25382 GCA_052034175.1 Actinomycetota bacterium
CCGTGCAGCAGCTCGCGGCGCCACGGGTGGTTGCGGCAGGCAGTGCAGGCCAGGGTGAGCGAGATGACGCGCTCCGGGTACTTCAAGCCGACGAGCTGGGTGATGGCCCCACCCATGGATGCGCCGACCACGTGCGCCTGCTCCACGCCCACGGCGTCCAGCACGGTGATCGCGTCGTCGGCCATCTGCTCCAGCGAGTAGTGCCCGAACGGCTTGTCGCTCCGGCCGGCCCCGCGGGTGTCCAGTGCGATGACGCGGTACTTGAGGGCCAAGGCGAAGCGCTGCATGTCCCAGCCGTGCTTGTCCGCGCCGAGGCCTTGGATCATCAGGACGGCAGGGGCGCTGGCCCGGCCGAGCACTTCGTAGTGCAGGCGGATGCCATCGGAGGATCGTGCGTACGGCATGGGTCAGCCCTCCGCCAGCCAGTCGAACGGGGCCACACCGGTCTGCATGCCGCCGAACCCGTCGAGGATGCGCTGGATGTGGTGCTGGATCTGCTCGGCCAACTCGACCTCGGCCAGCGGCCCACGACGTTTGCGGCGCGGCCGCACCTGCGGGCCCACTTCGGCACGCGCGGCACGGCCCATCGGGCTGCTCATCGTGGCGACGGGGAACACCGGCGCACCGGCCACGACGGCCGCCCCGACGAGGAGGTGCGGCACGGGGCCGGCGTTGCGTGGGTGTGCCGTGGGCTCGGCGGACACGAGCACGAGCTCATGGTTGCGCAGTGCACCCTGGACTTCCGCGGGGGAGTCCAGCAGGCCGCCGATGCGGCGCATGAAGGCGCCGACAGGTGCGACGTCCGGCCGGCCGACGAAGCGCACCGGGCGGTCGATGGCCTCGGACAGCGCCCATGCGGCCCACACGTTGCTCAGCGCCCATCGACGCGAGTTGCACACCAACAGCGCCCCGCCACGCTTGGGGAGGTGCTCCGCGCCGCCGACGGTGACACCCCAGCGCACTCGCGCCAGCGGGCCGAGCGCGGCGACGAGGTGGGGGTCGCGGCCGTAGTCGTCCACGGAGTGGACTGGCCACATGCTGCGCAACGGCTCGGCGAGCGCGTTGCCGGCGCGGCTGACCGCGGCCCGCGGGAACTCGAGGATCTGGGCCATCACGCGACCTCCTTGATCGCCCCGATGCGCACGACGCTCTCCCACGCGTAGAGGTGGTCGATGACCTCCGGCGTGGTGAGGCGTGGCGTGAACTTCAGCAGCTCGCGAGCCTTGCCGCCGTCGGCCAGGCGGCCGCGGTGCATCAGCTCCACGACATGGTCGGGGATCGGTGCGCCGGACATGTGGCTGAGCCGGGCGGCCACTCTCCACTCCGGCCCCACGAGCGGCAGCGGCACCCGCTTGCCGCGCAGGATGGCCTGGAGCGCGGTGATGGCCCCTGGGGCCACGATGTTCACCGGTTCGTCCAACCGCTGCGCCGCGGCACGCACGAACGCCGCCGCAGCGTCGCCGGCTTCGATGACGGCGAAGGGGGCGTCGGCCAGCAGGCTGAACGGCACCATCGGCTGGCGCAGCAGCCGGCCGAGCGGGCTGGGCACATGCTTGCCGAGCACGGGCGCCAGCCGCAGCTTGCCGACGGAGATGCCGATGCGCCGACCGACCTCACGCGCCGAACGCTCGATGTTGGCCAGCATGTGGCCGTACTCGCTGGTGGGCTGCAACGGCGACGTCTCGGTGGGGCGGGTGATGGAGCGATGGCCGCGGCCGTACACCTCCACACCGCTGCGCACCACCATCGCCTCCAACGCCGGGCACTCCGCGGCGGCGCCGATGACGGCGGTGGTGGCGTCCGCCGTGAACCGGCGGGCGTGTTCCAGGCCGGCACGAGCGTCCGGCTCCCACACGCTGAGGTTGATGACCACGTGGGGGTTGAACTTGGTGACCACGTCGACGATGCGCTCGCGCTGGGACGGCTGCAGCAGATGGAACTCTGCGGTGCGTAGCCGGCGGCGCGGCGGGTCGACGTCGATCCCCACGAGGGAACCCACCCATGGTTCGGATTCGAGCTGGACGGCGACCAGCGAGCCGAGCTCGCTGCCCATCCCGCTGACGAGGACGCGCTGCCCTTTCACGTCCTCATGTTACCCCTGGGTAATCACCCGGGCAGCATCGCGAACTGGACGTGCACGTCGGCCCCCAGTTCGACGAGGCCGCCGCTGACGGCAACTTCCCCGCTGTCGGCCATTCCGGCCTTCGCCATCATCATCCGCGCTTGCATCGGCGGCTCCGGTTCGCCGACGGAGATCGGCGTCTCGCTGACCAGTTCCACCGCCCCGAGCCGCAGGCCGAGGGCCTCCGTGTAGGCCTCCGCACGCAGGCGTGCATCACGCGCCGCGGCACCGAGCAGGGCGCGGCGGGCAGGGTTCTCAGCGTCCACCTTCCACATCAGGTTGCGCATCGTGGCGCCGCACCCGGCGACGGCGTCGCGGATGAGCGCGCCGACCAGGCCGGCATCGCGCACGGTGACGGTGAGGGCCGTGGTGGCCCGGTGGCCGATGAGCACGTTCTCATCCTTCTTCCACTGGTACTCCTCGGCCACGGTGACGCCCTCCGTGGCCCAGTCCTCCGTGGCGAAGCCGTGGCCGGCGAGGACGTCGGCGAGCTGCTGCGAGCGGCGCGCCACCTCGTCGAGGGCCGTCGCCGCGTCGGGCGCCAGATGAGAAAGCGCCGGCGTCAGTTCGGCGCGATCGGGGGTGACGGTGGCGGACGCAGTGCCGCGAACGGTGACGGAAGGCATGACGCGAGTGTCGCGCGCCTCAAGCCGCCGTCAACCGCGGCCGATACCTCCCCTGCGGGCCAGCAGATGGAGAACGGCGCACGTGGACGGAACCGAGCGAGCAAGCGAACGGCATCGCCGGCCCCACCGATTGTGGTGGTGGGCGGCAGGTTCGGTCGCGTGCGCGCTGGTGGTGCCCCTGGCGGCTGCCACCTCCGGCGCTCAGGCCGCGCCCGGCGCACGGTCGGCAGCAGCAGAGGGCGCACGGCCCGCAGCGGCGGCCGTCTGCACCGGTGCCGTCTACACCGTGGTGGCGGGCGACGGGTGGTACCTGATCGCCTCCAAGAACGGTGTCGCGGTGGCCGCGTTGCTGGCGGCGAACAACGCCACCGTCGCCACCCCGTTGTTCCCCGGCCAACGGTTGTGCCTCCCGCCGGCCACCGGAGCAACCTCGACCACGGCCCCAGGCGCCACCACGACCGCGGCCCCCACGCCGCCCACGCCCACCGTGACGATCGCCCAGTTCCCGGTGCAGGGCATGTGCTACTTCACGGACACGTTCGGCGCGCCACGCTCCGGCGGGCGCACCCACGCAGGCGTGGACATCATCGCCAAGTCCGGCCTGTACCTGTATGCCGTGGCCGACGGCACCCTCACCAAGCAGTACATCGATGCGCCGGGCTCGCTGGCGGGCAACGGCTGGCGGCTCACCCGCGCCGACGGCACGTACTTCTTCTACGCCCACCTCAGCGCGTTCGCCCCCGGCCTGGCCGTGGGTTCCGCGGTGAAGGCCGGGCAGATCCTCGGCTATGTCGGAATGACCGGCAACGCCGGCACCCCGCACCTGCACTTCGAGGTCCACCCCGGCGGTGGCGTGGCGATCAACCCGACCCCCGTGGTGAAGGCGGTCGACGGGTGCAAGGTCACCACGGTGCCAGCGCAGCCTGGCGGCCCCGCGCCGACGACGACGGTCATCACCTCGCCGCCGAGCACGCCCACCTCGCCGCCGAGCACGCCGACCACGACCACGACTGCGCCATCGCCGACCGCGCCCACCACCACGGTGACCCCACCCTCCACCGCGCCGGGGCCGACGCCCACCACCGCGGCCCCAGCGACCACCGTGCCGCCCGGCGGAGGGCCCGGCCTGCGCTGGCAGTTCGCCACCTCCGTGTTGGCGTACGACTCGGGTGGCGCCAAGCTCGCCGCCGGCACGGCAGTGACGGTCAGGGTGGACAGCCTGCCGGGCATCCCGGCCGGCACGCCCGGCGTGATGGTGCGCGTGATGGCGCGCAACGTGGCCGGCGCCGGCTACCTGGCCGTGCACACCTGTGAGGCCGGGGCCAACGGGACCACCACGCTCGCGGTGCAGCCGAACCGGTTGAACGCCACGATGACTGTGGCCGCAGTCGCAGGCGGAGCGATCTGCGTGACCTCGAGTGTGGCCCTCGACCTGCGGGTGTACGTGGTGGGCTACCAGGCCGCCGAAGGGGTGGGCGCGCAGCCCATCGCCACCAAACGGGCGCTGGACACCCGCAGTGGGGCCAAGCCGGCGGCGAACGCCAACACGGCGATCTCCCCGGCCAAGCTCGGCATGCCGCTCGGCTCCAAGGCGGTCACGGCGAACCTGACGCTGCTGGCCCCGGACGCCGCTGGCGCACTGGGCATCGGCCCGTGTGGCGGAACCCCATGGATCGTCAACTTCACCGCGGGCGGCCCGCAGGTGCTCTCGGGTGTGTTCCGCACCAACGACGCCGGCCTGTGCATCACGTCGACCGTGCCGGTACACCTCGTGGTGGACGTGACCGCGGTGTGGCGCACGACGGCCGGCGCGCTGCCGGCCGTTCCACCCGTGCGCGTCGTGGACTCCCGCCCGGCTGGGGTGACCAGCGCGGGCAAGGTCGTCGGTTCGGGCGCGCCGACCGGGGCGACCCGGGCGCAGTACACGATCACCCTGGTGGCGGGGGCGACCAACGGCAGCCTGTTCGTGTGGAACTGCAACGCCACCAAGCCACCGGCCGCGGTGGCGTTCGCGCCCGCCGGGCAGCGGACCTCGACCACGGTGACCCTCGATGTGGCCGGTGGAGGGTTGTGCTTCGCCACGACCACCGCAATGCAGGTGGTGGCAGACCTGACGGCTGCCGGCTGACGCTGCGGCTCAGCCGAGGCCGCGGGAGTCCTGCTTCAGGGCGGTGTCCACGGCGAGCGAGGCCGCCACCACGAGGGTGTTCAGCGGCTGAGGCAACTGGGCGTGGATCTGCACGACATAGTTGTCCGCGGTGGTGAACAGCGTCTTGGCCACGCCCTCGAAGGTCTTGGTGATGCGGGCCACTTCCTGGCCGCTGTGATCCTCGATGCGGAAGTTCCAGGCGCGCCAGTTCTCCGCCTTGATCGAACCGTACGTGTGCCCGCCGGACTGCAGGCCGAAGTGGATCTTGCCGATCATGTTCTCCTGCACGATGCGGCCGATCTCCTGATCGTTGCCGTCGCTGACGATGACGGTGCTCTTCATCACCTTCGCCGGGCGGGTGAGGCGCAGCAGCACGCGGCCCTGGGTGTCGGTGACCTCGAGCCGGTGGGTCATGAACTGGTCGAGGTTGGTGAGCAGGCGCAGCGCCTTCTTGGCGGCGCTCTGGCCCACCTGGTTCACCGCGGCGATCTGCTGGCCGTCCTTGTTGAACACGCCGTACTGGTTGTTCAGCTCGATCAGCTTGGCCTTCTGGTTCACCACCAGGATCGGCTCGGTGAAGATCGAACCACCACCCTGGAACGCGGCGCCCTGGACGCCGGCGCTGCGGTACTTCTCCTGCCCGTACAGCTGCTGCTGGATCTTGTTCGGGTCGCCCTCGTTGCCGACGGTGAGTGCGCTGTCCACGCGGTCCAGCCCGCGTGGCTGCACGGGGTCGGCCCCCTGGGCGCCGTTGTTGCTGACATGGTCCGTCCAGGCGTTGCCGTCCCAGTAGCGGAGCTGATGGCGGCCGGTGGGGTCGGGGTACCAGTTGGCGGGCGTGGTGCTCATGGCCGCATCGTAGGCCACGGCGCAGCGGGTGCGGCGCTCAGTGCAGGTCGTTCGCCATCAGGATCACTTCGCGGGCGAAGGGGTCCAGCTGGCGCTTGGCGATGCGTTCGGTGAGGTTGATGCACATCTTCGGGTCGTCCACCATGCGGCTCCAGCGGATGTAGCCACCGAGGATGCCGATGACGCGATCGTCGACGGACTCGTTGTGCACGATGACCTTGGTGCTGCCCTCCAGGAGACCGTGCAGCTCCGTGTAGAACGCCTTCAACCACAGGCCGAGGTCGTCGGTGCCGGTGAATGGGCGGTGCAGGTACGGGAGGTTCAGCTCGTCGTAGTTGTGCAGGTTGTGCGGCGCCGGGATGATGCTGATGACACAGCCGAAACCGTTCTCCCGCAGCCAGATGATCTCCTCCTGGCGGCGCACCCGGCGATGGTTCTCGCCGTACCCGCCAGGGCGCTCGCACACGGCGAGCTTGTCCTTCATGAACCAGGTGAAGTTGCGTGGCGTGATGCCGAGCGCCCACTTCCCGCGCAGCCTCGGCGGCATCTGCCTTCCTCCACGGTCGTCGGTGAAACTGTCGCTCAGGCTACTCCGTCGGGGTCGCCTTCCGAGGGGCCGGACCGAGACAGTCGCTGCCTGCTGCGCGTGACCCGTTCGTTGCCCCCGATGTCCGTCGCCAGCGCCTCGCCGCGGGCGACCGCGAGCACGCGATCCACCGTGGCCAGGTCCGGAGGGTGCGCGCCCGTCAGCCAGCGGCGGACGGCCCGCCGGGCGAGCGCGGTGGGTGCCGCGGCGAGCGCCTTGGCATCGGTGGGGTCGATGGCCGCGGCACGGTCGTCCAGCAGGTCGCGGTCGTCGCGCAACAGGTCCGCCTGGCGGGCGAGCAGTGGCACCGGGTCGCGCCCGGCCAGCTCCTGGAGCATCGGCAGCAGTTCGTGGCGGACACGGTTGCGCAGATGGCGAGGGTCGCGGTTGGAGGGGTCGTCGACCGTGGGCAGATCCAGCGCGGCGCAGAGGGCCACCGTCTCGCTGCGGCGCAGGGCCAGCAGTGGCCGGGCCGGGCCGGGGCGCATGCCGGACAGGCCGTCGGTGGCGGCGCCGCGCAGCAGGTTCAGCAGCACGGTCTCCGCCTGGTCGTCTGCCGTGTGGCCGGTGAGCACACCGGGGGGGAGCGCGGCGTAACGCGCCGCCCGGGCCCGGGCTTCGAGGTTCGGCCCATGCCCGACATCGACGCGGACCGACCGGAACGCGGCCCCCACGGAGGCGGCGTTGGCGGCCACGACGCGGGCTTCGCCGGCCGAGCCCTGCCGCAAGCCGTGGTCGACGTGGATGGCGGTGACGGACAGGCCCGCGGCAACCGCGAGGGCCAGCAGTGCGGTGGAGTCCGCGCCGCCGGACACGGCACAGGTGACGCGGGAGCCGACGGGGGGAAAGGTGCAGCGGGGGAGCAACGGCGCGGCCTCGGCCTGCCAGCCCTCGTGGTGGGCGGCCGCCGTCATGACCGGGCCCGGGACGGCCGGATCAGTCTTCGCGCTGGCGGCGGCGCGGGTACTGCTTGGCAGTGACCGCCTTCAGGTACCCGCCGATCAGCCCGACAGTGGCGAGCACGCCGACGATGGTGAGGCCAAGGCCCAGCCAGAAGTGGAAGATCTTTGCCACGATCATGGGTGCCAGCGTAGCCAGTGGGGCAGCCTGCGCACCCAATCAGCGCGACGGGCCGGCGTCGATGGACGCGGCGCCGTCGAGATAGCCCTCACCGAAGCACTGCGCGATCTTGGCCAACAGGCTTGGCGGTACTTCGTCCTGTTGGCACTTCTGACTGATCACGACCTTGAGCTCGGCGTGGAAGTCGAACGCCTGCAGGCAGTCCATGCAGCCCTCGAGGTGGGCGTGGATCGCGTGTTCGGTGTCCTGCGTCAACTCGCCGTCGAGGAAGGCGTGCAGTTCGCGCAGCGTCTCGTTGCAGTCAGCCATCAGTCGAGGTCTTCCGTGTTCGCAGGGTTTGCAGTGGCGCCAGCGGGGGTGGTGGTGCGGGCCAGCAGGCCACGCTCGGTCGCGTACTCCAGCAACGCCTTGTGCATCGCCTTTCTTCCCCGATGCAGGCGGGACATCACCGTCCCGATCGGGATGTCGAGCATCTCGGCGATCTCCTTGTAGGAGAACTCCTCCACGTCGGCCAGCAGCACCGGGAGGCGGAAGGCGTCCGGAAGGCCTTCCAACGCCTGCTTCACCTCGTCGTCCGTGAAGAGGTCGAAGAGGGTGTCCTCGGCGCTGCGGGTGCCGGCGTCGAGGGTGGAGATGCGCTTGTAGAGGTAGAGGTCCTCGACGTCGTCGAGTTCGGTCTCCTGCACCCGCCGCTGCTTGGCGCGGTAGGTGTTGATGAACGGGTTGGTGAGGATGCGGAACAGCCAGGCGCGCAGGTTCGTGCCGTCCTCGAAGGTGGCGAAGCTGCGGTAGGCGCGCAGGAAGGTCTCCTGCACGAGGTCCTCGGCGTCGGCCTTGTTGGTGGTCATGCGCAGGGCCGCGCTGTACAGCTGCGGCGCGTACTGCATCGCCTGTTGCGCGAAGTCCACCCGGTCGGCCATCGCCTCGAACCCTACCGACCCCGCCGCACCGTCCCCCGCGCCGTCCCCCGTCCCGACCCCCTTGCCCGCCCGCGCCCAACCCCTCCCGACCCCCTTGCCCGCCCGCGCCCAACCCCGTCCCGGCACCCTTGCCCGCCCGCACCCACCCCCGTCCCGGCCCCCTTGCCCGCCCGCGCCCAACCCTGTCCGGCCCCCGCTCTGCATGCCACTTCGTGCGACCACGTCATGGCCGTACGCGCCGTTTCGTCGCGTTGGGGGGTGACGGGGAGCGGGTTTGTTTGCCGAACTCGGGATCTCGCTGTGTACCCGTGAGATGTGAACCCTGATCGCCTCCTCATCGACGCCGCCAGCGGCAACACCGGCCTGGCCACCCGGAAGATGGTCCGCGCCGCCGGCCTCACCGATCACCAGTGGCGCCGCCTCCTCCGCAACGACGTCTGGCTGCCCGTCGTGCCCGGCGTGTGGCGCCACGAGGCGACCGTCCTCACCTGGGAGATGAAGGTCCGCGCCGGCGCGCAGTGGTTGGGGAAGCGGGGCGCGCTGCACGGCAGGTCCGCCCTGGCCTGGTGGGGAATCGAAGGCTGCGAGACGGAGGAAGTCGGGTTCCTCATCGCCCGCAGCGCCCGGGGCACGCCGCCGTGGTTGACCCTGCACACCACGTCGGCGTGGCCGAGGGGCAAGGTGTTTCGTCACGACGGGGTGCGCGTGTGCGATGCCACGCGGGCGATCATCGACGCCGCTCGTACGGAGACCGCGACGTTCCTCGAAGTGGCGATCGACGGCGCCATCCGATCGCGCCGGACGGCGGTGCCGCGGTTGGCGGCGCAGATGAAGGCGCTCAGCGGCCGAGGGCGCAACGGGATCGTGACGCTGCGCGAGCTGCTCCTGGACAGCGGCGGCGAGTCCTACCTGGAGCGCCGCTTCCTGCGGTTGATGCGCGAGCGCGGGCTGCCGCGCCCCGAGCCTCAGGTGGTGATGCGTCCGCACGGGCAGCGGGTGATTCGCGTCGACTTCCGCTTCCCTGGCACGAGCGTGATCGTCGAGGTCAGTGGCAAGCACGGGCACGCTTCGGACCCGGATCGCACCCGCGACGCCGCTCGTCGGAACGAGTTGCAGCGGCACAGCGTGGTCCTCGAGTTCACCACCGCTCACGTGATCGACGACCCGGACTATGTCGAGGCGACCCTGCGCACCCACCTCCCCCCGTCCCCGTCACCCCCCGGCGCGCCACTTCGACGCGTAAGGGGGTGACATGGTCGTTGAAAGGGGCGGGGTGGGGAACGGGCGCGTGGGGTGGGGGACGGCGCGTGGGTTGCCGGGGACGGGCACGTGGGCCGGGTGGCGGGGTGGGCTACTTGAGGGGAGGGTCGCCTTGGGACTGGACGAACTCGTCCACGGAGCGGACGAAGCGCTCCATCACGTCGGCCAGGACCGGCAGCTCGGCGTGGCCGAAGTTGGCCAGGATGTGGGTGAACAGCTGGGCCCGCCGCTCCGCCACGACCTTGTGCACTTCCCGCCCGGCGTCGGTGATCTCGACCTTCACCACTCGGCCGTCCACCTTGCTCGGCCGGCGCTGCGCCAGCCCGTCCTTCACCAGGCGCTGCACCGCCCGCGTCGCAGTGGACGGTTCGACCTTCAGGGCCTCGGCCAGTTCGCTCATCCGCCAGGACTCCTTGATGGCCAACAGGTCCAGGGTGTCCATCTGCCCTTGCTCGATGGCCTCGTCGTCGATGCCGTAGAGGAAGTGCCGCAGCGGCCCGGTGGACGCGCCGCGGCGAATCTCCCGCCACGCGAGGGCGATGCGGACCGCAAGGTCGTAGACCTGGCGGCCGTTGAGGCGGGTCGGAGCGTCCGTCATGGGTGGCGTTAGGGTAGCCAGATGGACGACCCTGTTGGTCAGCCGGGCTCACCGCACTCCGCAGAGGATGGTGGCGCGCCGATGACCCCCCTCGACGCCCTCGGCGTGATGGCCACCAGCGATGTGATGCTGACACCCACCCTGCGCCAGGTGGAGATGTACACCACCCGTGGCCTGCTCACCATCCTGTGGCACGAACCTGCGGAGGGTGCCCCGCGCCAGCCGGGTGCGCTCGTGCTGTGCGGTGGGGCGATGGGCGGGCTGCTCGGCCCGGGCGATGCGCTGTTCCACCGGCTCGGTGTGGAGTGGGCGGCGCGCGGCGTGCCCGTGCTCCGCGTCAGCTATCGCCGTCCGAACGACCTCGACCACTGCTGCGTGGATGTCGCGGCGGCCGCCCAACTCGCCATCGGCGGCGCCGGCGCGGACAAGGTGGTGCTGATGGGGCACAGCTTCGGCGGGGCCGTGGCCGTACGTGTCGGCGTGGGCCTACACGAGATGGTGGCCGGAGTGGCCACGTTCGCCACCCAGTCCGCCGGGTGCGAGCCGGCAGGTGGGCTGCTCGGCCTGCCGTTCCTGCTGTTCCACGGTGAGCGGGACGAGATCCTGCCGATCGAAGCCAGCGAGATGGTGCGGATGATCGCCGGCTGCGGCGAGGTGGTGCGCCTGCCCGGCGACGGCCATCTGCTGGCCAAGAGCGACACCGCGATCTGGGAACGGCTGGAAGAGTGGTTGCCGGCCTTGGTGCTCGCCGAAAGCTGACAGGTCGGCGGCGGCCCGCGCTCATGAAGGCATGGAACGCATCCGCCACACCCAGCACCACCCCCACCGTCCCACCCACTTCGCCGTCCTCGCGGCGGCGCTGGCGCTCGCTGCCTGCAGCACCGACCGCGGCGCCGCAGGAAGGGCAGGCGACGCTGCAGCGGTCACCACCATGCCGCCCGTCGAACCGCCGCCCGTCGACCAGGCGCCGACCGTCGCGCCGGAGCCGCCGTCTGTCGAGCAGCAACCCGGCGACCAGCCCCCCGTCGAGCAGCCGCCGGTGGACGTGCCACCCCTGCCGCCCCCGATGGTCGACCCACCGCCACCGTCGTGCATCGAGCAGTGTGCGGCGCCGGTGGAGCTCACACCGCTCGACGTGCATGTGTCGCCCGCCGGCCCAGGCCGGCTGACCGCCGGTGAGGAGGTGTCCGCCGGCTGCGCGGTGGGCTGCATCCGGCGCGGCTCGGCCGCCGCCGGGGACGGCGGCACGACGATCGAGGTGGAGGTGGAGACCGACACCGCGGCGGACATCACCCTGTGGTTGACGGCGCAGCGGCCCGAGCCCGTGGGCGAGGGGAGCGACGGCCTCCGCCTGCGCAACGGCGACGCGGTGGCCCGCACCACGGGGGACCTCGACCTGTTCTTCAGCACCACGCTCGACGGCTTGCAGCAGGACACCGAGTACTGGGTGACCGTGCGTGCCGTCGACGCGGGCGGCGGTCGTTCATGGGCGACGGGTGCGGTGCGCACCCAGAGGGTGGCGTTCTCCGTCATCCTCGAGTTCGTCGAGATCGACCTGGTGTACGACGGCGACCACGGTCGCAACCGGGGCGAGCTGACGTTCACCGCCCGGCACACACAGGAGCCGTTCGCCGACAGGCACGGCACATGGGGCGACGGCTCGCGCATCGGCATCGACGCGACGGAGTGGTCGATCGGCTTCACCGAAGTCCTGGGTGACGTGCCGGCCATCGCGGTGACCGCGGTGGAGGAAGACCCGCGTGGCATCGGCGGCCTGTGCACCGTTGGGTCGTCGCCTGCGGGTGCGGGCATCGATGCCGACTGCGACATCGCATGGAACACCGCATTGGTGGACGGGCTGAACGCGGCGGAGATCGCGGCCCTCCCGCAGTGCGAGGCGTTCGGGGTCGAAGGGGACCTGGGGGCGGCCCGATGCCGCTGGGTGTCCACCGTGGCCGACGGGCAGGGGATGCCGGAGTTCCGCATCCTCGTGGCCTACTCGGACTGGTGACCCGGCGCGGCCCTCGACCCCTGAGGGCCGTCGACCAGGCCGGAGTCGGCGCCCAGGGCGGAGTCGGCGCCCAGGCCGGAGCCGGCGCCGGCGCCCAGCCGGGGCGTCAGTGCTGCTTGGGCAGGCTCTGCTTGGCCTTGTCCACCAGGTGTGCCGGCAGCACGTCGTAGTGGTCGTGCTGCACGCTGAACTGGCCGCGGCCGCCGGTCATCGAGCGCAGGTCGATGGCGTAGCGGGACAGCTCCGCGGCCGGCACGAGGGCCGCGATCTCCTGCTCCCCGTGTTCGGTGGTGCTGCTGCCATGGACGCGCCCGCGGCGTGAGGTGATGTCGCCCATCACGTCGCCCTGCAGCGATGCGGGCACCGTGACGGTCAACAGCGACACCGGCTCCAGCACGACGACACCGGCCGCGGCCATGGCCTCCTTGAAGCCCTGCGACGCCGCCGTCTTGAACGCCATGTCGCTGGAGTCCACGGAGTGGTACTTGCCGTCGTAGCACTCCACCTGGACGTCCACGACCGGGAAGCCGTGCACGCCGCCCTTCGACATGGTGTCCTCGATGCCCGACTGGACCGAGGGGAGGTAGTTGCGCGGGATGGTGCCACCGACGATGGCGTCGACGAACTGGAAGCCGGCCCCGCGCTCCAGCGGGGCGACGCGCAGGTTCACCACCGCGAACTGCCCGTGGCCGCCGCTCTGCTTCTTCACCTTGCCTTCGGCATCGGCCCTGCCGCCGACGGTCTCGCGATAGGCGACCCGTAGCTCGGTGGTGTCCACGTTCACCCCGAACTTGCGGGCCATGCGCTCGATCGAGACGGCGATGTGGGTGTCGCCGAGGCCGCGCAGCACAGTCTGTGCGGTCTCCTCCACCCGGTCCACGTACAGCGACGGGTCTTCGGCCTGCAGCCGGGCCAGGGCGTTGCCCAGCTTGTCGTCGTCGGCCTGGGTGTGGGGCACGATGGCCACGCCGTACTGGGGGGCACGCCGCGCCGGCGCCAGCACCTTCACCGGTGAACCCTTCGGGGCCAGTGTGTCGCCGGTGTGGGTGTTGGCCAGCTTGGCCACCGCGGCCAGGTCGCCGGCGGACACCTCGGCCACTGCGGCTTGCTCCTTGCCGCGCACCTGCACGATGGCGTGCAGGCGCTCCTCGGCGCCGCTGGTGCTGTTGAGCAGCTTGTCGTCCGTGCGCAGGGTGCCGGACAGCACCTTGAACAGGCTGAGCTGGCCGATGTACTGGTCGGTGAGGGTCTTGAAGACGTACGCCAGCGGCTTGCCCGCGGGGTCGGCGGCCACGGGCACCGTCTCGTCGCCGGCTGCCACGGCCACCGGGCGATCGGCGGGCGACGGCCCGAGCTCGCAGATGAAGTCCGCCAGGCGATCCACACCCACGCCGGTGGCGGCCGAGCCGAGCAGCACCGGGAACTCCAGGCACTCCAGCACCTCATGGGCCAGGGTGCGCTCCAGTTCGGCGATCGACGGCACCTCGCCGGACAGGTAGCGCTCCAGCTGCTCGTCGTCGCCGCTGACGATCTCCTCCACCACAGCGTCGTGCAGGGAGTGCTCCTCGGCGGCCACGTCGGCGGGCAGCGGCTCGCTGTGGTGCGCGCCGCCAGGCTCGTACTCCAGGGCCTCCTCGGAGAGCACGTCGGCCACCCCGTGCAGGGTGCCGGCTTCGCCGAGGGGCAGCTCCAGGGCGGCGATCCCGCTGCCGAACGCGGCCTTCAACTGGTCGAGCACACCGTGGAAGTCCGCCCGGTCCTTGTCCTCCTTGGACACGAACACCATGCGCGGCAGCCCGCAGGCGGCCGCGGCACGCCACAGCAGTTCCGTGTGGGCCTCCACACCCTCGACGGCGCTGACCACGAACACGGCCATGTCCGCCACGGACAGGGCGGCGTCCACCTCGCCCGCGAAGTCGATCGAGCCTGGGGTGTCGATGAGGTTCACCTTGTAGGTGTTGCCATCCGTCGCCGTCCACGTGAACGGCGCCAGGCCGAGCGACAGGGAGATGTGGCGCTTCACGCTCTCGGGGTCGGTGTCGAGCACGCTGGTGCCGTCGTCCACCTTGCCGGCACGAGCGATGGCCCCTGCGCGGGCCAGAAGGGCTTCGGCGAGGGAGGTCTTCCCTGTCCCTGCGTGGCCCACCAGCGCCACATTGCGGATCCGCTCGGTCGGAATGGTGCCCACGGTTACCCCCGGACTGGTCGTCGTTGTGGGGCGCACCGTAGCCGCGTGAACGGTGGTTGCGGGAGGGACCTATGGCCCGTTCGCGAGGGCCGCTCGGACTCCTGCCAGGCCCGAGGGTGGCGGCACCGGACGGTGGCCTGCCCTGCGAAACGAGCCCAGGAGGAGAATCGAACTCCTGACCTACGCATTACGAGTGCGTTGCTCTACCGACTGAGCTACCTGGGCGACGGTCCCCAAATGTTAGCGGCGGGTCACCGCGGCGCCCACCCGGTTAGCGGTAGTAGCCGGTGACGTCGATGATGAAGTTCGTCGACGTGCCGGCGCCGCCCCCGCAGGCGACGGTGACCTGCCGGTTGGCGTTGAGGCCCACCAGCGAGGCGTTGGCCAGCACCACCCCGGCTGCCTGCCAGTTGATGGTGGAGGTGGCGGCGGACGAGTTCCCGCCCGGGTTGACGCTCAGCCACCCGTTCCCGGCTGTCCCAGCCACCGTGAGGTTGTAGGCGATCGCTGTGGCGTTCGGCGGCACGACGTTCTCGGTCAGCGTCGCGCCGTTGCCGTCGATGGCGTTGGCGACCGAAACGGTGCGACTGGTGCCGGTGGACAGCGGGTTCGCCGACGGTTTGCGACTGTCGTAGACGCGGTACGGCCCGATCGGGTGGAAGCCGCCGGCGATGCCCGGGCCGGCGATCTTGCGCCAGGTGCCCGGGGTGCCACCGGCGACGCAGAACCACAGGTTGAAGTCGGAATCGACGTCGAGCGCGCCCGCCACTCCTTGAAGGCCGCGCGACGGTGGCGCTTCGGCCGAGAGGCTCAACAGGCGCAGCGCGGCCCAGTTGCCGCCGGCCACCACTCCGTACCGGCTGCCGGTGGCCATGACTGCGTCGTGGCCGGTGGCCGAAAGGCCCGTGCCCCCACTCGCGGCTGCGGCCACCACCGCGATGCCGGCTTCGGCGCTCGACGTGCCGTGAACCCCGATGGTCGTGCCGCTGGAGAACAATCCCGGGCCGGCCGTGTTCTGGGCGCGGACCCCGTAGCTGGAGGCACCACCGGCGCGGCCCCAGACACCACAGCCACCGTCCACACTCGTGAGCCCGTAGATGCCTGTCGGCATGGTGGCGACGGACGTCCACCCGGCGAGGGCTGAGCTGACGGCGCCGAAGTCCCCGCTGGAGGCGCTGCCGGCCTGGAAGAGGAACGCCTGGCCGCCGGTGAGCCCACCGACATAGTCGGCGCGGGTGCGTTGCGAGGTGGCCGTCTTCCACTGGCCGAGGGTGACCGCTTCACCGTCCGTCGCGGCGGCCGGTCGTGCGATCAACGCCGAGGCGGCGGCCCCCGTCGCCGCCGCCCCGGCCAGGCGAAGCAGCCGGCGCCGCGACGTGGCCCCCCGGCTCGCGCCATCGGTGGGCGCGGGCGTTGCGGGTGCGGTGTCGTGGAGAGCTGCTTCGGAGGTCATGGACCGCACTGTGCGCCGTCCGCCCTCGCGGCTGAATCGGTAGTTCTACGGATTCACGCCGCGACGAGGCCGGCATACCGTGCCCTCATGACCCCCGAGCCCGGCCTGATCGACGACGAATCGCCACCGGTGACGGAGGACGTGGCCGCGGAGGTGCCGCGCTTCGACCGCAACGGCGACCCGTTCAACCCGCCTGCGCCGGCAGCGACGGCTGGTTCTGCGCCTCGTGCTGCCGGCGGACCACTTCCGCCACCAGCCGGGAGCGGCCACTGACACCGAGCTTGGTGTAGACGTGGCTGAGGTGGCTCTCGACGGTGCGGCGGGAGACGAACAACCGGGCTGCGATTCCCGCGTTGTCCAGCCCGTCCGCGAGCAGGGCGAGGACCCGTGCCTCGGCGCTGCTGAGCGCCTCCCAGCCGAACGCCGCCCCAGGGCCGCGGTGCGGCCTCCCTGGCCGTGCCGAGCCTGATGGGAACTCGATTCCCAGTTGGGCGGACACGGCGACCGCGCGGGCGTCCGCCGGGCCCCCGCTGCGCTGGGCTGCATCACGCCATGCCATCGCCGCGTCGCCCACGTAGCGGGCTGCGAACAGTGCGTCGGCCGCGGCGATGATGGCGTCGGTGTCGTCGTCGAGCCAGCCGAGTGCCCACGCTCGCCGCGCGTCCACCGCCGGGGCCGGCGTGTCCGCAGTCATCGACGCGATCAGCCGGCGGAGCCCCTCCACGTCGCCGCCGGTGGCGACGGTCAACCGGGCTGCTCGGGGTGCGATCTGCGCGGCCATCAGCGGGAGCCCGACCGCGGTGAAGCCGTCCACTACGAGCCGCGCCACCATCGCCGCGCCGGCCAGGTCGCCGCGCCCTTCGGCCACCACCGCGTGCGCCCAGGTGCTCCATTCCATGCCGACACCGGCACTGGCCGCGCTGAGCGTGGCCGCGGCAGCATCGAAGTCGCCGCGCTGGGCTTCGACGAGGGCCTTCACCCCGGTCGAGTAGTTGCTGAGGATCGTGACGCCGAGCTCCGCGCTCATGGCCATCGATGCGTCAACCTCGGCCAGCGCGGAGTCCCAGTCGCCGCGCTCGAACAGCACTGCGGCGCGGATGGCATGCCGCACAGGAAGGCGAACGGTGGTCGCGTAGTCCGTTGCGGCTTCGTCGCGTTCCACCGCGGCGCTGGCACCGAGGAGGTCGCCCAGGAGCAGGAGGGCGGAGGCGTGAAACAGCTCCGGCCCGGTGAATGAGGCCTCGGCAGTGCCGCGGCGCACGGCAGCAGCCATCCGGCCGAAGCCGGCATGGCCGCGAGAGGCCTGCCCGGCCCCGACGGCCAGCATCCCCCCGATGCCAGCGGCGATGGCTTCGGTGACGGCTTCGTCCGCGGCGACCGAACCGACGTTCAACGTCAGCGCATCCTCGGCCAGTTGCCGTGCCCGGGCAGCGTCCCCGGCAAACAGCACGGCAAGGGCCATCTCCGCCTTGTAGCGCTCGGGGGTGATGAGGCCGATGCCATCGGGCTCGAGGTCGTCCGGCTTGTCCGGGGCCCACGCTCGGGCTTCGCCCAGCAGGAAGCGTCCATGGGACTCGACGCTGCGCAACACGTTGCGTCGACCGCCCGCGCCATGGCGGGCGATCTCCTCCGCCGCAGCATCGACGGCCTCGCGCAGCCGTCCGCTCCAGAGCAGGAGCACTGCCCGAGCGATGGTCAACGCCCCATCCCCGTCCGGCCCGCCGGCCCCGTCCGCTGCGCCTGCCGCCCCGGTGTGGTCGGCGAGTTCGGCCAGCGCCTTGTCCACGAGGAGCAGCCCGGTCTCGGGGGCGCAGGCCATCGCCACCTCGACCACTTCGCCCAGTTCGTCGGCAGCGATCGGCAGGGCGAGGAGGTGCGGTGCCAGCCGGTCGCGGCGGGCTCCTTGGCGGCGCAGCCGGGCCAACGCCGCGTGGTGGTGCGACAGGCGCACCGGCTGGGCCGTTCCGTCGCGGAGCGCGGCAACGACCAGGTCGTGACGGAAGCGGAGGTGAGGGTCGTCGCCGTCCAGCAGGCCCGCTTCGATGGCCGCCACGCGTGCGGCCTGCACCGTGGACATTGGCGCCCCGAGCACGGCAGCCACATCGTCGGCGGTGGACTGCCGTCCGAGCACGGCGGCGCAACACAGCACGTCGGTTGCGTCGGGCCCCAGCTCCCGCGCCCGGCGCATGATCATCCGGCTCAATGTGGTGGGGGTGGCACCGGGCTCCAGCCCGACGCCGGTGGTGCCACGAACGAGTCGCCCCTCGTGTTCCCACTCCCGCAACAGGGTGGTGACGTAGAACGGATTGCCGCCCGCCTGCTGGACATCCCGCTGCAGGGCCACGGTGGGCACGTCGCCGAGCCGGTCGCGGACGAGCGCCAGCGTCTCGGCCGCGGTGAGCGGGCCGAGTGCCACCTCACTGCCGCCCGCCTCGGCAGCGGCGAGGAACAAGCGCGCCGCGGCCTCGGACACAGGAGCGGGACGGGCCGCGAGCACCGCCCGCCAGCCGAGCGGCACCATCCGGCGCAGCACACTGGTGAGCACTCGAAGGCTTCCGGGGTCGGCCCACTGCAGGTTGTCCAGCACCAGCAGCGGTGTGGCGCCGGCGGCCCGTTGCTCCACGGCGTCGATCGCCCTGTCCACCACCGCCAGCGGCGCCAGGTCGGCCTCCAGGGGCACCGCGGCGGTGGCGCCGAGCAGCATGCTCAGCATGCCGAACGGTTGCGCGCTGCCCAGTTCGTCGGCGTCGGAGCGCACGACGGCCATGCCGTTCACCGTGCCGCGGCTGGCGGCCATGTCGAGCAGGGCGGACTTCCCGATCCCCGGCTCGCCGACGAATGCCAGGATGCCACCGGCCTCGCTGTCCACGAGGGAGCGCACTCGCTCCACCTCGCGGGCGCGGCCGACGAAGGCGTTCACCGCGCGGGCAGTGAGGGAAGGTCGAGCAGGAGGGACTGCAGCAGCAGGGTCTCGTTCGGGTTGCGGTCCAGCGCGTCGAGTGCCGTGTGAATGCGGTGCACGGCTGCTGCCGCGGCGTCGGGGCGGGTGAACGCGCCGGACACCAGTGCGTCGCGGTAGGCGCCGGCCATCACCGCCAGCCCGCTGCGCAGCTCGTCCGTGCGATGGCGGCGGAGCTCTCGCTTGTGGCGTTCCTCCAGCTGCTTGCGGCCGCTCCCGCGTTCGCCGACCGCAGCCACCCGGGCTTCGAGAGCCGCGGCCTCATCGGCCTGCCGTGCGGCCAGCGGCGCCGCGGCACCGTCGATCAGGCCGTTGAGCTCGTTGCAGATGGTCACCACCGTGTTGCCGTTGCCGTCCAGCCGCGCCGCCACCCCGGCGAACGCGGCACGTCGCTGCACCAGGCCAGGGTCGGACGCCAGCACCCGGGCGCGTGTGAGGTTGCCCTCGGCGGCCGCGGCGGCCAGCGCAGCGGCACCCGCCGCCACGCCCTCGTGCTCCAGCACCTCGCGGATCGCGGCCTCCGGCACGGCGGCGAACTCGATGCGCACACAACGGGAGGCGATCGTGACGAGCTCCGGGGGCACCTGATCGGCGAGCACGATGAACGTGGTGCTCGGCGGGGGCTCCTCGATCGTCTTCAACAGCCGGGCCGCGCCGTTGGCGTCCAGCAGGTGGAACTCGTGCAGCACCATGATCTTGCGGCTGCCCTCCACCGGGGCCAGCGACGCGGCACGGATGATGTCGCCGACCTGTTCGGCGGAGATGCGCGCACCGGTTCGTTCCACCTCGCGCACGTCCGGGTGTTCGCCGGCCAGGGCCAGGCGGGCGGAGCGGGCTTCGGCGTCGTCCTCGCCCGTCAGCAGCAGGCCGGCGAAGGCGCGCGCCGCTTCGTCCTTGGTGCTGCCGGGCGGGCCGACGAACAGGAAGGCGTGAACGGCGGAAGCCGCGGCACGGGTGAGCTGCTCCACGGCGCGGGGCTGGCCGACGACGGCGTCCCACACGGAGCGGCGGTACTCGGCGAACATCACAGACCCAACCGGTCGCGCACTGCGGCACGGATGGCGCCGAACACGGCGTCCGGTGCGCCGCCGGCATCCACGACCACCCAGTGGGAAGGGTCGGCCGCGGCCATCGTGGCGAACCCGTCCCGCACCCGCTGATGGAACGCCTCGCCCTCCTGCTCGAAGCGGTCGAGGTCGCGGCCGCGCATGCGCCGTTCGAGGACCTCGGGTGCGGCATCGAGGTAGACGACGAGCTCCGGCCAGGTGCTGCCCACGGCCCACCGATTGACGGCGCGCACTTCCTCCACGTTCAGCTCGCGGCCGAAGCCCTGGTAGGCGAGCGTGGAGTACACGCTGCGGTCGCTGACCACGTGGCGGCCGGCGGCCAACGCCGGTGCGACCACCTCGTCGATGTGTTGGGCGCGGTCGGCCGCGGTGAGCAGCGCTTCGGCCCGCGGTGAGAGCCCGGTGGTGGCGGTGTCGTGGAGGATCTCGCGGATCCGCCGGCCGATCGTGGTGCCACCGGTCTCGCGGGTGAGCACCGCACCGACGGCCTGTGCGAGGCGCGCCGCCTGGGTGCTCTTGCCGCACCCCTCCGCGCCCTCGAGGGCGATGTAGCGACCGACCGACATCACCGGCGCACGTTACCGAGTCGCGACCCCGCCACCATGTTTGAGATGACGGTCTCAATATGTAGGATTCGGTCCGTGCTGTGGGTCCCGATCACGCTGGTCGCCGCCGGGTTGCAAACGGCGCGCACCGCGCTGCAGCACCGGCTGCGCGCGCTGCTCAGCGTCAGCGGCGCGGGCTTCGTCCGCTACGCCTACGGCGCCCCGCTGGCGCTGGGTGCGGTGGTCGTGGCCTTGGCGTTCGGCCACCCGTGGCCGGGCATCGCCGCCCGCTTCTGGCCGACGATCGCCGCGGGCGGCGTGGCGCAGATCCTCGGCACGGCCTTCCTCATCCGGGCCTTCGATGCCCGCGATTTCGCCGTCGGCACCGTCTTCGCCAAGACCGAGGCAGTCCAGGTGGCGGTGTTCTCGCTGGTGCTGTTGGGCGAGCCGCTGGGGCTCGGCGGGTGGGCGGGCGTCGGTGTGTGCACGCTGGGGGTGGCCGTCCTGGCATCCAGAGGGCGGCGGCTCACGTGGGCTGCGCTGCGCCAGCCTGCGGCACGGTACGGGCTGGCGGCCGGCGGGCTGTTCGGCCTGGCGGCCATCGGCATCCGCGGCGCCACCAAGGCGCTCGACGGCGGCCCCGTGCTGGTGCGGGCGCTGGTGACCCTGGCGGTGATGAACACCATCCAGACGGCGGTGCACGGCGCCTACCTGGCGGTGCGCGAACGCGCCCAACTGCGGTTGGCGTTCGTGCATTGGCGCAGCAGCGCCGTGGTGGGCGTGCTCAGTGTGGTCGGCTCTGCGGCGTGGGGGTGGGCGCTGGCGCTGGAACACGCGGCCAAGGTGCGCACGCTCGGGCAGGTGGAGCTGCTGTTCACGTTCGTGGTGTCGCACCGCCTGTTGGGGGAGCGCCATGCGCTGGGCGAGTTGGGTGCCGCGGCGCTGGTGCTCGGTGGCGTGCTGCTCGTCGTGCTCGCCGGCTGAAGGGCCGCGGCGCCTCGGCGCGCGAGGATTGCCCATCATGGGTCTCTATCGCCAGCAGGTGCTCCCGCGGATCATCGACCGCGCGTGTGGAACAGCCGAGCTGCGGCACTGGCGCCGTCAGGTGGCCGATGGCCTCTTCGGTGCCGTCGTCGAGATCGGCTTCGGGTCGGGGCTGAACATGGCCGCCTACCCGCCCGAGGTGGAGCTCGTGTACGCCGTGGAGCCCGCCGCCGTGGCCCGCAAGATGGCCGGCTCGCGCATCGCCGCGGCCGCGGCGAGGGTGGAGCACATCGGCCTGGACGGGCAGGCCATCCCGCTGGCCGATGCCTCGTGCGACGGCGCGTTGTCCACGTTCACCCTGTGCACGATCCCCGACGTGGAGCAAGCGCTGCGCGAGGTGCATCGCGTGCTCAAGCCGGGCGGGCGGCTGCACTTCCTCGAACACGGCCGGTCGCCCGACGCCAAGGTGGCCCGCACGCAGGAGCGGCTGGAGCCCTGGCAGAAGCGCCTCGCGGACGGATGCCACCTCACCCGCGTGCCTGCCGAACTGGTGGCCGCCGCCGGCTTCGAACTGGAGCGCGTGGAGAGCCGCTACGCCCGCGGCCCGAAGCCGTGGTCGTGGTTCACCGAGGGCGTGGCGCGCAAGCCCTAGGCCGGCGCCTCGGCCTACGCGTCGAGCACGCTCAAGGGCGGCACGAGGCCGGCGTCGAAGAAGGCGAAGAACTCCTTGGTGGAGGTGTCCAGGTACTTGCGGGTGGTGCCGCGCATGCGGGTGTCGAGGAAGTGCGGCACGAGCGCTCCGTCGGGGCCGTGCTCGTACCAGAAGAACGTCGGCCAGGTGCCGTTGATGTCCAACTGGATTGCCATCACACACCCGACGTTGATCAACGCCTGCGCCAACTGGTTTGCGTCCACGTCGGCCACCATCAGGTAGGCCAGGCGCCCGTCGGCGAGGGTGCACGCCGCGGAGCGCGGCACGTAGACCTCGTTGCCGTTGTCGGCGCCCCACCACACCCCTTCCTGGATCCCGCGCTGCACCTGGCTCTGCCCACCGTCCACGATGGGGATCAGGTTCTGGCGCAGGCTGACCCAGGTGCCGTCGTCGGTGAGGTCGCGGCCGTACATGCCGAGCACCAGTTTGCCGTCGGTGCCGACTGCGAGGGTGGCGTCGCCGTCGCGCAGCGGCTTGAGGACCACGCCTTCGGTCTTGTAACCGCCGGCGATGTGCTCGAAGCGGAAGCCGCCGTTCATCGCCGCCACCAGCGCCGGTTGCAGGTCCGCCGGGATGTGGTCGCCGCGCACCCAGGTGCCGCCCGGCTCCTCGTGGCCGTTGAACATGCCGGCGCGCAGGTACGTCTGGTCGAAGACGGCCATCGTGGCCACCACGCCGCCGACGTCGGGCAGGGGGCGCACGCTGGTGGCCCACACCGCCTCGAAGCCGCCGGCCCAGCCGATCGGCAGCCATTGCCCTTCACCGGTGAGGGCCGGGGTGAAGTAGGTGGCGAGTGGGGCAGGGGCCTGCGGCGGCGGGGGTGGGGGCTCGGTGGTCGTGGTCGACGGGCCGGTGCCCGCAGTGCCGTCGGTGGTGTCGGGTGCGGTGGTCGAGGCCGGGGCGGTGGTGGGCGGTGGGTCCACCGGGCGCAGCGCCAGCTCCTCGGCCGGCTCCTTCGACGGCGGGTCGTCGAACACCCACGACTCCAACTCGTCGATCGCGAACCCGAGGCCATGGTTGCGGCCCCAGGTGGCCATGCGCTGCTCCACCGTGTCGCCGTTCTCGCGGCGCACGTAGCGCACGAACGACACCGAGTTCCACAGTGCGGCCGAGAGCACCAGCGCCCACAGCGCCACCCAGCGGACGTGCCGCAGGCGGCCGCGCCACCAGCGCCAGCCGATGGCTGCAGCCACCAGGGCGGTGCCGGCCGCCAGCGCGCCCGCGCCACCGGTGATCGCCGTCAGCCATGTGACGGCGACGATCAACAGGCCGGCACAGGTGAGTGCCAGTATCGCCTTCGCATTCGGTCTGTTGCCGTCGTCGCTCATGTGCCCCCGCCCGTCCGGTGCGATTCTGCCCGATCGGCTCCCGCTCCGGCGGTCGGCCCGGCTCACCCTGGCTCTATTGACAGAGTGACTGCCAGTAGTTACGGTTCGGCATGCGCCTCACCCTGCTCGGTACCGGTAGCCCCATCCCCGACCCGCGCCGCGCGGGGCCGGCCACGCTGGTGCAGGCCGACGGGCTGACCCTGCTGGTGGACTGCGGGCGCGCCGTCACGATGCGCCTGGCTGCCGCCGGGGTGCTGCCGCCGATGCTCGACGCGGTGTTCCTCACCCACCTGCACAGCGACCACATCACCGACCTCGGCGACGTGATCACGACGCGCTGGGTGATGAGCCCACTGCCCCGGCCCCTGGTGGTGTACGGGCCGGCGGGAACGGCCGAGGTGGTGGCGGCCACGCTGGCCTCGCTGGCGCCGGACATCCGCTACCGGCTGGACCACCATGCCGACCTCACGGAGGGCCCACAGGTGCAAGCCCGCGAGGTGGGGCCGGGCGACGAGTTCCTGCTCGGCTCCGCCACCGTGCAGGTCGGCGCCACCGACCATCGCCCCGTGGAACCGACCGTGGCGTTCCGGGTGGAGGCCGGTGGAGTGTCGGCGGTGCTCGGCGGCGACGGCGTGCCCTGCGCGGGCCTGGACGCGCTGTGTGCAGGGGCGGACGCCTATGTGCAGACGGTGATCCGGGAGGACCTCGTGCGCCTGGTCCCCAGCCCGCGGTTGCAGGACATCCTCGACTACCACTCCACCGTGGAACAGGCCGCGCAGACGGCCAGCCGAGGCGGGGTACAGACGCTGGTGCTCACCCACTACGTGCCGCCGCTGCAGCCGGGCCAGGAGGACGAGTGGCGCGCCCTCGCCGCCGCCCACTTCGCGGGGCGGATCGTGCTCGGCGACGACCTCACCGCCGTCGACCTGTAGTTGGATGGCTCCATGACGGCCGACTTCCTTCGTGCACCGAGGCTGCGGCCAGGTGACCGAGTGCGGCTCGTGTCTCCGGCGAGTTACCCCGATCGATCTTCGGTCGACAACTGCCTGGAGATTCTCGATGGCTGGGGACTGCGGGGTGAGGTTGCGCCCCATGTCTTCGACGAGTGGGGTTACATGGCTGGCGCCGACGCGGACCGACTCGGCGATCTCAACGACGCATTCCGGGACCCTGAGGTCCGAGCGATTGTTGCGACCAGGGGAGGTGCCGGGGCGTACCGAATCGCCGACCAGATCGACTTCGCAGCCGTTCGGGCCGACCCCAAGCCCCTCGTCGGGTTCAGTGACATCACCTATCTGCACCTCTCGCTGCTACAGCATTGCCGGCTGGGCGGGATTCATGGATGCCTCGTCGGGGAGACTGCGCAGGCGTCAGTCCGCCAACTGCTGATGACCACCGATCCGATCGTGCTACGGCGTGTGCCCGGGGCGGTCTCCGCCGCTGCCGAAGTCCCGGGGACAGCCCGTGGTCGTCTTATTGGTGGGAATCTGGCGTCGCTGGCGACCTCGGTTGGTGTGCGCATGCCGTCGATGTCGGGTGCCATCCTCTTCCTGGAGGACCAACGAGTGGTGGGCTTGGGAACGATCGACCGGCAGCTCACGCAACTCGTCAGCTCCGGAGTGCTCGACGGCATCGTCGGCATAGCGCTCGGATCGTTCGAAGGGTTTCGGGGCTACTCCGATCGAGGATGGACACTGGCTGACGTCCTTGCTGACCGTCTTGGCCGCCTCGGCGTCCCGGTGCTCGGTGGGCTCTTCGCAGGTCACGACCTCATCGGTTCGAGCGGAACCCCCGACCAGACGGCGGTTCCACTTGGCTCGCTCGCGACGATCGACACAACGGACGGCACGCTGACGGTGGATGCGGTCGTCTGCTAGCGCTGTGTCGGCGATTGCGCTGGCGGCGACGTCAGGAAGTGCTTGTCAGGGTGACCGCAATTTCGTAT
>JBPOIX010000289.1:0-3995 GCA_052034175.1 Actinomycetota bacterium
GCGGCCTGCTACGCCGTCACCGTCAGGCGGCGGAGGGCCTGCACGGCCACGTCGTCCACCGTCACCGTGCCGCCCTCGATGGCCCGCGCCAGGTCGGCACGCATGTCGGCTTCCCAGAAGGCGTCCATGTGTGCGGCCGTCGCGCCGACGGCATCCGCCGTCGGGTCGGCGGCCATCTGCCGGGCGATCTGGTTGGCCATCCGCACCAGCGCCCCGAGGCGGTGCTCCGGGTGGTCGGTCTCCACCGTCGCCGCGGACACGCCTGGGAACACCTGCACGGCGGTGACCTTGTACTCCGGGCAATTGGTGGCCCAGTCGCTGTACTTGGTGGTGACCACGTTCGCCCCGCTGACCGGGTGGTGGAAGGTGATGTAGACCACGCCCTGGGGCACCCGGTCGCTGATGGCGGCGCGCAGGGTGGTGGCACCCACCCGGCTGCTGAGCGTGACCTCGCCGCCGTCGACGATGCCGCGCTCCTCGGCGTCCGCGACATGGATCTCGAGGATGTCCTCCGGGTGCCAGCGCACGTTCTCCGTGCGCCGCGTCTGCGACCCGACGTTGTACTGGCTGAGGATGCGGCCCGTGGTGAGCAGCAACGGGAAGCGGCGCGTGCCCTTCTCGTCCGTGGGCACGTACGGCGTGGGCGTGAACTTGCCGAGGCCGCGCACGAAGGTGCCCTCGTGCATGATGGGCGTGCCGTGCGGGTTCGCCGCGTTGCACGGCCACTGCACACTGCCCTCGGCGTCCAGCCGGGCGAAGCTGACGCCACCGAACGTGGGGGTGAGCGCGGCGATCTCGTCCATGATCTGCGACGCGTGGTCGTAGTGCATCGGCACGCCCATCGCCTGTGCCAGGTCGCACACGGCTTCCCACTCGTGCTTGCCGTTGCGCGGGCGCATGGCCGGGCGGACACGGTTGATGCGCCGCTCGGCGTTGGTGAACGTGCCGTCCTTCTCCAGGAAGCTCGTGCCGGGCAGGAACACATGCGCGAAGCGGGCGGTCTCGTTGAGGAAGAGGTCCTGCACCACCACGAGCTCCATCGCCGCCAGCGCGGATTCCACGTGCACCGTGTTGGGGTCGCTCTGGGCGATGTCCTCGCCCTGGATGAACATCGCCTTGAACGAGCCGGAGATCGCCGCGTCCAGCATGTTCGGGATGCGCATGCCCGGCTGCGGCGCAAGCTCCACACCCCACAGCGCTTCGAACATGGAGCGCGTCGCGTCGTCGCTGACATGGCGATAGCCGCTCAGCTCGTGCGGGAACGAGCCCATGTCGCAGGAACCCTGGACGTTGTTCTGCCCGCGCAGCGGGTTCACGCCCACACCGTCGCGGCCGAGGTTGCCGGTGGCCATCGCCAGGTTGGCCATGCCCATCACCATCGTGCTGCCCTGGCTGTGCTCGGTGACGCCGAGCCCGTAGTAGATGGCCCCGTTGCCACCGGTGGCGTACAGGCGGGCCGCCGCACGCAGCTCCGCGGCCGGCACGCCGCTGTGGGCCTCCATGGCCTCCGGGCTGTTCTCCGGGCGGCTGACGAACTCGGCCCACTGGGTGAACGCCGTCGGGTCGCAGCGCTCGGCCACGAATCGGTCGTCCACCAGGCCCTCGGTGACGATCACGTGGGCCAGCGCGTTCACCACGGCCACGTTCGTGCCTGGCCGCAGCTGAAGGAAGTGGGCGGCCTGGATGTGCGGCGACTTCACGAGGTCGATGCGACGTGGGTCCACCACGATCAGCTGGGCGCCCGCACGCAGACGCTTCTTCAGGCGCGACCCGAACACCGGGTGCGCATCGGTGGGGTTGGCGCCGATGAGCAGGATGACATCGGCGTGCTCGACGGACTTGAAGTCCTGGGTGCCGGCGGACGTGCCGAACGCCGTCTTCAACCCGAAGCCCGTGGGCGAATGGCACTCGCGGGCACAGGTGTCCACGTTGTTGTTGCCGAACGCGGCACGGATCATCTTCTGCACCACGAACACCTCTTCGTTGGTGCAGCGCGACGACGTGATGCCCCCGATGGATGTGCGGCCGTGGCGGGCCTGGATGTCCTTGAAGCGGGTGGCGGCGAAGGCGATGGCGTCCTCCCAGGACACCTCTCGCCAGGGCTCGGCGATGGACTCGCGAACCAACGGGCTGAGCACGCGCTCCTGATGGGTGGCGTAGCCCCAGGCGAAACGGCCCTTGACGCACGAGTGCCCCTCGTTGGCGCCACCGTCCTTGTAGGGCACCATGCGCACGACGGTCTCGCCCTGCAGCTCGGCCTTGAACGAGCAGCCGACGCCGCAGTAGGCGCACGTCGTGAGCACGGTGCGCCGCGGCTGGCCGAGCTCGATGACCGTGTTCTCCGTGAGGGTGGCCGTGGGGCACGCCTGCACACACGCACCGCAGCTGACGCACGCGCTGTCGAAGAAGTTGCCGTTGGCCCCAGCCGCGACGCGGGAACCGAAGCCACGCCCCTCGATGGTGAGCGCGAAGGTGCCTTGGACCTCCTCGCAGGCCCGCACACAGCGCGAGCACACGATGCACTTCGACGAGTCGAACGTGAAGTACGGGCTACTGGTGTCCTTCTCCAGCCCGAGGTGGCTGTCGCCCTCGCTGCCGTAGCGGACCTCGCGCAGGCCGACCGCGCCCGCCATGTCCTGCAGCTCGCAGTCGCCGTTGGCGGCGCACGTGAGGCAGTCCAGCGGGTGGTCGCTGATGTACAGCTCCATCACGCCGCGGCGCAGGCGTTCCAGCTTGGACGACTGGGTGGTGACCACCATGTCCGGCATGCAGGGGGTGGTGCACGAGGCAGGGGTGCCTTTGCGGCCGTCGATCTCCACCAGGCACAGGCGGCACGAACCGAACGGGTCGAGGCGGTCGGTGGCGCACAGCTTGGGGACGTCCACACCGGCCAGCGCAGCGGCGCGCATGACGGACGTGCCCTCCGGCACGGCCACGTGCTGGCCGTCGATGGTGAGCGCCACGGTGGCCGGGGCGGGGGTGCGTTCCTTACGGTCCGGGGCGGGAGTGCCGAGGTCGCGTTCCACGAGGGTCATGCGGGGGCTCCTTCGGGGGCGGCGGGTTCGGCGGGGGCGCCGGCGGGTTCGGCGGGGGCGCCGGCGGGGACGGCGCGATGGAAGTCGTCGGCGAAGTGGTGCAGCGCGCTGCGTACGGGCATGGGCGTGAGGCCACCCATCGCGCACAGCGAGGCGTCGGCCATCACCTCACACAGGTCCTGCAGCACGGTGAGGTTGGTGGCCACGTCGACGCCTGCACGGATGCGGTCGATCACCTCGACCCCACGTGTGCTGCCGATGCGGCAGGGGGTGCACTTGCCGCAGCTCTCGGCGGCGCAGAACTCCATCGCGAAGCGGGCCTGCTCCGCCATGTCGACGGTGTCGTCGAACACGACGATGCCGCCGTGCCCCACCAGCGCGTCCGCGGCAGCGAACGCCTCGTAGTCCATCGGCAGGTCGAAGCGTTCCGTGGGCAGGTAGGCGCCGAGCGGGCCACCGACCTGGACAGCGCGGATGGGGCGGCCGCTGAGGCTGCCGCCACCGAGCCCCTCGACGAGCTCGCCGAGGGTGATGCCGAACGCGGTCTCCACAATGCCGCCGCGGGCGATGTTGCCGGCGAGCTGGAACACCTGGGTGCCGCGGCTGCGCCCGGTGCCGAGCGCGGCGTAGGCCGCGGCGCCGTGGGCGAGGACGGCGGGCACGGTGCCCATGCTGAGGACGTTGTTGACGACCGTCGGCTTGCCCCACAGGCCTTCCAGCGCCGGCAGCGGCGGCTTGGCGCGCACCACCCCGCGACGGCCTTCCAGGCTCTCCAGCAGCGCCGTCTCCTCACCGCAGATGTAGGCCCCGGCGCCGACGCGCACGTGCACGTCGAACGCAAACCCACTCCCGAGCACGTCCGCACCGAGAGAGCCGGCGGCGCGAGCCGCGGCCGCGGCGGCCTCCAGTGCGGCGACGGCATCGGGGTACTCGCTGCGCACGTACACGTAGCCCTCGCGG
>JBPOIX010000159.1:0-1885 GCA_052034175.1 Actinomycetota bacterium
GACGAGCGCTACCAGCCCCTGTTCGGGCACACGGTGCGCACCCCGCTGTACGGCGTGGAAGTGCCGGTGGTGGCGCACCACCTGGCCGAGGTGGACAAGGGCACGGGCATCGCCATGATCTGCACCTTCGGCGACATCACCGACGTCACCTGGTGGCGCGAACTGGACCTGCCGAGCCGGGCCCTCATCGGCTTCGACGGCCGTTTCGCGCTCGACACGCCGGACTGGATCACCACCGCCGACGGTGGCGACTCGTATCAGCAGATCGCCGGCCTGAACCCGAAGCAGGCGCAGAAGAAGGTCGTGGAGCTGCTGGCCGCCAGCGGCGAGATGCTCGGCGACCCGCGCCCGATCACCCACCCGGTGAAGTTCTACGAGCGCGGCCACCGCGCCCTGGAGATCGTGGCCACCCGCCAGTGGTACATCCGCAACGGTGGCCGCGACGAGGCCCTGCGCGACGAGTTGGTGGGGCGCGGCAACGAGCTCACGTGGCACCCGCCCTACATGCAGGCCCGCTACAGCGACTGGGTGAACGGCCTGAAGGGGGACTGGTTGATCAGCCGCCAGCGCTTCTTCGGCGTGCCGATCCCCGTCTGGTACCGGCTGGATGCCGATGGCCTGCCCCTGTACGACGACGTGCTCGTGCCCACCGAGGCCGAACTGCCGGTGGACCCTTCCACGGCGTGCCCGGCGGGCTTCACCGAAGCGCAGCGCGGCGAGCCCGGCGGCTTCATCGGCGACACCGACGTGATGGACACCTGGGCCACTTCTTCGCTCACCCCGCACATCGCCGGGGACTGGGAAGCCCCCGACGGCAACGATCTGTTCGAGCGCGTCTTCCCGATGGACATGCGCCCCCAGGCGCACGACATCATCCGCACCTGGCTGTTCGCCACCGTCGTGCGCAGCCACCACGAGCACGGCTCCGTGCCGTGGCGCAACGCGGCCATCAGCGGGTTCATCCTCGACCCGGACCGCAAGAAGCTGTCCAAGAGCAAGGGCAACTCCACCACCACCCCCATCGACCTGCTGGAGCAGCACGGCACCGACGCCGTGCGCTACTGGGCCGCCAACGGCCGGCCGGGAGTGGACACGATCTACGACGAAGGCCAGATGAAGGTCGGCCGCAAGCTGGCCACGAAGATCCTCAACGCCACCAAGTTCGTGCTCGGCATCCCCGCGGCACCCAGCGGCACCGAGGTCACCGAACCGCTCGACCTGGCGATGCTGGCCCAGCTGGACACCGTGGTCGCCGACGTCACCGCGGCCCTGGACGACTTCGACTACGCCCGCGCGTTGGAACGCACGGAGGCGTTCTTCTGGTGGTTCTGCGACGACTACGTGGAACTGGTGAAGAGCCGTGCCTATCGGGAGGACGGTGCCCCGGCCACGCTCTCGGCCCGCACCGCCCTGCGCGAGGCACTGGTCGTGCTGCATCGCCTGTTCGCCCCCTTCCTGCCGTTCGTCACCGACGAGGTGTGGAGCTGGTGGCAGGAGGGCTCGGTGCACACCCAGGCCTGGCCCACGGCCGCCGGGGCCACCGGCGACGTCACGATGATCGCCCCCGTCAGCGAGGTGCTGGCCGTCATCCGCCGCACCAAGACCGAAGCCAAGGTCAGCCAGAAGGCGCAGATCTCCCTGGCCGCAGTGGTCGGCCCGGCCGCTGCGCTGGCCCACGTGGCCGCCGCCGCGGGCGACCTGCGCGACGCCGGCGGGGTGCTGGACCTGCAGCTGGTGGAAGGCGACGCCCTGGCGTGCACGGCCACGCTCGCACCAGTCGAGCCTGTGGCTCCGGCCACCGCCACGGAGTAACCCCTGGCGGGGTCGCACAACCCGTGGGTACACTGCGCGTCATGCGACGGTCCCTCCCCGTCTTGCTGACCGC
>JBPOIX010000338.1:0-2735 GCA_052034175.1 Actinomycetota bacterium
TTCCTGCTGTCCCCGTCCAAGGCCCTGGACTATGAAACGCCCGTGCCCGCTGCGCTGCGCCGCAAAGCCACCGAACCCCACTTCGTCGAACAGGCCAGCCAGCTGATCAGCCTGATGCGCCGCAAGACCCCGGCCCAGGTGGCGACGCTGATGGACCTGTCGGACAAGCTGGCCCAGCTCAATGTGGCCCGCTACGGCGCCTGGCAGCCCGTGGCCGACACGCGCAACAGCAAGCCCGCCGCGCTGGCCTTCGACGGTGATGTCTACGACGGCCTGCAGGCCGCCACCCTCAAGACCGCAGACCTGACCTGGGCGCAACAGCATCTGGTGATCCTGTCGGGTCTGTATGGCGTGCTGCGCCCGCTGGACCGTCTGCAGCCCTACCGGCTGGAGATGGGCACGGCGGTGGCCAACCCACATGGCAAGGACTTGTATGCCTTCTGGGGGGACACGCTGGCCGAGCACCTGAACATGCGCCTGTCCGAAGAGCCCGAGCCGGTAGTCGTCAACCTGGCTTCGGTGGAGTACGCCCGCGCGGCGCTGCGCCCGGCGCTGCGCGCCCGTGTGGTGGACTGCGTGTTCGAAGAAGCCCGGCCCGACGGCTACAGGATCGTCAGCTTCTTTGCGAAGCGGGCGCGTGGCCGGATGGCCCGTTATGCCGTGCAGCAGCGTGTGCGCCATGTGCGGCAGTTGCAGGGCTTTGCCGAGGACGGCTACGCCTTCGATCGCGGTGCCAGCACGCCCGATCGGCTGGTCTTTCGCCGCGCGGCCTGACGGCTGTGGCCCAACGCGTTTTGCCAGAATCGCGGCATGACACGCACGCCCCAGGTCATCACGGCTGAATTGCGCCGCTGGATCGTCGACCAGGCCGAAGCGGGCTGCCGCCCGCAGGAGATCATCGCCGCCATGCGCACGGCGGGCTGGGAAGAGTCCCTGGCCGCCGAGGCGATGGAGCACACGCTGCGCGAGCGCCTGCAGGAACTTGACCGCCGCACCGCAGAGTCGGTGCCCGCCAGCGCCGTACCCGAGCCCGACCTCAGCGCCGCGCCCACCGTACTGCAGGTGGCTGGCCACGAGGTGCGCGTCCTGCTGACCCTGCGGCACCCGCGTGTGGTGGTCCTGGGCGGGTTTCTCACGGACGACGAATGCACGCAGCTGATGGCGCTGGCCGCACCGCGCCTGGCGCGCAGCGAAACGGTGGACAACGCCACCGGCGGCAGCGAGGTCAACGCGGCGCGCACCAGCGACGGCATGTTCTTCGAGCGGGGCGAACACCCGCTGGTGCAGGTCATCGAAGCGCGCATCGCGACGCTGCTGAACTGGCCCGTGGCCCATGGCGAGGGCATCCAGGTGCTGCGCTACCGGCCCGGCGCGGAATACCGTCCGCACCACGACTACTTCGACCCTGCCCACCCCGGCACGGCCCACGTGCTCCAGCGCGGCGGCCAGCGCGTGGGCACGCTGGTGATGTACCTCAACACGCCACAGGGCGGCGGCGCGACGACTTTTCCCGATGTGGGCCTGGAGGTGGCGCCCATCCGTGGCAATGCCGTCTTCTTCGGCTACGACCGGCCGCACGCCAGCACGCGCACGCTGCACGGCGGCGCACCCGTCACTGCGGGCGAGAAGTGGGTGGCGACGAAGTGGATGCGCCAAGGGGTCTTCGTCTAGGCCTTGCGGCGGCGCGTGGCGTCGGCCGCCAGGCCCAGCGCGAGCGGCAGCGAGGCCCCGCGGCACCGGCGTGCCACTCTTCGTTCAGCGGTGCGTAGCACCGTTGGGCGCCTAACATCGCAGGTGGGACACCACACCCCGCCGGCTCACGGTCGGCGACCATTGGAGGAAATCACATGGACTTTGCCGAGGCCATTCGCACCTGCTTCACCAAGTACGTGGACTTCAACGGGCGCGCCAAACGTCCGGAGTTCTGGTGGTGGGCGCTGTTCGTGTTTCTGGCCAGCCTGGTGGCTCAGTGGCTGGGCAACCTGCCATCGATGCTCGTGTCGCTGGGCACCCTGTTGCCCAGCATCGCCGTCGGTGCGCGCCGCCTGCACGACATCGACAAGAGCGGCTGGTGGCAACTCGTCGGCCTGATCCCCTTCATCGGCTGGATCATCATGATCTGGTGGTGCGTACAGGACTCGAAGGAGCCCAACCGCTTCGGCTCATGACAAGCGGCTAGACCTCGGCGCACTCCCCGTGGGCCGGCACGCGCGCCGGCCAACCCAGTTCATTGCGGATGGCCGAGCGCAGCGTGTCCGACGCATCCGGCTCGCCATGCACCACGAAGGTCTGCCGTGGCGGCTGGCGGATGTGGCGCAGCCAGGCCAGCAGCTCATGGCGGTCGGCATGGCCGGAGATGCCGGGCAGTTGTTGCACGTCCGCCCGCACCGGCACCATTTCGCCGAAGATCTTGATCTCGCGTTCGCCGGCCATCAGCCGTGCGCCGCGGCTGCCACCCACCTGGAAGCCGGCAAACAGCAGCGTGTGCCTTGGCTCGGGGGCCATCGCCTTCAAGTGGCCCAGCACACGCCCGCCGGTGGCCATCCCGCTGGCCGAGATGATGATGGCTGGGTAGCGTGACCCTGCCAGCCGCTGCGACTGCTGCAGCGTGGTCACCAGGCGCACACCGTCGCACAGGCCGCGCATCTCACCGGCCGGCACGGCCAGCAGCTTGGCGTGGCGCCGGTACAGCGCGGTGGCTTCGATGGCCATCGGGCTGTCCAGGAAGATCGGGA
>JBPOIX010000021.1:0-22525 GCA_052034175.1 Actinomycetota bacterium
GCGAAGTGCTCACCGGGGTGGTGCCGATGCTGTACACCAGCCCCGGTGGCCAGCAGGTGGAGGTGTGGATGCTGATCAGCCTGCGGGCCGATGCCCCGGACGGAGAGCTACCCAACCTGCAGTTGTACGCCCGGCAGGAGAACGGGGCGCTCGGTGCGTTCACACCGGACCCTGCTGGCACCCTGGACGCTTGGCTCGGCACCTACCAGCCGGACGGGTCGGTGGTGGTCCGCAGCAACACTGAGCTCCTCGGCGCCGCGCCGCTCCCTGCCGACGTGTCCCAGCTGGTCGTCGTGCCCTTCCCGTTGGAGCCGGGTGCCACCGACTTCTTCGGGCTGCCGCTGGTGGGCGGGATTCGCATCGTCAACGGCGCCGGCGAGGCCGCCCTGGCCTGGGCCAGCGTCGTGTAGCTCGCTACCGCCCGTGGGCGCAGCGCCAGGCGAACTCCTGCTCCCCCATCGGGGTGGCGGGCGGTTCATCGTGGAGGTACTCCAGGAGCATCGCCCGCCACGGCAGCTCCACGCCGAGCTTGCCGAGGATGGCACTGACGCCCCACACCACGCGGTCGAGGATCACGAAGCTCGGCGGCATGTTCAGCCGTTCGATCACCGGGGCGTGCGGGCCGCGCACGTCGATCATCTCCGCCAGCGCGTCCTTCACGAACGTGCGGTCGAAGGCGAACGTGTCCGTCAGGTAGGGCGTGTACGGCAGGCTGACGTAGTCGAACACCGCCTGCGGGGCCAGGCCGTGGCCGGCTGCCAGGAAGCCGCAGGTCTCCATCGCAGCCACCAACAGCTCCGGGTCGCGGTGCACGACGATGGCTTCCAGGCTCGGCTGCAGCTCGGCCCATTCGCCGGTGGTCCAACGCTTCACCAGGCCGAAGTCGAGGAACGTGACGTCGCCGTTCTCGGCGAAGCGGTAGTTGCCCGGGTGCGGGTCGCCGTTGAACGCGCCATGACGGTGCACGGCATGCTGGGCGAAGCGCCAGATGCTCTCACCGGCTCGGCGTTGCGCTGCCGGCGAAGCGGTGGCCAGGAACTCGGCGAACGACAACCCCTCCACCCACTCGGTGGTGAGCACCCGGTGGGCGCTGTGGGTGGTGTCCAGCGCGGGGATCTGCACGAACGGGTGGCCGGCGAATGCCTCGGCGAACTCGCGCAGGTTGGCGGCCTCCAGCCGGTAGTCCAGCTCGTCGCGCATGCGCGCTCTCAACTCGTCCACGAGGCCCTTGGTGTCCAGCCCCTTGAGGGCGAACGCGCCCACCAGGCGGTACAGGCCCTCGGCGTTGTCCAGGTCGGCCTCGATCGCGTCGCCCACGCCCGGGTACTGCACCTTCACGGCCACGTCCCGCCCCTCGCGGGTGACGGCACGGTGCACCTGGCCCACGCTGGCGGCGGCCACGGGTACCGGGCTCCAGTCGAGGAACAGCTTCTCGGGTGCCATGCCGAACTCGCCGCGCACCACGGCGGCCGCCGCTGCCGGCGCCATCGGCGGGGCGTCGCTCTGCAGCGAGGCCAGGCTCTGCTGGGCGTCGTCCGGGAGGGCCTCCATGATGAAGCTCATCAGCTGCCCGAATTTCATCAGGGCACCCTTCATGTTGCCCAGCTCGCGCGCCACGTCCTCCGAGGTGCGGATGGTGAAGGCGTTGTCCATCTCCGTGCGGCGCGCCTCGTCGCGCACCACCAGGCGGCGGGTGCGATGCCACGCCCAGCGAGCCCCGTTGCGCGCCGTCAGCCGCCAGACGCGCGCCGTACGGCGCAGGCGGACGAAGCGGGTGTTCACCCCTGTGCGGCGCGGCGGGCGGTGGGCTGGGCCTCCAGAACGGCCTCCGACAGCGGCTCGCCGGTGACTTCGTCCGTCCAGTAGGTGCCGGCGTCCAGCCGGGCCAGTGCGGCTTCCACGTCGGCCAGGTCGCGCTCGATGCCGTCCAGGTCCAGCGGCGCCGACGGGGCGGGGGTGGGCACGGGCCCGTGCTCGGTGTGGTCGGCAGGCGCAGCGTCAGTCATCGCCGCCAGGCTACCGAGCGGTGACGGTCCGATGAACGGGACCATGGTCGGTGGGCAGGCCGCCGTCGCGTGTCGTAGGGTGCGCCTGTGGCGCAGGTCCGACTGGAACACATCACCAAGGTCTTCGGCAGCGGAACGGACGCGGTCAACGCCGTCGACGACGTGTCGATCGACATCGCACATCACGACTTCATGATCCTGCTGGGGCCATCGGGCTGCGGCAAGAGCACCTTGTTGCGCATGGTGGCCGGGCTCGAGGAACCCACCTCCGGCAACGTCTACATCGGCGACACACGGGTGAACGACGTGGAGCCCAAGCAGCGCGACGTGGCGATGGTCTTCCAGAGCTACGCGCTCTACCCGCACAAGACGGTGGCGGCCAACATCGAGTTTCCGTTGAAGGTTCGCGGCGTGGCGAAGGCCGAACGGGCGGCTCAGGCGGCCCGTGCGGCCGAGACCCTCGGCCTGTCGGAGTACCTGCAACGCAAGCCGGGGCAGCTCAGTGGTGGGCAGCGCCAGCGGGTGGCCCTGGCCCGGGCAATCGTGCGCAACCCTGCGGTGTTCTGCATGGACGAGCCCTTGAGCAACCTGGACGCCAAGCTGCGTGGCGAGACGCGCGCCGAGTTGGTGGATCTCCACCGCCGCATCGACGGCACGATCATCTACGTCACCCACGATCAGGTGGAAGCGATGACGATGGGTACCCGTGTGGCGGTGATGAACCGAGGCACGCTGCAGCAGGTGGGCACTCCGCAGGAGGTCTACGACAAGCCGGCCACCGTGTTCGTCGCTCAGTTCATCGGCACGCCGCCGATGAACATCCTGCCCGCAGGGCTGCTGGGCTCTGCCGACCATCTCGTGGGGGTGCGCCCAGAGCATCTGCGAATCACCCAGGGCGGCCGCATCAGCGGCGAGGTCCGGCTCGTCGAACACCTCGGCCACGAGGTGCTGCTGATGTGCGACGTCGGTGGCACCACGGTCATCAGCCGGCAGCCAGGTGATGCAACCGCGGGCGTCGGCGACAGGGTGGAGCTCGACGTCAGCGACGGGCACCTGCATCGCTTCGATGCGACCACCCAGCGAAGGGTGGACTGACATGCGTCGGCGCCTGCGCGAGTGGGGTCTTGCGCTGTTGATGCTCGGGCCATCGCTGGCCGTGCTCGGTGTGTTCGTTCTCTACCCGCTCGGGCGGGCCATCATGCTCGGCCGTCAGCGGTGCGACCCGACGGGCCGTTCGTGCGAGACCACCGGCTGGGACCAGTACGTCGACGTCTTTCGCAGTGTCGAGTTCCAGCAGGCGATGGGGGTCACGTTCAAGTTCGCGGCGATGACCGTGCCGCTGGGCATCGTCCTCGGTGTCGGCCTGGCGGTGCTGGCGGACAAGCAGTTGAAACAGATTGGCCTGTTCCGCACGATCTTCTCCTCGACCGTCGCCACCAGCGTGGCGGTGGCCTCGCTGATGTGGTTCTTCCTCCTCAACCCGAGCGTCGGCCTCCTGTCGGACTGGATCGGCGGCACCGCCAAGAACCCGGGCCTGCTGTTCGACAAGGACACCGCACTGTGGTCCGTGGCCGTCAGCAGCATCTGGGCGAACCTCGGGTTCACCTTCATCGTGGTCACCGCCGCCCTGCAGAGCGTGCCCGCCGACCTGTACGAAAGTGCTTATGTGGACGGCGCCAGCGGCTGGCGGCGGTTCACCAATGTCACCGTGCCGATGTTGGGGCCGACGCTGCTGTTCGTCGGTGTGGTGCTGTTCAGCCGCGCCTTCCAGGCATACGGGGAGTTCGACCTGCTCACCGGTGGCGGCCCGGAGGGCACCACGACCAACATCCCGTACCTGGTGTACGGCACGAACTCGATCGTCAAGAGCGACGACGGGCTGAGGTCCACCGTGGCGGTGCTGCTGTTCGGCCTGCTGCTGTTCGTTTCTGCGCTGCAGTTCCGCAGCATCGGAAAGCGGGTGCACTATGCGAACTAGAGGATGGCGTCTCGTCGGCCGCTACGCGCTGCTCACCTTCTTCGCGGTCGTCGTCTTCTTCCCCGTGTGGGTGATGCTCGTCGGCGCACTCAAGCCGTTCAGCAAGGCGCTCGACCCATCGAGCGTGCAGCGCTTGCTCCCCACTCATGCCACGCTCGACACGCTGCGCGCCGCCTGGACCGACGGCAACCTCGGGCGGGCGCTGTGGAACACCACGCTCGTGGCCGTCATCGTCACGACCGCACAGGTAGCCACGTCCGTCATGGCTGCCTACGCGTTCGTGTTCCTCAAGTTCCCCGGCAAGCGGGTGGTCTTCGCCATCTTCCTCTCCACGATGCTGGTGCCCTTCGAAGCCACCCTCGTGGTCAACCGCAAGACCATCGAGAACTTCGGTTGGCTCAACTCGTTCCAGGGTCTGGCGGCGCCCTTCCTCGCCACCGCGTTCGGCACGTTCCTCGTGCGGCAGGTGTTCCTGTCGTTGCCGAAGGAGATGCTGGAGGCGGCCCGCATGGATGGGCTCGGCCACTTCGGCTTCCTGCGGGAGGTCGCCGTGCCGCTCGTGCGGCCCACGCTGGGCGCACTCGGGCTGTTCAGCTTCCTCTCCACCTGGAACCAGTACCTGTGGCCCACGCTCGTCAGCACCGACGACGACTGGTACACCGTGCAGAGCGGGCTCAAGGCGTTGGCGTCCGCTCAAGTGGACAAGCCGAACCTGGTGATCGCCGGGACGGTCATCGTCGCCCTGCCGATCTTCCTGTTACTGCTGTTCTTCCAACGGCAACTGATTCGTGGCCTCACGGCCGGGGCGGTGAAGGGCTGATGCGGGCACGAGTCGCTCTCCTGATGGCCGGTGTGCTGCTGACCGCTGCGTGCGGTTCCGGCGACAGCATCCTGCGGGCGGGCCGGGAGCCCGTGCAGAGCACCGTGGCCCCCAGCACGCTTCCGGGCGAGACCACGCTGCCGCCCACCACCCAGCCCACCCTGCTGGACACCCTGCCGCAGTGCAAGCCCGAGGCGCTCGACGCCGCGGCGGCCAGCGGCCCCGTGGAGATCACCTTCTGGCACGGCCTGTCCAACGAGCTGGGCCGCGAACTGGAGCGCATCACCAACGAGTTCAACGCGTCGCAGAGCCGGGTGAGGGTGAACCTGCAGTTCCAGGGTGGCTACGAGCAGAACATCGACAAGTACCTGCAGAGCACCACGGAGAACCGCCCGGATCTCGTGCAGATGCCCGAGTACACGGTGCAACTGATGGTGGACACCAAGAGCACCGTGCCCGCCGGCGCGTGCATGGAGGCCACGGGCTACGACACGACGGACTTCCTGCAGTCCGGCCTGGACTACTACGCCACCGAAGGCGTGCAGTGGGCGATGCCGTTCAACATCTCCAACCCGGTGCTGTACTACAACAAGAAGATGTTCGAGGCCGCCGGCCTCGACCCCGAGGACCCACCCGCCACGTTGGCCGAAGTCTCGGCGGCCGGCTTGGCCATCCAGCAGTCCGGTGCGGGCGGGTACGGCATCGCGCTGGACTCCGCCCCCGACGGTGGCGGCGGTTGGGCGCTCGAGCAGTGGATGGCGAAGGAAGGCGCGTTCTACAGCGACAACGGCAACGGCCGTGTCGCCCCGTCCACGCGTGTGCTGTTCGACGGCGACGTCGGCGTGGAGTTGATGACCGAACTGCGCGACGTCGTGCAGTCCGGTGGCGGGGTCTTCGTGGGCGAGAACCCCGGCGGCCAGGACAACCTGCTGAAGCTGGCCGACGCCACGTCGCCGGCTGCGATGACCATTGCCACCTCCGCCGCCCTCGGGCCCGTCCTGCAGTTCGTCGAGGGGGGCATCATCCCCGGGGTCACCGTGGACGACATGGGTGTCGCCCCGATGCCCAGCCCGGGCGGCCAGATCGGCGCCCTCGTCGGTGGTGCTGCGCTGTGGATCGTGGCCGATCGCGGCGACGCCAAGGCGGCTGCCGCCTGGGAGTACGTGCAGCACCTGCTCAGCCCGGAGATCCAGTCGCAATGGGCCGCGGCCACGGGCTACGTGCCGGTGCGCCAGCAGGCGCTCGACTTCGACCCGATCAAGACCAAGTACGCGGACGACCCCCGCTTCAAGGTGGCCTACGACCAGTTGCTCGCCGGTGACAACCTGCCCGAGTTCACCGGGCCGGTGCTGGGCCCGCTGCGCGAGGTCCGGGTGGTGGCGGCCGGGGCGATGACCCAGGTGTTCAACGGCGCCGACCCTGCCCAGGCGTTGGCGGCGGCGGCCGAGCAGGCGAACGCGCTGATCGCCGACTACAACTCCCGCCGAACCTGACGGCGCTCGGCGCCGGCAAGAGGTGCAGGGCGCACGAGGGCTTCTCGGGCTGATTCGTCCCATTTCGGCTTCTCGGGCTGATTCGTCCCGGCTTGTGGGACAGTTCGGCAGGGAGTTGTGCGGTCGACGCGGAGGGGGCGGCCATCCGGCGGCGACCTCGGCGGATAGCGTTGTCGCATGGCTTACCCCTTTCCCGCCCTCGACGGCTCCGCGCCCGTCACCCAGCAGTTCGACCAGGCGCCGGAGTTCGGCATCGACACGGCCAAGCGGTACACGGCCACGATGTCCACCTCGATGGGCGAGATGGTGATCTCCCTCGATGCGCTCAGCGCGCCGAACACGGTGAACAACTTCGTCTTCCTCGCCGGCTACCACTACTTCGACGGGGTCATCTTCCATCGCATCATCAACGGCTTCGTCTGCCAGGGCGGCGACCCCAGCGGCACCGGCCACGGCGACCGCGGGCGCTACCCCGGCTACCGCTTCGCCGACGAGCCGGTGAAGTCCCGCTACCAGATCGGCTCCGTGGCCATGGCCAACGCCGGCCCGAACACCAACGGCAGCCAGTTCTTCCTCATCAGCGGGCCCAACGGTGCCGGCTTGCCGCCCCAGTACAACCACTTCGGCCAGATCGTGAAGGGCCTGGACGTGCTGGACGCGATGCAGAAGGTGGACACCGACCACAGCGACCGGCCGCGCACCCCCGTGGTGATCAACTCGGTCACCATCACCGTCGCCGACTGACCGCAGGTCGTTCGCATCACCATGGCCGCCGAGCGGATCTCGCTCGCCCAGGCGCGCCGCAGCGCGCTCGCGGCGCAGGGCGTCGCCGACCCGCGGCCCAACGGCCGCGTGGACCGGCGCCACCTGCGCCGCGTGCTCGACCGGATGGGGCTGATCCAGATCGACTCCGTCAACGTGCTCGTGCGCAGCCAGGAGCTGCCGGTGTTCGCCCGCCTCGGGCCGCACCCGCGCACGCTCATCGCCGATGCCACGGCCGCGGGCGAGCTGTTCGAGTACTGGGTGCACGAGGCCAGCCATGTGCCCACCGAACACCATCACCTGCACCGCTGGCAGATGGCCAAGGAGCACAAGTGGGGTCGCTACTGGGACCTGCACAAGCGCCGGCCGGGCTACATCGACGAGGTGCTGCAGCGGATCGAGCTGGACGGCCCGGTGGCGGCCGGCGATCTGAGCGAACGGGTCGGCAAGAAGGGCCAGTGGTGGGACTGGGACGACGCCAAGGTGGCGCTGGAGCACCACTTCTGGAACGGCCGGCTGACCGCCACCCGCCGCGCCGGCGACTTCGCCCGCATCTACGACCTCGCCGAACGAGTGCTGCCGGGGCATGTGCTGGCCCGGCCGACGCCCACCGAGCGCGAGGCACGCAAGGAGCTGCTGGCGATGGCCGCGCGCCATCACGGGGTGGCCACCCTGAACGACCTGACGGACTACCACCGCGTGAAGAACGAGCCGTCGCGCCCGCTGGTGGCCGAGCTGGTGGAGGAAGGCGTGCTGCGCGAGGTGCAGGTGGAGGGGTGGACGAAGCCCGGCTTCCTGCACCGCGACGCCAAGCTGCCGCGGCGCATCGCCGCCACCGCGCTGCTCAGCCCGTTCGACCCCGTGTGCTGGAACCGTGACCGCACGGAGCGGCTGTTCGGCTTCCACTACCGCATCGAGATCTACACGCCTGCCCCGAAGCGGGTGTACGGCTACTACGTGCTGCCGGTGCTGTGGGGGGACTCCCTCGTCGGCCGGCTGGACATGAAGGCCGATCGCGCCGCCGGCGTGCTGCGCGTGCAGGGCGCCTACGCCGAGCCGGGGGTGCCCGCCGGCCCGCTGGCGGAGGACCTCGCGCCCGAGTTGCAGGCGATGGCGGAGTGGCTGGGGTTGGGGCGCGTCGAGGTGGCGGATCGAGGCGATCTGGCACGCACGCTCCACGACGCAGCGGCTCACTACGCTCGGGGGCGATGAGCGCCACGCCTGCCCCCGCCCCCCGGATGCCGCGCTGGGTCTGGAAGGCCGTGGCCGTGTTCTGGCTGGGGTACCTCCTGGCCACCCGGGTGGACACCTTCGTGGAGCGCCTCTACGGCCTGTTCACCCTGCTGCTGGTGTCGCTGTTCCTCGCCCTGGCCATCGAGCCTGGCGTCAACCGGCTGGCACGGCGCGGGTGGCGTCGCGGCACGGCGACCACGGTCATCCTCCTCGGGGTGGTGGTGGCCTTCCTCGTGTTCGTGGTGGCCATCGGTGCGCTCGTCGGCGACCAGATCGCCGACCTCCTCGGCAACTCCGAGACGTACGTGACGCGCACGGTGAACTTCCTCAACAACACGTTCGGCACGCACATCAACGCCGCCGAGGTGATCGACAAGATCCAGGACCCCGACGGCCCGGTGCAGAAGTTCATCGCCAGCCAGCAGGACGAATTGATCGATCTCTCCGTCGCCGCGCTCGGCTTCCTCGTGCAGGCCCTTTCCGTGCTGCTGTTCACCTTCTACCTGGTTGCCGATGGGCCCAAGCTGCGTCGCGTGATCTGCAGCCGCCTCAGCGCCGACCGGCAGCGCAGGGTGCTGAGCACCTGGGAGATCGCCATCGACAAGACCGGCGGGTACCTCTACTCGCGGGCGCTGCTGGCGGGGCTCGCGGCCGTGTACCACTGGGTGGTGCTGCAGGCGCTGGGCACCCGAGCGCCAGTGGCGCTGGCCTTGTGGGTGGGTGTCATCAGCCAGTTCCTTCCGGTGGTGGGCACGTACCTCGCCGGTGCGCTGCCCGTGCTGGTCACGTTCATCGATTCGCCGCCCAAGGCACTCGCCGTGCTGATCGCCGTGCTCGTGTACCAGCAGTTGGAGAACTACTTCTTCCTGCCGCGCATCACTGCCAAGACGATGGACCTGCACCCGGCGGTGGCGTTCGGCGCGGCCATCGGAGGTGCCGCCGTGCTCGGCGCGGTCGGTGCCGTGCTGGCCATACCCGGCGCGGCCATGGTGCAGGCGCTTCTGGGCGACGTGGGCGAACGGCACGAGGTGATCGACAACGACCTCACCACGATCATCCCTCGCCGCCGACGGCGAGAACGGCGAGCGGCCCGGGCGAACCATCCCGCACTGACCGACGGGGCGCTCGACGCGGTCGACGGGGCGACGGAGGACGGGTTCACCGATGGCGACGCCTGACGCGTTCGTGCCGCTGGCCGTCACCACACGCAACGGCATCGACGAGTCGATCCACTTCGGCGCGGTGGTGGCGCTCGGGCCATCCGGAGATGTGGAGTTCGCCGTCGGCCAGCCGGCCACGGTGGTGTTCCCGCGGTCGTCGAACAAGCCGATGCAGGCGGTGGCGATGGTGCGCGCCGGCCTGCGCCTGCCGCCCGAACTGCTGGCGCTGGCCTGCGCCAGCCACGACGGCACGGCGCTGCACATCGCCGCCGCGCGGCGCATCCTCGCCGGCGCGGGGCTGGCCGACGACGCGCTGGCCAACACCCCCTCGCTGCCGCTGGACACCGATACGGCCCGCGACGTGCTGCGCGCCGGTGGTGGCCCGACGGCGGTGCAGATGAACTGCAGTGGCAAGCACGCGGCGATGTTGGCGACGTGTGTGCACCGCGGCTGGGCAGCAGACGACACGTACTTAGCGCAGGAGCACCCGTTGCAGCAGGCGGTCACCGAGGTGATCGAGGAGCTCACCGGCGAGGTCTGCGCCGGCATCGGGGTGGACGGGTGCGGTGCCCCCGCACACGCCTTCAGCCTGCTCGGCCTGGCCCGCGCCTTCCGGGCGATCGCCACCGGCGCTGCCGGCCCGGCGGGCGCGGACGTGGCGGCGGCGATGACCTCGCACCCGGTGATGGTCGGCGGCCCCACCCGCGACGTCACCCTCTTCATGCAGCACATCCCCGGGCTGGTGGCGAAGGACGGCGCGGAGGGTGTGTTCGCCGCGGCGCTGCCGGATGGCCGGGCCGTGGCGATGAAGGTGGCCGACGGCGGCGACCGCGCCCGCCCGCCGGTGATGCTGGCCGCGCTCGCCGCGCTCGGGCTGGACGTCGCCGACGTGGCACCCTTGGTGACTGAGCGCATCATGGGGCACGGCCGCCCCGTGGGCGAGGTAAGGGCCATCGCACCATGAGCACCACCATCCCCTACGTCCTGCTGGACGATCCCCGGTACGGCGAGGCCGTGCAGGTGTCGCCGCTGATCACCCGCGTCATCGCCAAGAACCCGTCCAAGTTCACCTATCTCGGCACCGGCACCTACCTCGTCGGCAGTGGCGACCAGGTGGCCGTCATCGACCCCGGCCCGCCCATCCAGTCCCACCGCGAAGCGCTCACCCGCGCCCTTGACGGCCGCACTGTCACCGCCATCCTCGTCAGCCACTGCCACAGCGACCATTCGCCGCTGGCGGCCTGGCTGAAGGAGGTCACCGGCGCGCCCACCGTTGCCTACGGCCCGCACCGGCTGAGCAGCGGCTGGATCGACGACGACACCGACCCGCACGAGCCCGACCCCGAGGACGAAGCGCTGGCCGCGGCGGCCGCGGCGGAAGGCGACGAGGTGGTGGAGGAATCCCTCGACCTGGACTTCGCGCCGGACATCACGGTGGCCGACGGCGCCGTCGCCGCCGCAGGCCCGGGGTTCACCCTTCGGGCCATCCACACCCCCGGCCACACCAGCAACCACCTGTGCTTCTGGCTGGAGGAGGAGCGGGCGCTGTTCACCGCCGACCACATCATGGGCTGGAGCACCACGGTGATCACCCCGCCGGACGGCGACATGCGCTCCTACTTCGAGTCCCTGCACAAGGTGGCTGCGCTGCCGGCGGAGGTGCTGTGGCCCACCCACGGCGCCCCGGTGCGCGAAGCCCGGCCGTTCATCGACGCCTTCGTCAACCACCGTCTTGAACGGGAAGCGGGTGTGCTGGCCGCGGTTCGGGACGGGGTGGCGCTGGTGCCGGACATGGTGCGCCGCCTGTACGTGGGCGTGCCCGAGAAGCTGTACCGCGCCGCCGGGCGCAGCGTGCTGTCGCACCTGATCAAGCTGGCCGAGGATGGGCTGGTGCGCTTCGACGGGGAGCGCCCCGGGGTGAAGGTGCGCTGGTTGCCCGCCTGAGCGGGCTCAGATGTACTGGTCGAGGATGCTGGTCTCGGTGAGGCGATCCAGGGTGTCCTTCACCGCGTGTGCCATGCGGGACGACACGCCGGGCACCTTGGCGATGTCCTCGGCGGTGGCTCGCAGCAACCGGGCGAGCTCGCCGAAGTGGGCCGTGATGGCCGTGGCCTGCGCGTCCGTCAGCCGGGGCACGCGGGCCAGCAGGCGCAAACCCTTGGGCGACGCCGCGGCGTCGGCCGCGGCACCGCTGGCCTGGCCGGCACTGATGGCCGGGTAGTCGGCGATCACCAGCTCCAACTCGTCGTCCAGCGAGCTGAACACTTCGTCCAGCTGGAGGCGGAGCAGGCGGGCATCCACCCCGAGCTCGATGATCATCGTCTCGATCTCGTCGGCGATCTGGCGCACCATCTCGCCGCGCTGCAACACGGTGGCCACATCGCGCACGGTGACGACGTCCTCCACCTCCAACGAGGTGAGGGTGCTGGTGGCGTCGTCCAGCTTGGTCTTGTAGCGCTCCAGGGTCTGCAGCGCCTGGTTGGCGCGGTCGAGCAGGCGCCCGATGTCGTGCAGTTGGCGCTTCATGCCACCCGCATAGACGTTGATGACGCTCATCTCCTCGCTGACGCTGACCACCGGCACACCGAGGGACAGGGCGACGCGCTCCGCGGTGCGGTGCCGGGTGCCGGTCTCGCTGGTGGGCACCGTGGGGTCGGGCACGAGGTGGACGTTGGCCCGGGCGATGCGGCCCCCGTCGGTGGAGATGATGATGGCGCCGTCCATCTTGGCCAGCTCGGACAGGCGGGGCGGGGTGAACTGGGTGTCCAGCAGGAAGCCGCCGCTGCAGATGGAGAGCACCCGCGGGTCGTCGCCGACCACGAGGAGGGCACCCATCTTGGCGCGCACGATGCGGTCGATCCCGTCCCGAAGGGCCGTGCCGGGGGCCACGAGGGCGAGCGCCGCGTGCAGCTCGTCGTTCGGGTTCGGCTGGATCGGCACTGGCTCAGTGTACGAGTTGGGGGCGGGGCGGGGCGGCCGTGCCCAGCAGGCCGAGCGCGGCGATGGCTTCCGCCAGCGTGGCCACGCGAACGGCCTTCAAGCCGGCGGGGCCTTCGGGTGTGGCGGCCGGCACCAGCGCCCGGCGGAACCCGAGCCGGGCGGCTTCGGCCAGGCGGCGTGGGGCGTGGGCGGCTTGGCGCAGCTCGCCCGCCAGCCCGACCTCGCCGAACACCACGAGGTCGGCCGGGAGCGGTTGGTCGGTGATGGCGCTGACGAGGGCCAGGCACACCGCCAGGTCCGCGCCGGGCTCCGTGAGCCGCACCCCGCCGACGGCGGAGGCGAACACCTCATGCGCGGCAACCTCCAGCCGGGCGCGGCGCTCCAGCACGGCCAGCAGCAGGGCCAGGCGCCCACCGTCCAGCCCCAGGGCGCTGCGCCGCGGCGGGGCGCCGGGGGTGACGCGGTTGGTGAGTGCCTGCACCTCCACCAGGAGGGGCCGTTGGCCCTGCAGGGTGGGTACGACCGCGGAGCCCGCGACCCCGGTGCGTCGGTCCGTGAGGAACAGGCTGCTGGCATCCGGCACGCCGGCCAGGCCGACCCCGCCCATCTCGAACACGCCCAGCTCGTCGGTGGCGCCGAAGCGGTGCTTCACCGCGCGCAGCAGGCGCAGGGCGTGGTGGCGGTCGCCCTCGAACGAGAGCACGGTGTCCACCACGTGCTCCAACACCCGCGGCCCCGCCAGCCCGCCCTCCTTGGTGACATGGCCGACGAGGACCACCGGCACGCCACGCGCCTTGGCCTCCGCGGTGAGGCGGTGGGCGCACGCCCGCACCTGGGTGACGCTGCCGGGGGCCGACGGCAGGTCGGGGTCGCTGATGGCCTGGATGCTGTCCACCACGACCAGCGTGGGCTTCACGGAATCCACCGCAGCGATGATGTGGGGGAGCGACGTCTCCGCCAGCAACCACAGCTCGGGCCGGACGGCACCGAGGCGCTCGGCACGCAACCGCACCTGTTGGGCGCTTTCCTCCCCCGTGACGTACAGGGTGCGCTGCGGCCAGTGGGCCAGCAGTTGCAGCAGCAGGGTGCTCTTGCCGATGCCGGGCTCGCCGCCAAGGAGGGTGACAGCCCCGGCCACCAGGCCGCCCCCGAGCACGCGATCCAGCTCCGGCAGGCCGGTGCTGCGCGGGGCGGACACCTCCGCATCGACCTCCCCGATGGGGCGCGGCACGGCGCCCGCCGCTGGTGGCGAGAGCGCCGGCCCCGTGACCTCCACGTCGTCCACCAGTGAGTTCCACGCGTCGCACACGGAACACTGCCCGGCCCACTTCGCGTGCGCGGCACCACATTCGGTGCAACGGTGCACCAACCTCGATTTGGCCATGCCGTGCACCGTACAGAAGGGGTGTGACGGGGTTCGGGGAGGGTGGCGGTGGCCGGGCGCGTCGGGGGCCGGCGGCCCGCCGTCCGCCGTCCGCCGTCCGCCGTCAGGCGTCAGGCGAGGCGGCCGTGCATGAGGATGCGCTTGAAGGCGAAGAGGTAGGGCTCGTGCTGCCCGATCGTGGCGAGCAGGCGGGCCTCGTAGGCGCTGAGGAAGCGGGCGAACAGGTCGGCCGGCAGCACCCGCTGGAACCGGGTGAGCGTGGTGCCCTTCACCCACTCCACCACGTCGCGGCTGGAGGCCAGCACGTGGGGGTAGACCTGTAGGCGCACGTGTGGCGCGTGCAGGCCCAGCCCGTGGAGCAGGTGCGAGTACGCCTCGGGCGCCAGCACGTTCTCGGCCACGGGGTCCGCGGGCGGCCCTCCGGGGCCGAACGCCGCGGCGAACTCGGGCAGGTGCGCCACCTCCCAGGCCACCGTGTGCGATGGCGCGTCGTGGTTGGCCGGCACCTGCACCGCCAGCTGCCCTCCGGGCCGGAGCGCCGCCACCCACTGTGCCAACACCGCGGCGTGGTCCGGCACCCACTGCAGGCTGGCGTTCGCCAGCACCAGGTCGAACTGTGGCGGTGCGGTCCAGGCCCCGATGTCGCCGTGCTCGAACGTCAGCCCGGGGCGGAGATGGTGGGCTGCTTCGGCGAGCATCGCCGGCGAGTTGTCCACGCCGGTCATGTCCGCCACGGCGAGGCGTGCCGCGGCCGCGGCGGTGAGCTCCCCCGACCCACACCCGAGGTCCACTGCTCGGGCCAGGCCACCTTCGGCCGGGCGGACCAGATCGAGCAGGTCGAGGAACGGTTGGGTCCGCTCGGCGGCGAAGCGGTGGTACTGCTGTGGGTTCCAGGCGTCGTTGGGCACGACTTGTATTGTACTTGTATTGTCACCAGCCCGTGGCGCGCCGCCCTGACGGGACGCGACGCCGCGATGTCAGCTGGTGGCGGCGATGAAGTCGACGATCACCCTCGCCAGTTCGGGGCCCCGGTCCTCCTGCAGGAAGTGGCCGCCGCCCTCGATGGTGACGTGGGGTTGGCCGGCGGTGCCGGGCACGCCGCGCAGGAAGGCTCGCTCGCCGCCCTTGGTGACCGGGTCGCGGTCGCTGAAGGCGCACAGCCACGGCTTGGTGAACACGCCCAGCACCTCCCACGCGGCCAGCTGGTCGGCGCGGGCGGGGTCGTCGACACCGGTGGGAACCAGTGACGGGAAGATGCGCGCCCCGGCGGTGTACGTGTCGTCCGGGAAGGGGGCGTCGTACGCAGCCACGACCTCGGGGGTGAGGTCGGTGGTGCAGCCACCGTTGACGATGCCGCCGATGGGGAACGTCGGCGACTCGCGGGAGAACCTGCGCCAGTTGAGGAACGCCTCGGTGGGGGTGGCGTCGCCCGTGGGCAGGCCGGTGTTGCCCACCACCACGCGGTCGAAACGATCCGGCGCGGCGGCCACCAGCCGCAGGCCCACCAGGCCGCCCCAGTCCTGCCCGAAGAAGGTGACCCCGCGCAGGTCGAGGTGGGTGAACAACGCCTCGTGCATCCATGCGACATGGCGGGCGTAGGTGTAGTCCGCCTGTTCGGTGGGCTTGTCGCTGCGGCCGAAGCCGACGAGGTCGGGCACCACGACACGGTGGCCGGCCGCCACGAGCACAGGGATCATGTGGCGGTACAGGTAGCCCCAGCTCGGCTCGCCGTGGAGGAGGAGGACCGGTGCCGCGTCTGCCGGGCCTTCGTCCACATAGTGCACCCGCAGCTCGCCGCCCTCGCCGTCCGCCACCGGGAGGTAGCGCGGCTCGTACGTCCAGCCGGGCAGGTCGGCGAAGCGCTCGTCGGGGGTGCGCAGCGCCTTCATGAGTGCGCCTCGAGCAGCTCGGTGATGGCCGCGCCCAGGGCGGCTTCGGCCTCGGCGGGGGAGAGCCCCTGGTCGTGGCGCAGCAGCTGCCAGCTCTCGAAGCTGGTCAGCACGTCCAGCACGGCCAGCCGGTGCGCGGGGGCAGTGGCGAGTTCGGTGGCGAAGAGGCCGGCCAGCTGATGGCGCAGGCTGGCACGGTTCTCCCGCAGGCGCTCGGCGACCACATGGTTGAAGGGTGCCTTCAGCCGGCTGACGATGCCCGCGGACCCGATGGCCTCGAACAGCGTGGCCCGCTGGTGGGCGGCGGCGGCGACGCGGGCGGCAAAGGAGTCCGCGGGTGCGGCGGAAATGGGGAGGAGGTGGGCGACGTCGAGCAGCTGGTGTGTGATGGCGGCGTCCGCGAGCGCATCCACATCGTCGAAGTAGCGGAACACCGAACGCGCCGACACGCCGGAGCGGGCAGCGATCTCGTCGATCGACGGGTCGAGCACGCCTTCCCGATACAGCCCCAACAGGGTCTGCACGACCACATCTCGGTTACGATCGCGGCGCAGGCGGCGGCCGTCCGCTTCGGGGGTGGGTGAGGCGGAGGAGATCTGGCCCTGGACCATGGCCGCACGCTAGCACCATCCCCAAGCAGTTGACAGTTGACATGACAATTGTTTCAATGCGTGGATGACAGCTGCCACAGCACCCTCCTCACGCCCCGTCGCCCTCGTGGCCGACGCCGGCTTCTACGTCGGGCCCGACCTCGCCCGGCTGCTGGCAGGCCGTGGTTTCGACCTTGTGCTCGGCGACCCGTCGGACGGCCTGGCGGCCAGCATCGCGTCCGCCAGCGGGGTGTCGGTGGAGGTTGTCGACGGGTGCCGCGACCTGGCGGCCCCCGGCACCGCCCAGCGCCTGGTGGAGGCAGCGCTGGCCCGCTTCGGCCGGCTGGACAGCGCGACGGCGTTCTCCGGCCGCATCGCCACCGGCCGCTTCATGCGGTCCACCGTGGACGACCTGAGGGCCGTGATGGAGGGCTGCATGGTGGCCCCGTACGAGTTCATGAAGGCCGTACTGCCGCCGATGATCGACGCCCAGCAGGGCCAGGTGCTGGTGATCACCAGCGCCTCCGCTGCCCGCCCCACGCCGGGTGCCCCGCTGTACTCCGCCGCCCGCGCCGGCGCCACCCACATGGTGCGCAACGTGGCCGACGAGGTGGCCCGCCACCGCGTGCAGGTCAACGCGGTGGGCACGAACTTCATGGACTTCCCAGAGTTCCGCCGGGCGAACAACGCCGACGACCCTGCGGTGCGGGCCAAGCTGGAAGGCATGGTGCCCCTCGGCCGCCTGGGCACGATGGAGGAGTTCGCCCACTTCTGCATGCCGTACGTGGACGGCACGAGCCGCTTCACCACGGGCCAGTTCACGAGCTACGCGGGCGGTTGGGCGTGAGCCCCGCCGGCGGCCAGCCCGCCCCCCACCCCGCCGAGCCCGGCTTCCAGGGCGTCATCGGCCGCACGCTCGCGGACAGCACCCCGTGGTGGCCGCCGTCGCCCGCGGGGACAGGCGGGCCGAACGTGGTGATGATCGTGCTGGACGACACCGGCTTCGCCCACTTCGGCTGTTACGGCAGCACCCTGCGCACCCCGCACATCGACCGCCTGGCCGGCAACGGCCTGCGCTACAACAACTTCCACACCACCGCCCTGTGCAGCCCCACGCGCGCCTGCCTGCTGAGCGGCCGCAACCACCACAGCGTGGGCATGCGTGGCGTGAGCAACTGGAACACCGGGTTCCCGCACATGCGCGGCGGCATCACCCCGCACGCGGCCACGGTGCCCGAGCTGTTGCGCCCACACGGCTACGCCACCTATGTCGCCGGCAAGTGGCACCTGGCGCCGATGGAGGAGTGCAGCGCCGCCGGCCCGCACACCAACTGGCCGTTGCAGAAGGGCTTCGACCGCTTCTACGGGTTCATGCAGGGCGAGACCGACCAGTTCGCGCCCGAGCTCACCCACGACAACCACCACATCGACCCGCCGCGCTCCGCTGCCGACGGGTATCACGTCAGCGAGGACATCGTCGACAAGAGCATCGAGTGGGTGCGGGACCTCGTGAGCGTGCGGCCCGACCGCCCGTTCTTCCTGTACCTCGCGTTCGGCGCGATGCACGCCCCGCACCAGGCACCGCAGGAGTACCTCGAGCGGTGGAAGGGCGAGTTCGACGAGGGCTACGAAGTCGTGCGCGAGCGGTGGTACCAGCGCCAGTTGGAGCTCGGCGTCATCCCCGAGGGCACCACGCTGGCACCGCTGAACCCCGGTGTGCCGAAGTGGGACGACCTCACGAGCAACCAGCAGAAGTTCGCCTGCCGCCTGCAGGAGGCCTTCGCCGCGATGCTGGAGCACACCGACGACCAGATCGGCCGGCTGACCGCCTTCCTGGAACACGAGGGCCTGCTGGACAACACCGTGCTGATGATCCTCAGCGACAACGGTGCCAGCCGCGAGGGTGGCCCGTTCGGTGTGATGGACGAGTTCAGCTTCTTCAACGCGATGTGGGAGGACATCGACGACATCGTCGAGCGCCGCCTGGACGACATCGGCGGCCCGCACTCCCACAGCAACTACCCGTGGGGGTGGGCGCAGGCCGGCAACAGCCCGCTGCGCTGGTACAAGCAGAACACCTACGGCGGTGGGGTGCGCGACCCGCTGGTGATCCACTGGCCGAACGGCATCGCCGCGCCGCAGCGGGGTTCGGTGCGCAGCCAGTTCTGCCACGCGGTGGACCTCGCGGCCACGATCCTCGACATCACCGCGGCCCCGGTGCCGGCGGAGTTCAACGGCCGGGTCCAGATGCCCCTGCACGGCGCGTCGATCGCCTCCACCTTCGTCGACGGTGCGGCGCCCGCGCCCCGCGGCGTGCAGTACTTCGAGCAGATGGGCCACCGCGGCATCTACCGCGAGGGCTGGAAGGCCACCACGTACCACGAGGCCGGCCGGCCCTTCGATGAGGACGAGTGGGGCCTGTACGACCTGACGCAGGACTTCAGCGAGTGCCACGACCTGGCGGCGGAGCACCCGGACCAGTTGGCCGAGATGGTGGCCGCCTGGTGGGCCGAGGCCGACACCCATGGTGTGCTCCCGCTCGACGACCGCACCATCGAGCTGTTCGGGGGCGCGCCTCGCCCGGGCACGCCACACCACTTCCTGCCGGGGCAGGAAGCGCAGTACGTCTACCGGCCGCCGATGGCCCACCTTCCCAGCGACGTGTCGCCAGCCCTCGGCGGGAAGAACTTCGAGGCCGTCGCCGAGGTCACCGTGCCAGCGGGCGCGGCCGGCGCCGAAGGCGTGCTCTACACCCGCGGCAGCCACAACGTGGGGCACTGCTGGTGGGTGCAGGACGGGGTGATGCACTTCGACTACAACGCGCTCGGCACCCACACGCGTGTGAGCGCGCCGGTGGCCCTCCCGCCCGGCCCCCACACCCTGGCGGTGCGGTTCCTGCGCGAGGGCAAGGGCGGCGTGCTCACGCTCTCCAGCGACGGCACCGACCTGGCGTCGGCCACCGTGCCCAAGCTGGTGCGCATCCTCGGCTCGATCGGCACCGACATCGCCCGCGGCCCGCTGAATGCCGTGGTGGCGGACTTCGAGGGTCCGTTCCCCTTCACCGCCGAGGTGCACACGGTGACGTTCCGCACCCTCGGCCGGCAGCCCGCTGCCGACGCCGCCAAGGACCTCGACGCCACGGCGCGCACCGAGCTCAGCCGCGAATAATCGGTCGTCCCCGGGGCGTGTCGCGGGCCAGCATGAACCCATGCCCGACTCGACGATCGTGATCCGCCCCGAAGCGCCCGGCGACGAGGCCGCCATCGACGCTGTCGTCAGCGCGGCGTTCCTGCAGCAGTTCGGCTCGGACAGCGAGGTTGGCCTCGTCCGCACGCTGCGCGCCCGCGGTGAGCTCGTTCCTGAAGTGACGCTGGTGGCCGAGGCCGAGGGCGAGGTCGTCGGCTTCATCGCCTTCAGCGAAGTCACCCTGGACGGCGCCCGTGCCGGCGGTCTGGGGCTGGCCCCGGTGGCGGTGGCGCCCCCGCACCAGGGCGACGGCATCGGTGGGGCACTGATCCGAGCCGGGCTGGAGCGCGCCACCGCGGCTGGGTGGCGCTTCGTCGTGCTGCTCGGCCACGACCACTACTACCCGCGCTTCGGGTTCGCACCGGCCGCGGCGGCCGGGCTGGCCGGCGACTACGGCGACGGTGCCTCGTGGATGGCCCTCGCGCTGGGTGGGCACAGCCTCCCGGTTGGCCATGTTCGGTACGGATCTGCGTTCCAGGAGTGACATGAGCGGCTGCGTGCGGTCACGTCGAGTGAGGTTTCGATGGGCGCGTCAGATGCTCAAGTCTTGGTCAAGATCACGGCCGTGGGTGCCGATACTTCCCCCGTGATCGAGGGTGGGGTGGCAGGAGGCAGCGCGTTGGCACTGGCCTCGCAACGGAGGTCGACCGCTGAGCGGTTGGTGACCGAGGCGTTGTGGCTGGAACGCGTCGCCGGTGACGAACGGGCGATGGCTGCGCTGCTGGACTATCTGCCGCCGTCGTACGCAATCCTCCACGACCTGAAGATGCCCGGCTCGAAGGGCAACATCGACCACCTCGTCGTCGGGCCCGGCGGCGCCTTCCTGGTGGTCACCCGCCGGTACATGGACGCCATCTCCTACCGCGACGGCCAGCTGTGGGCGGGGCAGACGTCCCTGCGCGGCGACCTGGACACCGCCCGGGTGGAGTCCCAGTTCGCCAGCCAGACCATGGGCACCCCGGTCGTGCCCGTCCTGTCGTTCATGGACAGCGTGATGCCGGCCGCGGCGCCGCGGGCCATCGACGGGGTACTGGTCACCTCGTCGGACAACGCCTGCCGGGTGGTCACCCGCGCCTCGCACACCCTGCTCACGTCGCCGCAGGTGGCCGACGTGGTGGAACGGGCGCTGCCGTTGCTGCATTCGCCGGGCACGGTGGTGCGTGTCGTGTCCGCCAAGGGCGTGCCGCGGGACCCCGACCCGGACCCCAGCGTGCACCCGACCATGCCCCCGCGGGACCAACCGTCCTCGCAGGTCCCCGCCGTTCCGGCGAAGGAGGATCGGCGGGCAGCCCGCCGAGCCGCCAAGGAGCAGCGCCGCGCCGAGCGCACCCCGGAGAAGGACACCAACGAACTGGCTGCCCTCCCTTCGACCCAGGCGCCGACCCAGGCGCCCTCGCAGGCGGCGGCGTACTCGCCCACTCCGGATGCGACGATCGCCCAGCCGGCGGTCGGTGAACGCCCACCGCGGGTGTGGTTGCGCACGCTGAGGACGGTCGGCCTGGCCGTGCTGGTGCTCTCGATCGCAGCCGTGGCGGTTGGCACGCTGGGTCGCTACGTGTGGAGCGAGTTCGTGGAGGCGGAGCCTGGCTCCACCGAACCAGCCGGCAGCGGCGCGACCACCACGGTCGACCCGGCCGCGTCCACCACCGTTCCGGGTGCGGGTGGCACCGTGCCCACGGACGGGTCGGGCGAGTTCTCCGTGCCGGCGCCGATCTACGCACCGTACTGCCCGGCCGCCGGTGCCGGCTGGGCCCTCATCCCCGCCTGGCCGGGGAGCCACCCGGCCGTTGCCTACTACGACGTCGAGGTCGGCCAGCTGGACGGCACCTGGGTTCCCCACGCCAGCCTCACCGGGCCGGCCACGATCGGCGACCCGCCGGAGAAGGTGGCGGGCGTCATCTCCGGCCAGCCGTCTGGAGCGACCTACACCCTGCGCCTGGTGGCGGTGGGGTCGGATGGTGCCCGCACGCCAGGGGAGGCCGTCACGGTCACCGCCCCTGTCGGCCCCTGCTGACCGAAACAGGTCGGGATCGCATCGTGCGGCGATAGGATTGTGCATTGTGCCTCGGGCCGGTTCGGCCCTTGCGCGCCCAGCGGCACATCGCCAGCACAGGTGCTGGCAGACGACGAAGAGAGAGACTCATGGCCAAGCGCGAATTCCCCCTCGAGCGCACCCGCAACATCGGCATCATGGCCCACATCGATGCGGGTAAGACCACCACGACCGAGCGCATCCTGTATTACACGGGCAAGAGCTACAAGATCGGTGAGGTGCACGACGGTGCCGCCACCATGGACCACATGGCGCAGGAGCAGGAGCGTGGCATCACCATCACCTCCGCTGCCACCACGTGCATCTGGAACAACCACCGCATCAACATCATCGACACCCCCGGCCACGTGGACTTCACCATCGAGGTGGAGCGTTCGCTGCGCGTGCTCGACGGTGCCGTCACCGTGTTCGACAGCGTGGCCGGCGTGGAGCCCCAGACCGAGACGGTGTGGCGTCAGGCCAACAAGTACAAGGTCCCGCGCATGTGCTTCGTCAACAAGATGGACCGCATCGGCGCCAACTTCTACCGCACGGTGGACATGGTGAAGACCCGCCTCGAGGCCACCCCGGCCGTGCTCCACCTGCCGGTGGGCGCCGGTGGCCCGGAGAGCAACAAGCCGTTCGTCGGCCTGATCGACCTGGTGAAGATGAAGGCCCTCATCTGGCGCGACGAAGAGCTCGGCGCCAAGTGGGACGAAGTGGACATCCCGGCCGACATGAAGGACGAAGCGGATCAGTACCGCGAGGAGCTGCTCGAGACGATCGCTACCAGCGACGACGAGCTGATGGAGAAGTACCTCGGCGGCGAGGAGCTGTCGGAGGACGAGATCAAGCGCGCCATCCGTAAGGGCACCCTGGCGTTCGACTTCGTGCCGATCCTGTGCGGCTCGGCGTTCAAGAACAAGGGCGTCCAGCCGATGCTCGACGCGGTCATCGACTTCCTCCCCAGCCCGCTGGACATCCCGCCCACC
>JBPOIX010000392.1:0-5227 GCA_052034175.1 Actinomycetota bacterium
GCAGCACGCCGACGAGCGCCGCGGCCGCCCGCCGTGGGAATCGCTTCACCACGGCTGTGGCGGCCGGGGTCGCCGCAGCCGGGCCTGCCGCGGCGAACTGTTGCAGCACGGTGGACAAGCCACTCATTTCCGTTGCGGTACCCGGCTGAGCTGCGCCCGTCATCAGCTCTGCCACGCTGCCCCACTCACCGTCAGCAGTGCCGCTGAGGATGGAATCGACGATGTCGTCGGGGAGGGGCATCTCGTTCACGGTGTACAGATCGCCGCGAGCCCGGGTTCCATTACACGGGCGCGGAAGTTTTCTCCCCGAGCGCCGCGGCCAGGCGCCGCAGGCCGCGGTGCTGCGCCACGCGCACCCAGTTCGGTGTGCGCTCCAGCACCTTGGCCACCTCGGTCACGTCCAGGCCACCGAGCACCCGCAACAGCAGCACGTCGGCCTGTTCACCGGGCAGCACGGCCTGGATCAGGTCCACCGCCTGCTGCCCGCTCAGGCGGTCCACCACCACATCCGCAGGGTCGCTGCCGCCGGGCAGGTCGTCGGGCACTCCGTGGTCCGCCGGGCGGCGCGCGGCAGCGCGCCGATGGTCGGCCACCCGGCGGCGGGCGATGGTGAACAGCCACCCGCGGAACGCCACGGCATCACCGTCGAAGGAACGGATGCCCTTCGCCACGGCCAGCCACACCTCCGCCGCCAGGTCGTCCGCCTGCCGCGGCTCGATGCTGCGGAGGTAGCGCAACACCCGCGGTTGCAGATCCAGGTACAGGGCTTCGATGCTCTTCGCATCCCCTCGCTGCGCGCCGGCCAGCAGCGCGGGGAAGTGGGAGTCGTCGAAGGGCACGTGTGGTTATCGTCCCCGCACCTCGCGAGGTCAAGCCGGAATACCCGCCGTCGACAAGGCCCAAGTTGGCTACCGTCCGACCTGTGATCGAGACGCGCCCCCTTACCATCGACGACTTGGAGATCGTGCTGGACCTGCAGCGCCGGTCGAACGCGTTCGACGGTGTGCAGGAAGTGTTGGAACTGGAGGAGTTGGCCGAGGAGCTCGACGACGAGCACGTCGTGCTGGCAACGGACACCCGCCTGGCGCTGGAGGACGGGGTGCCCGTGGGGTACGCCTACACCTATTGGCTGCCGAGCGAGGTCCGCGAGGAGCGCTGCTACGTGTTCGGGGCGGTGGCGCCGCAGCACCGTGGGCGTGGCGCCGGCCGGGCGCTGATGGCGTTCGGCATCGAGCGGGCCGAGGAGCAGCTGCGGTCCAGTGGGCGCGACCTGCCGTGCTTCATCCGCACCGACGCGCTCGACGGCGCGGAGGCCGCACTCCGCCTCTACGCGCGCATGGGCATGGTGCCCGTGCGCTACAACGACGAACTGCTCCGCCCGCTCACCGATCTGCCCCAGCTCCCCACCACGCACGGCTTTCGTGTGGTGCCGTGGCCGGCGGAGCGCAGCGAGGAGATCCGCACGGTGAAGAACGCCGCCTTCGCCGATCACTGGGGTTCCACCCCGACCTCCGAGCACCACTGGGAGCAGATGACCACTGGCTACGGCGCCCGGCTGGACCTGTCGTTCGTGGCACTGGACGACGATGGCGCCGTGGTCGGCCATTGCCTGTGCAAGCGCTTCGAGGCGGACGACGAGCTCATCGGCCGCAGCGACGGGTGGGTCGACAGCCTCGGCACGCTGCGCGAGTGGCGCGGCCGCGGTGTGGCCAGTGGGCTGATCGCCCACGCGTTGCATGCGTTCGCTGCGGCCGGCCTGACGCACGCCTCGATCGGGGTGGACAGCGAGAACCCGACGGGTGCAGCGCGGCTCTACCGGGGGCTCGGGTTCGAGCCGCGCACCCGGCGTATCACCTACGAGATCGCCCTTCCGCAGCGCACGTCCTGACCATGCGGGCGTAGGGTTGGCCGTATGGAGACCACCCTGCTTGCCGACATCGAACCCCGTGTGGCCGCCGCCCGCGCGGCCTTCGACCTGGGCACCACCCGTCCTTACGCCTGGAGGGTGGCCACGCTGGAGAAGCTGCGCGACGTGGTGGCCGAACGCGAGGAGCGCCTGCTGGATGCGCTGGCCGCGGACTTCGGCAAGCCGCGGCCGGAGGCCTGGCTCACCGAGATCGGGTTCACCATCAGCGACATCAACCACACCCTGGCCAACCTGCCGTTGTGGATGAAGCCGGAGAAGGTGCCCACGCCGGTGGCGTTCAAGCCGGGCTCGTCGGAGATCGTGCGCGAACCGGTGGGCGTGGTGTGCGTGATCGCCCCCTGGAACTACCCGGTGCAGCTGCTGCTGCTTCCCGTGGTGGCGGCCATCGCCGCCGGCAACGCGGTGGTGGCCAAGCCGAGCGAGCTGGCGCCGGCCACCTCGGCCGAGCTGACCGCGCTGCTCGAAGCGCTGGGCGACCCCGCGGTCACCGTGGTGCAGGGTGGCGTGGCCGAGACCACGGAGCTGCTGGCTCAGCGGTTCGACCACATCATCTACACCGGCAACAGCCGGGTGGCGCGCATCGTCATGCGCGCCGCGGCGGAGCACCTCACCCCGGTCACGCTGGAGCTCGGCGGCAAGAGCCCGGCCATCGTCAGCCGCAACGCCAACGTCAAGGTGGCGGCGAAGCGGGTGGCGTGGGGCAAGTTCGTCAACGCCGGCCAGACCTGCATCGCGCCGGACTATGTGCTGGTCGAACGCCCGGTGCACGACGAGTTCGTCGCCGCGCTCGGCGCGGCCATCACCGAGTTCTACGGGAAGGACCCGCAGCAGAGCGCGGACTTCGCCCGCATCGTCAACGAGCCCCACTTCCACCGCATCGAGAAGCTGCTGCACTGTGGCACGGTGGCCCACGGCGGGGTCACCGACACCGACACCCGCTACATCTCCCCCACCGTGCTCACCGGCATCACCGCCGCCGACCCGGTGATGGACGAGGAGATCTTCGGGCCGGTCCTGCCGGTGATCGCCGTGGACAGCCTGGCCGAGGCCACGGCCTTCGTGCAGGAAGGCTCGGCCCAGGGCGACAAGCCGCTGGCGCTGTACACGTTCAGCGAGCACGACGCGGACAACGACGCCGTGGTGAACGGCACCACCAGCGGTGGCGTGTGCGTCAACGGCACCCTGCTGCACATCTCCAACCCCAACCTGCCGTTCGGTGGCGTGGGCGAGAGCGGCATGGGCGCCTACCACGGCAAGTTCGGCTTCGAGACGTTCAGCCATCGCCGTTCCGTGCACAGCCGCACCACCAAGATCGACCCGGCACTGATGTACCCGCCGTACTCGGCGAAGAAGGTCAAGCTGATGCGCAAGGGAATGCTGATGGCCGACCCGCGGGACATGGTGGCCAAACTGCGCGGTGCCCTCCGCCGCCACAGCTGAACCTCGCCACCGCGGCGGGCTCCCACGCGCGGTGGACGGACGCGGGCCGCCCCTACGGGGTGAGCAGCCTGTTCACGTGGGAAGCCAGGGCCTCGATGCCGGTGCCCTTGCTGGCGCTGACCCACATGATGTCGCCGCGGTCGAGGCCGCAGCCCTTCGCCAGGTCGTTCTTGCGGGTGTCCCGCTTCGACGGCTTCACCTTGTCCAGCTTGGTGGCCACCACGGTGTGCGGCACGTCGCTCTGGCGCAACCAGTCGAGCATCTGCACGTCCAGCTTGGTGGGGCCGATCTCGCCGTCCACCAGCACGAACACCAGCACCAGCGGCTCGCGCTCGATGAGGTAGTCCTCGATCATCCGCTGCCAGCCCGCCTTCTCCCGGCCGGGGACCTTGGCGTAGCCGTAGCCGGGCAGGTCCATCACCGTGCCGCCGGAGGGCAGGGTGAACAGGTTGAGCAGCTGGGTGCGGCCCGGCGTGTTCGACACCTTGGCCAGCTGGCGGCGATTCGCCAGCGCGTTGATGAGCGACGACTTGCCGACATTGCTGCGGCCGACAAGGGCGATCTCGCACGGGGAATCGGGCAGGTCGGTGTGCCGCTTGGCGGAGGTGACGAAGGTGAGCTGCAGCGGCATGGCTGCCACGGTACCTGCCCGCGTCAGCGGTAGGCACCGAGGCCGGGGGTGCTGACCAGGCGCAGGTCGTGGGTGATGGCCGCGCACTCGTAGCCGTCGTGGGCGGCCAGCCAGGTGAGGCCGTCCATGCCCATGGCAAACACGGTGGTGGCGTAGGCGTCGGCCGCGGTGAGGTCCGGGCCGACAACGGTGACGGACGCCAGGTCGGTGACCGCGTCGCCCGTGCGCGGGTCCACGATGTGGGCACCGCGCTCGTAGGTGCCGCTGGTGGCCACGGCCAGCGGGCCCTCGCCGTGCAGCACCAGCGCCACCAGCCCGGCGTCGTGGGGGTGGCGCACGCCCACGCTCCACACCTCACCCTTGTGGTTGCGCCCGCGCAGGGCAATGTCGCCGCCGGCGTTGAGGCAGAAGTCCTGCACGCCTTCCTCCACCAACAGGTCCGCGGCACGTTGTACGGACCACCCCTTCACGTAGCCGCACGGGTCGAACCGGGTGCCGTTCGGGCTCGGCAGGTTCCACACGTCGAACACGCCGTCGCTGTCGGCACACAGCTGTTCGCACCCTTCCAGCACGGACAGGATCTCGTCGGTGAGTTCGTGGTCGCCCAGTTCGCCACGGCCGAGTCGGGTGATCGGGCTGTCCTCGCGGTACGGGCTGAAGGTGTGGTCCACATGGGTGAACCACGCCTCCAGCCGGTCGGCCAGCGTCGTGTCGTGGGTGTCGACGAGGTCCATCGAGATCGTCGTGCCCATCACCTGCTGCACCCGGTGCACGCTCATGTCAGGCCAGGCCCGAAGCGGCGAGGGCGGCGTCGATGGCCGACTGCAGGCTCTCGCGGTAGCTGACCGTCGTGTACGTGGCGCCGGAGACCGTGTTGACGTCGGAGCTCTGGATGGAGATCGCCTCGGTGATCAGGGTCGGCAGGGCGCGCTCGTTGATCTGGATGCTCTTCCGGTCACCGTCGGGGTAGGACAGGATCTGCACGTCCACCAGCTGGCCGCCGGAGTACACGGCCTGCACCTGCACGGTGCCCCAGCGGTTCGTCGACGCATCGCCGAGGTAGGTGCCGTCGGCGATCTGCCCGCTGGCCGTCGTGGTCGCAACCGTCGTCGCCGTGGTGGCCGCCGTGGCCGCCGTCGCGCTCGTGGCGGTCGTGGCCGTCGTCACCGCGGTCGTCGAAGCGCTCGACCCGGCGGAGGTTGTCGCGGTCGTGGCCGCAGTTCCTGCGG
>JBPOIX010000058.1:0-6870 GCA_052034175.1 Actinomycetota bacterium
GGCCCTCGAGGGCGGGAGCGCTGATGCCGGCGAGGCCGTGCTCGCGGTCGTGCCCTCCGGGCGGGCGGTGCAGGTGCTGGTGACCCAGGGCGCCGCCGTCGCCGCCCTCCGCAGCATCGAGGGGATCTATGAGGGGGAGGGGGCCGCCGCCGAACTCGAACCCCTGGGGCTGGTGCGGGAGATCCGGATCACCCTCGGGCAGCTGCCTCCCGCCGTCCGGGCGGCGCTGCGCCGGGCGTGCTCGCTCGCCGCCACGGGGGCGGACTCCCTTCCGGCGAACGCGTTCGCGCCGGGCGCGCTGAGAGAGTGGATCGACTCGCCCGCGCCTGGCCAGTGGGGTGTTCCCGTCGGCCGGTGGGCGCTGGCGTTCTACGAGTCCGAGGTCGGGGTGCAGCACCACTTCCCTCGCCTCGACCTGGACGACGCCGTGAACTACCAACGCTGGCTGGCCGAGTTCCCCCTCGCGGTCGCCGCACGCGAGGCGGCCGGGCTGGGCACTCCACCCGCGCCGTTGCCTCCGGTGTCCGCCTACGAACGCGAGGCCGGCGGCTGGAACATGGTGGCGTACATGGCCTCCGAGCACGGTGTGGGCGAATCGGGCAGGCGCTTGCTGGCAGGGCTGGAACGCACCGGGGTTCCCGTCCACGTGGTGGGGCTCACCGCTGCCGGCACCCGCAACGAACACCGGTTGCACCACGGCGTGGCCGGGGCGCTGCGCTTTCGCGACAGCGTCTACTGCGTCAACGCCGACATGCTGCCCGGGGCGCTCGCCCGCCTTGAGCACTACCACCGGACGCAGGCGGACGCACGGCGCATCGCGCTGTGGTTCTGGGAGCTGGCGACGATGCCGGCCGAGTTCGCCGACGCGCTCGCCACCCTCGAACAGGTGTGGGTCACGAGCGAGTTCACCGCCCAGGCCGTCCGCAGCCTCGGGGGGGACGTGCCGGTCCATGTGGTCACCCTGCCGGTTTCCGTCCCGCAGGCCAGAACACCGTTCGGGCGGGCAGAGCTCGGCCTTCCCGAGGGGTACCTCGTCACCACCTGCTTCGATCATCACTCCGTGTTCGCGCGCAAGAACCCGCTGGACGTGGTGCGCGCCTTCCGCTTGGCCTTCCCGCTTCCAGGTGAGGCCTTGCTGGTGATCAAGGCGATGAACGGCGCCCACCACCCGCTCGCCGCCGATCAGCTGCAGCGGGCGACAGAAGACCGCCCGGACATCACGGTGGTCGACGCCACCTGGAGCGCCGCGTCGATGACCGCACTGCTCGAGTTGAGCGACTGCTTCGTCTCGTTGCATCGCAGCGAGGGGTTCGGCCTGAACAGCGCCGACGCCATGGCGCTCGGCACGCCGGTGGTCACCACCGGGTACTCGGGAAACATGCGTTTCTGCACCGCCGACACCACCTGCCTCGTGCCGTACGAGTTGGTCGAGGTCGGTGCGGGCAACAAGCCCTACGACAGCGAAGCGTTGTGGGCGCAGCCCGATGTCGAGGCCGCAGCCGCCCTCCTGCGCCGACTGTTCGAGCAGCCCGAGGCCGCGGCGGCGATGGCCGCCAGGGCTCGTGAACACATCGTCGTCGCGCAGGCGCCGGCTGCCGCCGCGGCCGAGATGTGGGGGCTCCTCCACGGCCAGGCTGCGCGCCGGCCACGAGCGGAGCTCAGCGACCGTTGACGAGGTCTTCCGTCACGACGGGGATGATCGCCACCAGTGCCGCGGCCGTCTCTTCGGCGGCAACGGTGTCGGCGGCCTCCACCATCAAGGCGATGAAGAGATCGGCGCCCTGCCACATGGCCAGGCACCGGTACTCGGCGAAGCAGCCCACGGTCAGGGTGCCGCCGGCGGCGGTCTGCGGCACCACGTCCTCCAACTCCTCGGCCCACTCCTCGTCGAGGTAGGTGGCGACGTCGGCGATACCGGGGTGCACGTCCACACGCATGTCCACCACGCCCGTGGTGGCGTTGTACGCGCCCTCTTGCGGGCGAACATGACAGTAGGTGATGTCCACGTCGCCGCCGTAGAAGACCTGGCCGTTCTCCTCGATCGGCCCGTCGAACTCGGGGGCCAGCGGCAGCACTCCACGGACCGTGGCCACCACACCGGCCGGGTCGAACGGGCAGTCGCCGAGATCGTCACCGAGGTCGATGGCCGCCTGTGCGGCAGCCGCGGCCGCGGCACTGGACTCATCGCCGGCAGCGGTGCTCGGCGTAGTGGGCGTGTCGGTGACCGGTGACGCACCGGGCTCGGTGCCAGAGGTCGAGGGCACCGTGCCATCGGTGGACGGGGGCTGTGAGCCCGCCACGGCCACGGTGGTAGGGCCGGTGGCGTCCTCGCTGCACGCAGCAAGGGTGAGCGGGGCGACGGCGGCAACCGCCACGACGACGACAGCACGGAACGCAAGCATGCCGGCGACCGTAGCGCGCCGCCCCTACCGCTTGCGGAGCACCAGGCTGCCGATGGAGTAGCCGGCGCCGAAGCTGCACAGCACCCCCAGGTCGCCGCTGGCCATGTCCGCACGGTGCAGATGGAACGCGATCACCGACCCGGCCGACGAGGTGTTGGCGTACCGGTCGAGGATCACGGGCGCTTCCACGTCGTCGGGCAGGCGACCCAGCACGTGCTTGGCGATCAGCTGGTTCATCTTCAGGTTCGCCTGGTGCAGCCAGAAGCGGCGCACGTCCGCGGCGGCGAGCTGCAACGCGCCGAGCTGCTCCTCGATGTGCTTCACCACCAGCGGCACCACTTCCTTGAACACCTGCTGCCCGCGTTGGCGGAACACCAGCTCGAAGGGGTCGCGCTCGCCGTCCTCGGCGCAGTTGAGGAACCCGAAGTCGTTGCGGATGCTGTTGGAGAACTTCGTCTCCAGGCGAGTGCGCAACACCTCCCACTGCTCCCCCGCCGTTGCGTCGTCGGCTCGTTCCAGCACGGCCACCGTGCACGCGTCGCCGAAGATGAAGTGGTGGTCGCGCAGGGCGAAGTTGTTGTGCCCACTGGTGATCTCCGGGTTCACCACGAGCGCGCAGTTCGCCGAGCCGTTGCGCAGCGCATCCACCGCCGCCTGCATGCTGAACGTGGCGGAGGAACAGGCGACGTTCATGTCGTACGCCCACCCACCTGCACCGATGGCATGCTGGACTTCGATCGCCACCGCCGGGTAGGCACGCTGGATGTTCGACGCACCGACGATGATGCAGTCCACCTCGTCTGCCCGCCGGCCCGCCTGAGCCAGTGCCTCGGCGATGGCCGGCAGCGCCATCTCGGCCATCAGGCCGATCTCGTCCTCACCGCGCATGGGCAGGTGCGGGCGCAAGCGATCGGGGTCGAGGACCCCGCTCTTCTCCATCACGTACCGGCTGCGGATGCCGGAGGCCTTCTCGATGAACTCAGCGTCGGGCAGGGTGCGCGCCGTCACCGCGCCCGCGTCGATCTCGGGTGCGTGCTCCTCGTTGAAGCGGTTCACCGCCACGCTCAGCGACGCACACAGCTCCTCGTTGCTGATCGAGAAGGGCGGTGTGAACAGACCGGTTCCGGTGATGACGACGCTGGCGGGCACGAGCGGCGACGTTAGCGGGCGCGTATCGTCGACGGGGCATGACGACTTCCGTGTTCGACGCTCCCCCGCCGCAGTTCGCGGTGGACCACGTGGCCACACTGGCGCGCACCCTGTTCGGCATCGATGGGGTGGCGGCGCCGTTGGCGAGCGAGCGGGACCAGAACGTGCGGGTGGGCGCCCATGTGGTGAAGGTGGCCAACGCCGCGGAGGCACCCGCGGCGCTCGACCTCCAGTCGGCGGCGTTGCGGCACCTGGCCGCTGTGGCACCCGGGCTGGCGCTGCCGCGGTTGGTGGAGCCCGGGGTGCTGTGCCACGAGGGCCATCTCGTGCGGGCGGTCACCTGGCTGCCCGGCACGCCGTACGCCGAGGCGGCGCACACCTCCACGCTGCGAGCCAGCCTGGGGGCATTCATGGGCCGCATGTCGGCGGCGCTCCAGGGGTTCGGCCACCCCGCTGCGCACCAGCCCGAGTTTCTGTGGAACCTCGACCGCGCACAGGCAGTCCGCCCTTGGGTGGCTGACATCACCGACACCGACGGCAGCCACGACGCGGCCCTCGCCGAGGCCGTCTTCGCCCGCCACGAACGGGAGGTCGTGCCACGCCTGCCGCTGCTGCGCGGCGCGGTCATCCACGCCGACGCCAACGACTGGAACGTGCTCACCGACGGCCACCGGGTAGCCGGCCTGATCGACTTCGGCGACATGGTCTGGGCCCGCCAGGTGAACGAACTGGCCATCACCCTTGCCTACGCCCTGCTCGACGTGAACGACGTGGTGGCCGCCGCCACTGACGTGATCTCCGCCTACCACACCGAGTTCCCGCTGCTCGCGGACGAGATGGACGTGTTGTGGGACCTGGTGGCGACGCGGCTGGCGATGAGCCTGGCGATCTCCTCCCATCGCAGCCGGGAGCACCCGGACAACGCCTACCTGTTGGTGTCGCAGCTACCCGTTCGCCGGCTGTTGCGGCGCATCGTGGCCAGCAAGCCGGGCTTCCTGCGGGCGGCCGCCCGGGCCGCGGTCGGCTGGGCCCCGGTGAGCGCCGAACCAGAGATCACCTTCTGGCTCGCCTCGGCCGACTGCCACCCGCACAGCCCGCTGCCGTTCGACGTACGCCGCGCGCCGCGTGTGGTGGTCAGCTTGGCAGGCGACGCCCCGTTGACCTCGATCCGCAACCCGGTGGACTCGTGGGCCTGGATCCAGCGGGAGATGGCAGTTGCGGGCGCCGTCATGGCCCTCGGCAGGTACGACGAGGACCGCAGCTGTTACGCCGGCGACCAGTTCACCACCGACGCCCCCGAGCCGCGGTCGGTCCACACGGGCATCGATCTGTTCGTGGAGGTGGACACGCCCGTGCGGGCGATGCTGCCCGGAACGGTGGAGACCGTGGTGGACAACGCCTCCCCATACGACTACGGCCCGACCGTGATCCTGCGCCACCACACCGGCGCCGGAACACCGTTCTGGGTGCTCTACGGCCACCTGTCGCGAGCCACCCTCTCCACCGTGCAGCCCGGCCAGACCGTGGCCGCGGGCGAGGTGATCGGTTTCGTCGGCGACCACACGGTGAACGGTGGCTGGGCGCCCCACGTCCACCTGCAGGTGATGACCGACCTGCTGCTGGAACGATGGGGGGAGCACGACGCCGTGCCGGACGGCAACTTCGAGGGCGCCGGCGAGCCGAGCCGGATGACCGTCTGGCGAAGCCTGGTGCCCAACGCCGACCTGCTGTTGCGCTTCACCCCCGAGACCTGGGCAGACACCACTGCGGACGATCCTGCGGTGCTCGCGGAGCGGCGCCGCGCCGACCTCGGGCCGTCGCTCTCCGTCAGCTACCGGCGGCCGCTCACCATCGTGCGCGGCGAAGGGGCGTGGCTGTTCGATCACACCGGGCGCGGCCTTCTCGACTGTGTGAACAATGTGGCCCACGTGGGCCACGCGCACCCGCACGTGGTGGAGTCCATCGCCCGCCAGGCTGCGGTGCTGAACACCAACACGCGCTACCTGCACCGCACCATCCTCGACTACAGCGAGCGGCTCGCGGCCCTGTTCCCCGCGCCGCTGCGTGTGGTGTACCTCACGAACTCGGGCAGCGAGGCCAACGAGCTGGCGCTGCGCATCGCCCGCACCGCCACCGGCCGGCGCGACGTGGTGGCGGTGGATTGGGGGTACCACGGCAACACCACCGGGCTAGTGGAGATCAGCGCGTACAAGTTCAACCGCCGCGGTGGCGGCGGGCGCCCAGCGCACACCCACCTGGCCGATCTCCCCGACCCGTATCGCGGGGCGCACGGCGCGGACGGCCCGGCATACGCCGCATCGGTGGCCGAGGCGTGCGCGCGGGCGGCCGCGGAGCACGGCGGCGCAGCGGCCTTCATCGCCGAGAGCATCAGCGGTTGCGGCGGCCAAGTGGTGTTCCCGGATGGCTACCTCGCGGCGGCGTTCAGGGCGGCGAACGCTGCGGGTGCCGTCACCATCGCCGACGAGGTGCAGGTCGGCTTCGGCAGGGCCGGCAGCCATCTGTGGGCGTTCGGCCCGCAGTTGGAGGGCACCGGCGTGGTACCGGACATCGTGACCCTCGGCAAGCCGATCGGCAACGGCCATCCGCTCGGCGCGGTGGTCACCACACCCGAGTTGGCCGCGGCGTTCGCCAACGGGATGGAGTGGTTCAACACGTTCGGCGGCAACCCCGTCAGCTGCGCCGCGGGCATGGCGGTCCTCGATGTGATCGAGACCGAGGGTTTGCAGGACCGCGCCCGGCAGACCGGCCGCTACCTCCTCGACGGGTTCTCCGCCCTCGCGGCGCGCCACCCGTCGATCGGCGATGTGCGCGGCATGGGCATGTACCTCGGCATCGACCTCGTCACCGACCGCGCCACCAAGGCCCACGCCACATCCCTGGCGGGCGACGTGGCCAATGCCCTGCGCGACCGCGGCGTGCTGATCAGCACGGACGGCCCGCACGACAATGTGCTCAAGATCAAGCCGCCGCTCGTCGTCGGCCGAGCCGAGGCGGACATCCTGCTCACCGAACTCGACGCCACGCTCACGGCCCTCGGCGCCTGAGGCTCCGAGCTGCCCGCGCCGCAGGTCACAGACGGGTTGGGCCTGGAGCCCGTATCGTTGTTTGACCCCTGCGTGAGGGGAATGAGAGAAGGCAACGTGGAAGAGCAGAGCGACGGCGACGTCGAGACGACGACGACGGACGGCCAGGATGCCGCCACCGCCGAACAGGACACCGCCGCAGAGGCACCGACCGAGGTGAACAGCGCCGACGAGGCACCGGCCGACGAGGCACCGGCCGACGAGGCACCGGCCGA
>JBPOIX010000201.1:0-5383 GCA_052034175.1 Actinomycetota bacterium
CGAAGTGGCCGGGCACCGGCCGGACCCCGCACCGGAGAAGCAGGCCGCCGGCGCCGGCACCTCCGGGCTGGACACCGTCACCAGCCGCGTGGACCATGTGGTGGTGGCCGTCGCCGACGTCGCCGCGGCCACCGCATCGCTGGTCGGGCGGTTCGGGTTCCACGAAAGCTCGCTGTCCGCACCGCACCAGGGAATGGCGGCGGTAGCAGCGGGTGGGGTCACCTTCGTGCTCGTCGACCCCACCGCGTCCAACTCCGTTGCCCGCTATCTGGAGGCACACGGGCCGGGAGTGCAGCACGTGGCGTTGGAGGTGCTCAACGCCGGATACGCCCGTGCCTGCGTGGCCGAGGCCGGCGCCCCCCTGCTCACCGAGGTCGTGGTGGACGCCGACGGCCACGAGCAGTTCTTCGCCGCGGACGACGCCGCCGCCGGGCTGCAGTTGGGGTTCATCAGCCGCACCGGCCATCGCGTCGGCGTGGGGGCGGCAAACGTGCTGGCCTTGTTCGAGGCGCTCGACGCCACGAGCCCGTAGGGGCCATCGGGAGGGCCGTTGGTAGGCTCGCCACACTTCCGCGAACCGAGGTTTCTCGCATGCACCGCCGTGTCCTTCCCCTGCTGATCGCCACCACGTCGCTGCTCGCCGCGTGCTCCGACGACGCCGGCCCGGGCGGCACCACGCCGAGCACCGGGGGCGGCAACGGCACGCTCGAGGTCGTCGCCGGCGAGGCCTTCCCCGCGGATCGTTGCGCGTTGAACCAGGCCGCAGGAACGATCACCTACCTGTCCAGCTTCGACTTCGCCGCGACGGCATCGATCGTCGACGTGCTGGTGGCGGAGTCCAAGGGGTACTACGACGACCTGTGCCTGGACGTGGAGCTCAAGCCGAGCTTCTCGGTGGACAACTACCCGCAGATCGCGGCCAACGACGCCCAGTTCTCCTCCGGCGGCTCGTTCAGCGAGATGGTGGACTTCGCCGGCGCCAACGACGCCGGGTTCGTGGCGCTGGCGGTGGAGGGCCGCACCGGCATCGACGCCCTGATCACCAAGGACGGCGCGGCCCCGTCCATCGAGGACATCAAGGGCCACAAGATCGGCGTGAAGGGGGCCATCACCCCGTCGGTGAAGGCGATGCTCGCCGCCCAGGGTCTGGTCGAAGGAACCGACTACGAGACCGTTCTGCTCGACGGGTTCGACCCGATGGTGCACATCGAGGTGCCGGACATCGTCGGCTTCCCCGGCTACAAGAGCAACGAGCCGCTGCAACTGGAGGCGGCCGGTGTGCCCTTCACCTTGTACGACCCCAGCGATTACGACATCCCCGGCAGCTTCGGCGTGCTCTACACGAACACGACGTTCATGGACGAACACCCCACCGCGGCGCAGGACTTCTTGCGGGCCACGTTGCGCGGCCTGGCCGACGCCGTGGCCGACCCAGCCGACGCGGCCGCCATCGCAGTGGCCGCCATCGAGGCCGGCGACAACATCATGTTCCTCTCGGCCGAGAGTGAGACGGCCCGCTGGGCGGTGGAGGCCGAGTTGGTGGGCGGCACTGCCACCGCCGACGCGCCCCTCGGGTTGCCGGTGCTGGAGTTGCTCACCGCCGAGGTCACCACCTACGCGGGCATCGGCCTGTTCGACGGGCAGGCGCCCGTGATCGACTCGATGGTGGACGTGTCCGTACTGCGCGAGGTCTACGCCGACGACGGCAGCCTCATCTGGCCGGCTGCGGGCTGACTTCCCCGGGTCAGGCGCCGAGCACGCTACGAGCGTGCTCGATGTCGTGCTTGAGCTGCATCCGCAGGGCGTCGATCCCGTCGAACTTGCGCTCGCTGCGCAGGAAGTGGGTGAACTGCACCCGTGCGGTCTCCCCGTACAGGTCGCCGCTGAAGTCCAGCAGGTGGGCCTCCAGCAGGCTGTGATCGGCGTGCTCGTAGAACGTCGGGCGCCGACCGAGGTTCAGCGCACACGCATGGCGGCTGCCGTCCGGCCGGTGGTACCAGCCGGCATACACCCCGTCCGCCGGGATGCACGTCTGGTTCGGCACCTCGACGTTGGCGGTGGGAAAGCCGAGCAGGCGGCCGCGCTGGTCGCCGGCCACCACCTTGCCACGAGCTTCGAACGGCCGGCCGAGCAGGCGAGCCGCCAGCTCCACTTGGCCGCCAGCCATCGCCCGGCGGATGGCAGTCGAGCTGATCGATTCATCCGGCCCGTCGGTGCGCGGCACCAGCGACATCGGCTGCACCTCGAACCCGGAGGATGCGCCCAACTCCCGCAACGTGCCGACATTGCCCAGCCGGCCCCTGCCGAAGTGGAAGTCCTCCCCCACCACGACTGCCACGGCGTGAAGGCAGTCCACCAGCACCCGCCGGGCGAACGCCATCGGCTCCTCGGCCGCCTGAGCGAGGTCGAAGTGCACGAGCACCGTCCCGTCCACCCCGGTGGCCGCCAACAGCTCGAGCTTCTGGTCCAGGTCGGTGAGCAGCTTCGGGGCGGATTCCGGGCGCACGACGGACGCCGGGTGCCGATCGAAGGTGATCACCACGCTGCGGGCACCGGCGGCGGCGGCCATGCGGCGGACCTCGGCGATGACCGCCTGGTGGCCGAGGTGCACACCGTCGTAGGCGCCAATGGTGACAACCGTGCGCTCGCCCGGCCACGGAGCGGTGGAGAGGTCGGTGATGACGCGCACGGATGCGAACGCTAGCGGGCCGGGTTCACCCGGCCACCACCACAGCGGGCTTCACTTCCGCGGCGCGGAACGCCTCGTACATCGCCAGCAAGTCCCCCTCCGGGCCACGCACGGCCCATGGGCCTGCGCCGGTGAAGGCCTCGCCTCGGGGCAGGACACGGCCCTGGCGCACCATCGCCGCGGTGGCCTCATCCACCGTCACGTGGGGGTAGTCCCGCACCGCGGCGGGCAGGGGCAGGAGCTCGACGACGTCCGGAGCCTGCGCCTCCGCCAGCCCGAAGCTCCCGACCGCCACCCGGCGGAGGCCGTGGAGGTGAGCGCCGCCACCGCACAACCGGCCGAGGTCGTCCGCCAGGGTGCGAATGTAGGTGCCCTTGGAGCAGTGCACCTCCGCCCGGTACCGCAACGGGGCCGAGGTGGGGAAGATGTCGAAGCGGTACACGGTGACCGGCCGCGGGGCACGTTCCACCTCGACCCCTTCGCGGGCCAGCTCATGGAGCCGCTTGCCATCCACCCGCACCGCACTGACCATCGGCGGGATCTGCAGGATCGGCCCGACGAGGTTCTCCCGCACCGCGGCCTCCACGGTGGCGGCCGTCAGCCCCGCCATGTCGAAGGTGGCCGTCGTCAGGCCGGTGCTGTCCAGGCTGTCGGTGGTGCTCCCGAAGACGACCTCACCGTGGTACGTCTTGCCCAGGTCGGTGAGGAACCGCAGCAGCCGAGTGGCCCGGCCGACGCCCACGAGCAGCACGCCGGTGGCGTCCGGGTCGAGCGTGCCGGCGTGCCCGACCTGGCGTTCGCCGAAGCGACGGCGCAACATGCCGACCACATCGTGGCTGGTGACGCCTTGCGGCTTGTCCACCACCGCCAGGCCGTGGGTGTTCGGCGGCTTACGCCTCGCCATCGCCGTCGCTCGCCGCGCCGGGCGTTGCGACACCCTGGTCGGGCTCGAGGTCCGGGTCCGGCGGGCGCGCGGGCAGGGTGTCGCGGTCGTGGAGGATCTTCTCGATGCGCTCCGCGGCGCGAATGACGTCGTCCGGCTTGAAGGACAGGATCGGAGTTTTCTTCGCTCTCACCTGACGGCCCACCGAACTCTGGATGCGGACCCGGTACTGGGCCAGCGCGTCGAGGATCTCGGCATCGCCGTCGGGGCCGACCAAGGAGTCGTAGTAGACGACGGCACGGTTCATCTCGGGGTCGACATCGATCATCGTGATCGTCACCAACGACAACCGCTCGTCGTCGATGCGCACCAGCTCGTCGGCGATGACCTCGCGCAGGGACTCGCTGAGGCGGGCCGTGCGCGGATACTTGTGGGCAGACGGCGCGGCACTGCGGCGGGGGCGGCTCATACCGCCACCCTACCGACCACCGCTGCGCCGGGACGCCCGGGTTTCAGCTGAAGTCGAGCTTGGCGCGCAGGGTGCGCTTGATCTCGGCGACCCCGCTGCCGGCCAGCACCTCGACGGCATCCCACAGGCGGAGGGCTTCCTCGCCCCGCGGTGTGCTGGAGATGACCGGGCCGAACAGGCTGGCTTCGCGGTCGGTGCCCGGGAAGTAGGTGAGGATCGGGGTGCCGACGTCCTTGCCGGTGCGGGCGAACGCTTCATCGGTGCTGGCGCGGACGGCCTCGTCGTGTGCCTCGTTGTCCACCTCCGCGGCATAGGCCACCGGAAGACCCACGGATGCCAGCATCTCCTCCATGAAGGCCTGCGGGGCGGCGTTGATCTCGGGGCGGCGCTGGCCGGGGTGGAAGGCGGTGCCGAGCGCGGTGTAGAGGGCATCGATCGCGCCGTTGCCGTGGTCCTGCTCCACCGCGTGGCACACGCGGTGGGCGTACAGGCCGGCCATGTGCGCGGCGCGGTACTCCGTGGTGTACCAGTCCTCGGTGCGGTTCTCGTTGATCATCTTCAGCGAGATGTACTTCCACGTGACGTCGTAGTCGCGCAGCGACTGCACCTCTTTGACCCAGCGCGAGGTGATCCAGGCGAACGGGCAGACAGGGTCGAAGTAGAACTCGAGATCAGCCATGCCAGCACGCTACCGGCATGGCCAACCCGGGTCAGACGCGGGCGATCTCGCGTTCGTCGAAGGTCTCGATCAGGTCGCCCTGCTTGAGGTCCTGGAAGTCGGTGAGCCCGACACCGCACTCGAAGCCCTCACGGACCTCGCGAGCGTCTTCCTTGAACCGCTTGAGGGACTGGATCGCACCCTTCCAGATGATCGTGCCATCGCGGAGGAAGCGGACCTTGGAGCCACGGGTGATCGTGCCGCTGCGGACGTAGCAGCCGGCGATGGAGCCGATGCGCGGCACACGGAAGATCTCCCGCACCTCGGCCTCGCCGGTGACGACCTCTTCGTACTCGGGGGCGAGCATGCCGACCATGGCCCGCTCGATGTCCTCGAGCAGTTTGTAGATGATCTCGTAGGTACGGATCTCCACGCCTTCGGCGTCGGCCATGTCGCGAGCCTTGCGGTCCGGGCGGACATTGAAGCCGATGAGGGTGGCATTGGTGGTGGCTGCCAGCGAGATGTCGTTCTCCGTGATGCCACCCACCGCACGGTGCACGAACGCCAGCTTGACGTCGTCGCGCTCCAGGCGGCGGAGGGACTCGGTGACGGCCTCGAGCGAACCCTGCACGTCGGCCTTCAGGACCAGGTTCAAGGTGGCGACCTCGCCGGCCTGGATCTGGC
>JBPOIX010000190.1:0-19530 GCA_052034175.1 Actinomycetota bacterium
TGGAGATCTCCCAGGCGCATCCGCCGTTCGCCTTCGCCTGGTACTCCAGCATCGTGTCGAGGAAGTGCTCGGGAGCCCATTCGCCGAGGCCGAGCTGCAGTACGAAGCCGGCGTGGAGGGCATCGCCGCCGCCGACGAACTCGGCGAATCGGTCCAGGCTGCGGGTGTCCATCTCCCCGAGCAGGATCGAGCCCTTGTCGGCGACGGCGGTGCGCCACTGGCGGAAGAGGGCAGCCGTCTCGAGGCGGTGCAGGTCGTAGATGTGCTCGAACGAGGCGAACACGTCCATCGGGTGCATCCCGGCCTCGACGGGCCGCAGTTGCGGGTTGTCCGCGAACGAGGGGTCCTTGCACAAGCCGTGCGCCACGTCGATGCGGAAGCCGTCGGCACCGCGGCTCGCCCAGAAGTGGAGGATGCCGGCGAACTCCTCCATGACCTTCGGGTTCGCCCAGTTCAGGTCGGGCTGTTCGGGGAGGAAGAGGTGGCAGTAGTACTGCCCGCTGCCGCCCGGGTCGAGCGTCCAGGCGGGGCCGCCGAAGTGGCTGACCCAGTTGTTCGGCGGGCCGCCGTCCGGGGCGGGGTCGCGCCACAGGTAGTAGTCCCGGTACGGGCCGGTGGGGTCGGCCACCGCGGCCTTGAACCAGGCGTGCTCGCTGGAGGAGTGGTTCGGCACGATGTCGACGAAGAGGCGCAGGCCCAGGCGGCGGGCTTCCTCGGCCAGCTGATCCCAGTCCGCGAGCGTGCCGTGCTGAGGATCGACGTCGCAGTAGTCGGCCACGTCGTAGCCGTGGTCGAGCCCGGGGCTGCGGAAGAACGGGGTGATCCAGACCACGTCCACACCCAGGTCCGCCAGGTACGGCAGCTTGGCAGTGATACCCGGCAGGTCGCCCACGCCGTCGCCGTTGCCGTCGGCGAACGACCGCACGTACACCTCGTAGCCGATGGCCCCGCGCCACCAATCGGGCCCCTCGAGCCGACGGATTTCGGACCACTGCTGTGCAAGCGCTTGCATTCTTCGCAGAATACACTGGCACCCGTGATCCCGCACATGGCCCCCGACGAACCCGGCCCCAGCGTGCCGCGCTCGGCGCTGGTGGCAGCGCGCAGCCGACGCTACGGGGCCACCTTGCAGCATGGGCTGGACACCCTCTACCCCGAGGCCGCAGCGCACCTGCGGAGCCGCCTGGACGCGCTGATCGACGAGCACGTCGGCAGTAGGCCGGACGCACTCTTCGGGCGCGACCTCCTGCGCGAGGCCGAACCGGACTGGTTCCAGCAGCCGGGCATGGTGGGGTACGTGGCCTACGCCGATCGCTTCGCCGGCAACCTCGCCGGGGTGCGCAAGCAGCTGGACTACCTCGGCGAGCTGGGCGTCACCTTCCTGCACCTGATGCCGCTGCTGAAGGCGCGCGAAGGGGAGAACGACGGCGGGTACGCCGTGGCCGCCTACGACGAGGTAGAGCCACGGCTCGGCACGATGGCCGACGTGGAGGACCTCGCCGCGGATCTCCACGAGCGGGGCATGAGCCTGTGCATCGACCTCGTCGTGAACCACACGGCAGCGGAGCACCCATGGGCGGTGGCGGCGCGCGCCGGCCACCCGCGCTACCGGGACTTCTACATGTTCTTCCCCGACCGCACGGTGCCCGACGCGATGGAGCGCACCCTGCTGGAGGTGTTTCCCACGGTCGCCCCGGGCAACTTCACCTGGCTGGAGGACATCCAGCAGTGGGTGTGGAGCACGTTCAACGAGTTCCAGTGGGACCTCGACTGGTCGAACCCCGAAGTGTTCCTGGCGATGGCGGAGGCGATGCTGAGCCTGTCGAACCGCGGTGTGGACGTGCTGCGGCTGGATGCCGCGCCGTTCATGTGGAAGCGCGAAGGCACCATCAGCCAGAACGAGCCCGAGGTGCACACCCTGCTGTGCACCCTGCGCGCGCTGATGGCGATCGCCTCGCCGGCCACCATCTTCAAGGCCGAGGCCATCGTGCCACCCGAGCAGCTCACGCCGTACCTGGGGGCAGGCACCCCCGAGCGGCACGAGTGCGAGCTGGCCTACCACAACCAGCTGATGGTGCTGCTCTGGAGCAGCCTGGCCACCAGCGAAGCGAAGCTGATGACGAACTCCCTGCGGCGCATCGGCCCGATTCCGCGACATGCGTCGTGGGTCACCTATGTGCGCTGCCACGACGACATCGGCTGGGCCATCACACCGGACAATGCGGCCACCGTCGGCTGGAGTGCCGAGGGGCACCGGGACTTCCTGCTGGGGTTCTACTCCGGCACGTTCCCGGGCTCGTTCGCCCGCGGCGACATCTTCCAGTACAACCCCGAGACCGGCGACGGGCGCACCTCCGGCAGCGCCGCGTCGCTGGCCGGCATCGAGATGGCACTGGCCACCGGCGATGCCCGCCACCTCGAGATCGCGCTGCAGCGCCTGGAGCTGCTCTACGCCGTGGTCTATTCCTTCGGCGGCATTCCGCTGTTGTACATGGGCGACGAGTTGGGCCTGTGCAACGACCACGCCTACCTCACGGACCCGGCGCTGCGGGACGACAATCGTTGGATGCATCGCCCGATGATGGACTGGGACGCCGCGGCCAAGCGCAACGCCAGGGGCACGGTCGAGGCCGCGATGTTCAGCACGATGGCCGAGTTGGCCCGCGATCGCGCCCTTCAGCCGGCGCTGCACGGCGCTGCCGCGCTGGACGTGTTGGAGCCCGACGATCCGCACGTACTGGCGTTCACCCGGCACGACGCGGACCGCGGCAGGTTCGCGATGGTGGCCAACTTCGGTGGCGCCACTGCAGTGGCCGCGCTCGGTGCGCTCGGCCTGGAGGGCCTCCATGTGGTGCGTGCCGCCGCTGGCGCCACCGTCGGCGCGGGCGTGGCCACCCTTCCCCCGCTGGCCTACCTCTGGCTCGCCGACTCCCCGGCCCCCATCACCCGCTTTACGTAAAGGCTGTCGAGGTTTCCGGATGCGGAGGCCCAGGTCAGGGCCCCGCGTCGCTCGACAGCGTTTACGTAAAGCGGTGGTTGACGGCGGCGCGGAGGGTGATGACGTCGTCGATCATGCCGTGGGCGATGTCGAGCTCCTCCGGCGGGAAGATCGCCACATCGGTGACGCCGGCCGCGGCGAGGCGACGAACATGTTCGACGGCGTCGTCGAACGTGCCGACGGCCGCGAGGTCCAGCCACCAGTCCGCAGGCATGGTCTGCAGCGCCGGCTCGCCCCCATCGGCCAACAACGCCTGCATCTCGGCGAAATGCGGGTGCTCGGCGATCGTCGGGTTGGCCGCTCTCACCCATCCCGCCACCAGGGGCGCCATCCACTCGTAGGCCTGCTCGCGGGTGGGTGCCACGCAGAGCGAGGTGAACGTGGTGACCCGCCATTCGGCGTCGGGGCGGCCTGCGAGCCGCCGCGCTGCCTGCACCGCGCTCGGGCCGGCGCCCTCCACGAGGATCACGCCGTCCGCCACCCTGCCGGCCATGGCCAACGACTTCGGGCCACGGACGCCGGCCACCACCGGCGGAACGTGCGCCGGTGCGGGTGGTGCATCCAACCGCACGCCGCGCAGCTGCACCTCCCGGCCCTCGGCCGACACGTCCTCGCCGCGCAGCAGGCGCCGCACCGCCACGATCACTTCCTCCAGCGTGGTCAGCGGGCTGGGCGTGCGCGCCCCGATCTGCTCCATCCAGTCCTGCACACCGTGGCCGATGCCGGCGATCAGCCGGCCGGGGCCGAACTGCGCCAGCGTGGCCAGCTCCATCGCCGTGATCGCCGCGTTGCGGGCCACCGCAGGAAGGATGCCGATGCCCACGGTCAGCCGTTCGGTCGTGGCCAGCGCGGCCGCCGCCAGCGACACGCCGGCGGTGTAGAAGCAGTCCTCGATGACCCACAGCTGGTCCACCCCGCCGTCCTCCAGGCGGCGGGCGAAGTGCAGCACCTCCGGCGCGGGGAACACCCGGTCGAAGCACATGCCGATGTTGATCTGGGTCATTGCCTCATGCTGGCACGAGTTCGCGCAGGAAGCCGACGAGGAAGGTGGCGGCGTCCATCCCCCGCTTCACGGGCAGGACCACCTGCTGCTGGTCCACCTTGTAGAGGCTGTCCCGGCTGAGCCGCTTGAGCCGCAACTCCTCGCTGGCCTTCAGGTTCAGCGGCCCGATGCGGGCGGAGCTGCCGACGATCTGGACATCGCGCAGGCCGAGACGGTGGCATTCGGCGCGCAACGAACCGACTGCCAGCAGGGCATCCGCCGGCGCGGGCACGGGGCCGTAGCGGTCCTCCCACTCGACGCGGATGTCGTCCACCTCGGCTTGGGATGTGACGGCCGCCAGCCGACGGTAGGCCTCCAGACGGAGCTCCTCCTTCGGCACGTACTCCGTCGGGAGGAAGGCATCCGTGGGCACGTCGAGCTTGACCTCGCTCGGTTCCTTCTGCGGTTCGCCCTTCATCTCGCCGACGGCCTCGGTGACCATCTGGCAGTACAGGTCGTAGCCGACAGCCGCGATGTGGCCGCTCTGCGCCTCGCCCAGCAGGTTGCCGGCGCCGCGGATCTCGAGGTCGCGCATGGCGATCTTGAAGCCGCTGCCCAGCTCGGTGGCCTCGCCGATGGTGCGCAGGCGCTCGTAGGCCTCCTCGCTCAGCCGGGCTTCGGGAGGGTGGAAGAGGTAGGCGTATGCCCGCGAGCCGCTACGGCCCACCCGGCCACGCAGCTGGTGCATCTGCCCGAGGCCGAGCAGGTCGGCGCGCTCCACCACGAGTGTGTTCACCGTCGGCATGTCGATGCCGCTCTCGATGATGGTGGTGCACACGAGCACGTCGAAGCGGCCCTCCCAGAAGTCCAGCACCACCTGCTCCAGCGAGCCTTCGTCCATCTGCCCGTGGGCGATGGCGATGCGCGCCTCGGGCACGAGCTCGCGCAGGCGCGCCGCCGCCATGTCGATCGTCTGCACCCGGTTGTGCACCCAGAACACCTGGCCCTCGCGCAGCAGTTCGCGGCGGATGGCTTCGGTGGCCACCCGTTCGTCGTAGCCGCCGACGAACGTGAGGATCGGCTGGCGGTCGGCCGGTGGAGTCTGCAGCAGCGACAGGTCGCGGATGCCCACCAGGCTCATCTCCAGCGTGCGCGGGATGGGGGTGGCGGAGAGCGTGAGCACGTCCACGTTGTGCTTCAGCTTCTTCATCGCCTCCTTCGCCTGCACGCCGAAGCGCTGCTCCTCGTCCACCACCAAGAGGCCGAGGTCCTTGAACACCACCCCGTCCTGCAGCAGGCGGTGGGTGCCGATGACGCAGTCGATCTCCCCGGTCTTCAGGCCTTCGATGACCTTCTTCGCCTCCTTCGTCGTGAGGAAGCGGGACAGCACCTCGACACGAATCGGGTACCCGGAGAAGCGGTCGGCGAACGTGTTGCCGTGCTGGGTGGCCAACAGGGTGGTGGGGGCCAGCACGGCCACCTGCTTGCCGTCCTGGATGGCCTTGAAGGCGGCGCGCACGGCAACTTCGGTCTTGCCGAAACCGACGTCGCCGCACACGAGGCGATCCATCGGGTAGGCGCGCTCCATGTCCGACTTGATGTCGTCGATGGCCACCCGCTGGTCGGGTGTCTCCACGTAGGGGAACGCTTGCTCCATCTCGTGCTGCCACGGTGTGTCCTGGCCGAAGGCGTGGCCGGCGGCGTTGACCCGCTTCTGGTAGAGCACCACGAGCTCCTGGGCGATCTCGCGGACCGCGCTGCGCACCTTGCTCTTGGCCTTGGCGAAATCCGCCCCGCCGAGCCGGTTGAGCACGGGTGTCTCGCCACCGACGTACTGGCGCAGGGTGTCGATCTGGTCGCTCGGCACGTACAGCTTGTCGCCGCCCTTGTAGGCGAGGAGCAGATAGTCCCGCTCCACACCGCCGATCGTGCGCTTCACCATGCCCTGGTACTGGCCCACCCCGTGCTGGTAGTGGACGACATAGTTGCCGGGCTTGAGGTCCTCGAACAGGCCGGTGCCCTGGCGCTTGCGCGGCCGGGCGGCACGGTGGGCGCGGCGGCGGCCGGTGAGGTCCGCCTCGGCCACCACTGCCAGCTTGGCGGCGGCGACGGTGCAGCCGCGGTGCAGCGGGGCCACGGCTACATGGCCGCCGGGCTGCAGCAGCGCTTCGCCCGTGTGGCCGACCATGAAGTCCAGCCCGCGGTCCAGCAGCAGCTTCGCCATACGGTCCGCCGAGCCCTCGCCGTCGGCGGCCACGATGACCCGGTAGCCGTCGCGCAGCAGGTCGCGCAGGCGGTTCGCCAAGCCCTCGCCGTCGCCGACCACGGGGCCCCAGCCGCTGGCCTGCACCATCGGCGAGTCCGGTGTTTCGGGAACGCTGCTGATCGTCCAGGTGGCCTGGCCGGCCCCGAGCAGACGGTCCGCCTCGGCGTGGAGGCGGGGGAACGGGGTGGCGGCGTCGCGCTGCCACGTGCTGGCCAACGCCCGCGCCAGGTCGTCCTCTTCGGCGAGCAGGTCGTTCGCCCGGTCGCGCATGCGGCGCGGTTCCACCAACGCCACCTTGGCGGCGGCGGGCAGCACGTCCGTGAGCAGCACGGGTTGGTCCACCAGCCACGGCAGCCAGCTCTCCATGCCGTCGAACAGGGCGCCGTCTGCCAGCCGCTCCCACTGCTCGCGCCCCCACGGCTCGGTGGCCACGAGGGTGGCGGCGCGGGCCTGCATCTCAGGCGTGCTCACCAGTTCGCGGGCGGGGAAGATGAGCGCCTCGGCAAGGTCGTGGGTGCTGCGCTGATCGTTGACCGCGAACTCGGTCAGCCGGTCCACCTCGTCGCCCCACAGGTCGATGCGGATCGGCGCGTCGGCCGTGCTCGGGTAAATGTCGATGATGGCACCGCGTCTGGCGACCTCGCCGCGGTGCTCCACCAACTCCTCGCGGCGGTAGCCGGCCCGCACGAGCTCGTCCAGCAGTTCGTCGGGGTCGAGCACGGCCCCTTTGCGCACCTGCACGGGCTCGATGGTGGTGGCTTCCGGGCCGAGGTGCTGCAGCAGGGCGCGCACACCGGCCACCACCACCGCCGGGCAGCGCTCCGGCGAGCGCAGGCGCCACAACACTTCCAACCGCCGGCCCATGGTCTCCACGCTCGGGCTGACGCGTTCGAAGGGCAGGGTCTCCCAGGCGGGGAACAGCACCACATCGCCGGCGGGCATGTACTGGCACAGGTCGTCGTACAGCTGCCCGGCATCGCTGCCCGTGGGGCAGGCGACCACCAACGGCCGGCGGTCGGACAGCTGCGCCAGACCGGCGATGGTGACTGCCCGAGCGGCCTCCGGCACGGCCACGAACCCGCTCGGGTCGCCCAGGGCGCGGGTGAGCGCCGGTTCGTTGCGGAGCAGGCGGGGAAGCGACGCGAGCGACGACATGGGGCTGTGCAGGGTAGCGGCGGATTGAGTACCGGAGGGCTGGTGCCCTGAGTGCCGACACGATGCACGATGGCGCCATGCAACGACGGATCCTTCCCGTTTCCCTGGCGGCCCTGCTCCTGCTCGGCGCGTGCGGCGGCGACGGCGGCGACGGCGGCGACGGCGGCGGGGCAGAGGCGCCCGCAACGACCTCGGCCGGTCAGGTGGCGACGACGGACGACCCGGCACCCGCCGACGTGGAGGAACTGCTGGAGGCCGTGGCCGACGACGTCCTTCTCGACCCGGCCCAGGCATACCTCGACGCCGACGGGGTCCTCACGCTCGAGGGTGCCCTCGCCCTGTTCAGTGCTGCCGTCACGCCCCTGCCGGGAGTCGAGCCGGCGGCCGACGGCGACCTCGAAGAGATGTCGAACGTGCTGCGGGTGATCCAGGCCCACCGCGCCGAGCTCACCGCCGAGCAGGGAGCAGTGTTCGACAGCGTGGTGCTGGCGGGCGACGCGGTCGACATCGACGACGTGCTGCCCGGCCCCGGCTCGTACCGCGGGCTTTCCACGGACGACATCCAACGCGCCGGTGCTGCGGCCGCGCAGGCCGCGCGCAGCCACTTCGCCGGGAAGCTCGGGCGTACCTTGCCGTTCCCCATCCGCATCGTGGTGTTGCCGGAGACGGTCGGGGGGATGCGCGTCTTCGGGCCGCGGACGCTCGCCGACGCCTTGCTGATGGACGACGGCGGCGCCGAATACTGCCGCATCCGTGTCAATCAGCAGAAGTATCAGGCCGGGGAGTTCCCGTTCGTGATGGCGCACGAGGTGTTCCACTGCTTCCAGTTCGCGGTCGACGAGGGCGCAGCCGGGCCGGACTGGGTGATCGAAGGAACGGCGGAGTGGGCGGCCGAGGAGTTCACCGGCGGCAATGTGCCCCTCTCCGAAGGGTGGGCCAGGGACTGGGCTGCAACGCCCACCCGGCCGCTCTCGCTGCGCAGCTACGACGCCGTCGGCCTCTATGCGCTCGTCACCGAGGTCGGCGTGCCGATGTACGACTACGTCGACGACCTCCTCGGCACCCCCCGCATCGCCACCGTCAGGGCCGCGGCCGGGCCTCAACTCGACGTCCAGTGGGCGCTCTCCTACGCCGGTCGGCCGTCGTGGGGCGACCCGTACGCACTCGTCGCCGGCTCGTTCTCCGGGCGCGGTGCCCAACGCCAGCTGCTCCGGGCAACCGTGGACGGCGGCCCCGCCACCTTCCCCAACCCGGCCACCTCGCGGGACTCCGGCGCGCAGATCTACTCCCTCGCCGCGGACGGGGACGTGCTCGTGGTCCTTGGCAAGGGGCACGGCGGGATCCGCTTCGACAACGGTACGGAACTGCCGTTCAACGGTGAGTTCGCCGGCGACTTCTGCCTCAAGGCCGGGGGTTGTGTGTGCGAGAACGGCACCTCCACGGGCGGGGCCAGGCGCCCGATCACGGGGCAGGGAAGCCGGTCGGTGTTCCTCGGGTGGGGGCCCCAGGGCGACGTCAGCCCGATCCTCGAGGTGCAGTCGTTGGCGCAGTGGTGCAACGACACGCCCACCCCCGACACCGGCGCTTCGGGCGAGGCGGACGGCTGTTACCTCGGTGTGTGGCGCACGGTGCGGATGAACATCCCGCCGGTGAACGACCTGCCGCCGTTGGTCGGTGGCGACGGGATGACCGTCGAGTTCCGGGCCGACGGCACGTTCATCGCCAACTACGACACGATGGAACCGGCCATCGCCGTGCTCGACGAGAAGAACAACGTCGTCATGTCCTTCCAGTTCACCGGCGTCGTTCCAGGGACGTGGAGTGTGGACGCCGCGGGGAAGATCTCGGCCACGGGCGACCTCAGCGGGATGCGCGTCGTGGCGCGCATCACCGAGCCCGTCGAGCAGGAAGTGCTCAACATGGGCGTGCTCGAGCTGGCCGGTGGCCTCGGGGCAGGCGGCGGGGAGGCAGGGGTGTACCACGTGGCGGCGTGCAACGGGCCGACGATGACGATCCGCACCGTGTGGGGCGGCGGCGACCTGAGCATCGAGCTCCAGCGAGTCTGACGCTGGGGTCGCGAGGTGGTGTGGCTCGCTACGAGACCACCGGAATCGGTGTGTTCGAGCCGGGGATGTCCACCGGCGTGATCACGACCAACTCCGAGGGGTCGCTGCAGTCCCCGCTGACGGCCTGGTTGTTGGCGTCGCCGTTGTAGGTGGCCACCCAGCGGTAGGTGCCGTGGATCGCCGGCGCCACCGTCTGCGAGACGGCGGTGCCGTCGGCGTTCAGCGGGACCGTGGAGGTGAAGACCGGCGGCATCAAACAGGCCAGGTCGCCGGGTGTGTAGAGGCGGAACGTGACGGTGGCGCCCGGGAGCGGGTTCACCAACCCGAGCACCTGCGCCGTGTCGTAGACCGCCTTGCCTCGTGCCACGGTGGGGGAGGCGACGGTCTGGATCGACGGGAGGGCCTTGGTGACCTCCACCATCTCTGCGGGGTCGCCGCACGGCCCGGCGACGGGCTCGTTGTTGGCGTCGCCGCTGTACGTGGCCACCCAGCGGTAGGTGCCGGCCAGCTGCGGGGTGAAGGGCTCCGAGGTGGCCTCGCCGCCCGCGTTCAAGGGGACCGTGGACGTGAACGCCGGCGGGCGGCTGCACGTGCTGTCGTCCGGGCCGTACAGGTCGAAGCGCACTGTGGCCCCGTCCTGTGCCTCCACCCGGCCGGCCACCGAGGCGGTGTCGGCCACGCTGCCACCGATCTGCACGTCGTCGCCGGCGACCGTGCTGATGGTGGGGGTGGCGCGGTGCACGGTGAGGCCGGTGGTGGTGCCGCGGGCGGAGGCCGTGAGGTTGGCCGAGTACTGCGTGTTGTCTGCGATCTGCACGGTTTGCACACCATCGACGAACGGGTTCTGGTCCACCGTCGGTGCCTTCACCACCGTCATCGTCAGGCGGATGACGCACCGGCTCCCCGCCCCAGGGAGCTGGACATGGTTGCCGGAGGCGGGCGCAATTCGCAGCCTGCCGAACACCGGATCGATCTCCGAGACCAGGAACTCCATGCCGGCGCACGCCGTGCCGGGCACTCCGAAGGCGGAGTGGCCGGCGCGGAAGACCCCCGGGTCCGCCCCGGCCGGCGCACACGCCGAGAACGCGGCGAGCTGGCCGCAGGAGGGGATCAGCGTGATGCCGGGGTCGTCGGCCGGGCAGGGCAGCGGGTCGCGGTGGCTGCACACCGTGTTCGTGGCGGTGGTGTCGGCCCCGGTGTTCTGATTGCTGAGGTCGACCTCGACGGTGAGCGTGTCGCCGACCGTCACGTCACTGGGGAACAGCGGGGTGGCGCTGCTCCCGATGCCGGCGAAGGCGATGCCGCTGCCGGCCAGGAACGGTGCGGCGAACAGCGCCGGGAGCAACCAGCGAGAACGTGAACGGAACGACATGGGGGCCTTCTCACGCGTGACACGCCGACGAAATGGTCCCGACACCAACCGTCGAACGAGATACGGACGGGGACACGGTAGCGCTGCACCTGCGCGCATGCGCGACGACGCGGTGTGGGCGGCGCCGGCCGCCGTCGTGTCAGGCCTTGGCGTTGTACCGCTGCATCGCCGCATCGGTGCCCTCGGCCACGATGGCTTCGACCGCGTCGGCGGCACGGACGATGGCGTCGTCGAGCAGCTGGCGCTCGTTGGCGCCCATGCGGGACAGCACATGGTCCGCCCCGCGTTCCTTGCTCGGAGGCTTGCCGATGCCGATGCGTACCCGCACATAGTCCTGGGTGTGCAGGTGCTGGGTGATGCTGCGCAGGCCGTTGTTGCCGGCCAGGCCGCCGCCCACCTTCACCCGGACCACGCCGGGCTCGAGGTCCAGCTCGTCGTGGACCACGATCAGCTGTGCCGGGTCGTCCACCTTGTGGCGCCGGGTGAGCGCCCGAACGGCTTCACCGCTGAGGTTCATGTACGTGATCGGGAAGGCGAGCACGACCCGTTTGCCGTGCAACCGGCCGTCGGCCACGAGGGCGCGATCTCGCCCGGCCTTCATCTTCTCGCCGATGCGCTGTGCGAGCAGCGCCACTGCTTCCTCACCCACGTTGTGGCGGGTGCGGGTGTACTCCTTGCCCGGATTGCCCAGGCCGACGACGAGGAAGTCGATCACTCCTCGGTGGCGTCGGCCTCGGCCTCACCGTCGGCATCCGCCGCGGCGGAATCGCTGGCGCCGGTGTGCAGCACGGTGACGATCGGCATGTCCGGGTCGCCATTGGCGGTGATGCCCTTCGGGAGCGTGATGTCCGACAGGCGGATGACATCGCCGGGCTGCATGTTCGTGACATCGACGACGATTTCGTTGAGCATCGTGGCCGGGGTGCAGTTGATCTCGACGGTGTCGACCGCGGCGTCCACCATCAGGCCCTCGGCCACGACGGCCTTGGCCTCGCCGCTGAGGTGCACCGGCACGTTGACGACGATGGCCTCGTTCATCGACACCTGGAGGAAGTCGATGTGGCTGACGGTGCGGCGGATCGGGTGACGCTGCAGCTCCTTCACCACGGCCGGGTAGGTGGCGCCGTCCACCGTGAGGCTGAGCACGGTGTTCACGCCGCCGGGGCCGCTGAGGGCCAGGCGCAGGTCGCGGCGCTCCACGGTGAGGCTGACGGGGGCCATGCCGTGGCCGTAGAGGACGCCAGGAATGCGACCCTCGGCCCGCAGACGGCGGGCAGCAGGGGAACCCGCAGCGGTGCGGGGCGTGGCGGAGAGCGTGGTGGTGGACATGTCGAAGCCTCGATCAGTACGGCCGAAAGAACAGCGGGCAAGCCTACCTGAGCGATCGGCGGGTCACAATCGGACGGGGTCAGCTCTGGTTCTCGCCGCCGAAGATCTCCGACACGCTGCTGTCGTCGAACACGGCGTTGAGGGCGTCGGCGATCAGCGGGGCGATCGAGAGCACTTCGATCTTGTCGATCTGCTGCTCGGGGGCGAGGGGCAGGGTGTTCGTGAGCACGACCCGGGTGATGACGGACTTCTGCAGGCGCTCGATGGCCGGGCCGCTGAGCACGGCGTGGGTGGCCATCGCCCAGACTTCCCTGGCGCCACGGGCCTTGAGCACCTCGGCCGCGGACACGATGGTGCCACCGGAGTCGATCATGTCGTCGGTGAGGATGCACAGGCGGCCGTCCACGTCGCCCATCACTTCCTTGGCCTCGGCCACGTTGGCGGTGCCCTTCGGGCGGCGCTTGTAGATGAACGCCAGGTCGCTGCCCTTGTCCGTGAGGTGCTGCGCCATCCGCTCGGCCACCTTGATGCGGCCGGCGTCCGGGGCCACGATGACGGGCTCCACTGCGTGCTGGCGCAGATAGTTCTCCAGTACGGGCATGGCGGTGAGGTGGTCCACCGGGCCGTCGAAGAAGCCCTGGATCTGCCCGCTGTGCAGGTCGATCGAGATCATCCGCTTGGCGCCGGCGCTGGCGAACAGGTCGGCCACCATGCGGGCGGTGATCGGCTCGCGGCCTTCGGCCTTGCGGTCCTGGCGGGCGTAGCCGTAGAACGGGCAGACGGCGGTGATCCGCTTGGCGCTGGCACGGTAGGCGGCGTCGATCATGATCAGCTGTTCCATGATCGAGTCGTTGATGCTGCGCCCACCGAACCCGCAGTGGGTCTGCATGACGAACACGTCGTTGCCGCGGATGCTCTCCTTGAACCGCACCCTCAGCTCGCCGTTGGCGAACTGCACGATGCCCGGATCGCCGAGCTCGATTCCGAGATGACCGGCCACTTCCTCCGCCAGGGCTGGATGGGTGCGCCCTGAGTAGAGCGCCATCCGCTTGGTCGTGACCTTCTCCATCAATGCTCCCGGGTGTGTCAGTCGGCAGGAGCAGTGTAGAAGGCGCCGGTGGCTGAGCCCGCAGCGACGCTGCTGCCCGCGGGAAGGTGGGCGTACGGGCCGACGTGGGCGCCCGCACCGACCTCGCTGTCGCGGCCCGTGGTGTGCTCCACCACGGCGTCCGCGCCGACCGTGCAGTCCACCAGGCGGGTGTCCGGGCCGATCTCGCAGCCGTCGCCCACCGTGGTGGCGCCTTGCAGGATCGTGCCCGGGTAGAGGGTGACGTCGCGCCCGAGCTGCACGGTGACGTCGATGAACGTCTGGCGCGGGTCGAGCATGGTGACGCCGTTGAGCAGGTGGCGGCGGTTGGTGCGGCTGCGGAACTCGCGCTCGGCGAGGGCCAGCTGCCAGCGGTCGTTCACGCCCTGGGTTTCCTCCGGCGGGGCCTGCACGCAGCCGACCCGGTGCCCCATCGAGGCCAGGCTGCCGATGACGTCGGTGAGGTAGTACTCGCCCTGGGCGTTGTCCGGGCTGAGGCGGCGCAGGGCCGGCCCGAGCAGGTCGCGGCGGAAGGCGTACATGCTGGTGCACACTTCGCGCACGGCCCGCTGCTCCTCCGTCGCGTCGCGCTGTTCCACGATGCCCAGCACCCGGCCGTCGCCGTGCTTGCTCGGCTGGCGGATGACGCGGCCGTAGCCGGTGGGGTCCTCCAGCACGCTCGTGATCAGGGTGGCGGCGTACTCGTTGGCGTTGTGCGTGGCCACCAGGTTGTCCAGCGTGTCGGCGCTGAGCAGGGGGGTGTCACCGGGCAGCACCACGATGGTCGAGTTGTCGTCGAGGTCGTCGCCGGGAAACGCCCCGAGGCCGACCATCGCCGCATCGCCGGTGCCGCGTTGCACGGTCTGCTCCACGAAGGTGACGTTCGCCCACGCCGGCGCTTGCTCCTGCACCTTCTTGGTGACGCGTTCCGCGCCGTGGCCGACCACCACCACGGTTCGATCCGGCTGGATGGACTCCAGCGCGTGAATGACATGCATCACCATCGGCCGGCCGCAGATGAGGTGCAGCGGCTTGGGGCGGTTCGACCGCATTCGCGACCCTTCGCCGGCGGCAAGGACGATGACGGAGACGCTCATGGCTCAGTTCTATCGCGCGACGTGGCACGGATGGCCGCCGGCCCGAACGTGATGGCACAACGACGGCACCAGAAGCCCTGCTCCAGCTCCGTGCCACACGGGCCGTGGACCAGCACGATGTCCGCATGGCCGTCGCCCAAGTGGTGCTCGCCCCAACGGATCAGCGCCACCAGCGCGGGCGACAACGCCACCCCGGCCGGGGTGAGGCGGTACTCGTGGCGTGGCGGGTGGTCCTGGTAGCGCTCCTTGGCCATCACCCCGCCGTCCACCAGCCGCTTGAGGCGGGCGGTGAGGATCGGCCGGGCGATGCCAAGGTCGTCGATGAAGTCGTCGAAGCGGCGCACCCCCCGCAGCGAGGCCCGGATGATGAGGATGCTCCAGCGGTCGCCGACGAGCTGCAACGTGCGCTCGAGGGTGGTGGACTGCCCAGCCGTCATCCCCGCCGACTGTACCCCTTGGAGGGTTTTGTGCCCGGCGGGTGGGCTTGGAAGGTTTGCGTCGCGGACGGGGGTACACAAACCCTCCAAGCCACGAAACCCTCCGAAGGGGACCACTGAGTTCGGGAATAGAACTGACTTCGGGTAGGTTGGGCGCTCGTGATGGACGAGTTGCTGACGCTGCCGCTGGACGAACTGCTGGCGCGGGCCCGCGCGGTGCGCGACGCGGCGCACGGTACGCGGGTGACGTTCTCGCCCAAGGTGTTCATCCCGCTCACGATGCTGTGCCGCGACCGGTGCGGCTACTGCACGTTCGCCCAGCCGCCCGCCCGCCTGGAGAACCCGTTCCTCACCGCCGAGCAGGTGCTGCGCATCGCCCGCGACGGCGCCCGGATGGGCTGCCACGAAGCCCTGTTCACGCTCGGCGAGGCCCCGGAGGAGCGCTACGCGGTGGCGCGGGAGTGGCTGACTGAGAACGGCTACGACTCCACGGTCCACTACCTGCACGCGATGGCCGGGCTGGTGCTGCGCGAGACCGGGCTGCTGCCGCACGCCAACGCCGGTGCGCTCCCCGAGGCCGAGCTGCGCCTGCTGGCGGAGGTGAGCCCCAGCCAGGGGATGATGATCGAGACGTTGCGCGCCGACCTGCCGTGCCATCGCGGCGCGCCGGACAAGACGCCGCAGCGGCGCCTCGACACGTTGGAAGCCGCGGGCCGGGCGAGCGTGCCGTTCACCACCGGCATCCTCGTGGGCCTGGGGGAAACTCGTGCCGATCGCCTGGAGGCTCTTGCGGCGATCGCCGCCAGCCACCGCCGGCACGGGCATGTGCAGGAGGTGATCGTGCAGAACTTCCTGCCCAAGCCGGGTACGGCCATGCAGCACGAACCACCGTGCCCGCAGGACGAGGTCCTGTGGAGCATCGCCGCGGCCCGCGTGGTGCTGCCGCCGGAGATCCACCTGCAGGCCCCACCGAACCTCAGCGACGACTTCGGCGTGCTGCTCGACGCCGGCATCGACGACTGGGGCGGCGTCTCGCCCCTCACGCTCGACCATGTGAACCCGGAGCGCCCGTGGCCGGCGCTGGACCGCCTGCGTGAGGTCACGGAGGCCCGCGGCCACAGCCTGGCCCCGCGCCTGACGATCTACCCCGAGCTCGTGCGCCGCCCTCAGGAGTGGCTGCACCCGCAGCTGCGCTTCCCGGTGCAGGATCGCACCGACGCCGAGGGCCTGGCCCGCGACGACCCCGGTGCGATGTGGCCGGAGAAGGTCACTGCCGCCGACGTCGTGCAGGACGGTGCCGAGGTGGTGCTCGTGGGGCACCGCAGCACCCAGTGGTACAGCGGCGCCACCAACCCGCCGCCCACCCTGTTGCCTGCGCCGGCGGCACACGCCCGGCGGCCAGTCCGCGGTGCGGTGGCCGAGGTGCTGGCCGGTGTGGAAGCGGGCCAGGAGGTCGGCCACGAGCAGATCGTCGCCCTGTTCCGCGCCCGAGGCCCCGAGGTCACCGCCATTGCCGAGTGCGCCGACCGGCTGCGCCACGACGCGGTGGGCGACGCCATCACCTGGGTGCACAACCGCAACATCAACTACACCAACGTGTGCACGTTCAAGTGCAAGTTCTGCGGCTTCTCCAAGGGGCCGCTGAGCCTCAACCTGCGCGGCACGCCGTATCTGCTGACGCTCGACGACATCGCCCAGCGGGCCCGTGAGGCGTGGGACATGGGTGCCACCGAAGTCACGCTGCAGGGCGGCATCCACCCCAGCTTCGACGGGGACTACTACATCGACGTGGCCCGTGCCGTGAAGGCCGCCGTGCCCGGCATGCACGTGCACGGCTTCACCGCGCTCGAGGTGATGGAGGGTGCCCGCCGCTTGGGTGAGGACCTGCACACCTACCTCGGCCGGCTGAAGGATGCCGGCCTGGCCAGCCTGCCCGGCACTGCTGCGGAGATCCTCGACGACGAGGTCCGCGCCGTGCTCTGCCCGGACAAGATCACCACCGACGAGTGGCTGGACTGCCATGCCGCGGCGCACGACGTGGGCCTGCACAGCAACGTCACGATGATGTTCGGCTCGATTGAGCACCCCGAGAGCTGGGCCCGCCATCTGCTCCGCACCCGTGAGCTGCAGAAGGTGACGGGTGGCTTCACCGAGTTCGTCGGCCTGCCGTTCGTGCACATGGCATCACCGATCTACCTGCAGAAGGCATCGCGCCGCGGCCCCACCTTCCGTGAGACCCTGCTGGTGCACGCCGTGGCCCGGATCGTGTACCGCGGCCTGATCGACAACATCCAGTTGAGCTGGGTGAAGATCGGTGAGGCCGCCGCGCTGCAGCTGCTGCAGGCCGGGTGCAACGACCTGGGCGGCACGTTGATGGACGAGAACATCTCCCGCGCCGCCGGTGCCGCCCACGGCCAGGGGATGACGGAGGAGCGCTTCGCCGACCTGGTGGCGCCGCTCGGCCGCCGCATCCAGCAGCGCACCACCTCCTACGGCCTGGTCGACGCGGTCACTCGCTGAGCGCGAAGTCCACCGCCGCCATCGCGTGCAACGCAGTGGTGGGGAAGAACGGCACGGGCACGTCGGCGGGGCCGACGAGGAGCTCGATCTCGGTGCACCCGGCGATGATCCCCTCGGCGCCGCGCGCCAGCAGCCGGTCGATCACCCCGAGGTACTCAGCCTTGGACTCGGGGCGGATGACCCCGCGCACGAGCTCGTCGTAGATCACGTCGTGCACCGTCGTGCGGTCGGGCTCCTCGGGCACGAGCACGTCGAGGCCGTGGTGCGCCTCGAGGTGGCCGCGGTAGAACGCCTGCTCCATCGTGTAGCGGGTGCCGAGCAACCCGACCCGCTGCACCCCTGCGGCCCGCACCGCTGCACCGGTGGCGTCGGCGATGTGCAGGAACGGCACGTCGATCGCAGCCGTGATGGCGTCCGCCACCTTGTGCATCGTGTTGGTGCACAACAGCACGCACTCGGCGCCGCCATGCACCAACGCCTGTGCGGCCACGGCCAGGAGGGTGCCCGCCTGCGCCCAGTGGCCCGCAGCCTGCAGCGCTTCGATCTCGGCGAAGTCGAACGAGCGGATCACCAGGTCCGCCGAGTGGGTGCCCCCGAGGCGCCGGCGTACCTCGGTGTTGATCAGCCGCTCGTACTCGATCGAGGACTCCCAGCTCATCCCGCCCAGCAGGCCGATGCACTTCATGAGTTCCGGGGAGAGGGCTCGAACCCCTATATGCAGGACCAAAACCTGCCGTCCTACCATTGAACGACCCCGGACTGTTGGGCGTCAGGCTATCGAACCTCCACCTTTCCTCGGCGCCCGTTTGGTGCGGGGACGCGATCCCGATAGCGTTCCCCGAGCTATGGGTTCACTGATCAAGAAGCGCCGCAAGCGCATGCGCAAGAAGAAGCACAAGAAGATGCTCCGCCGTACGCGGCATGCGCGCCAGCGCGGCAAGGGCTGAAGCCCCGCTTCCACCTGCAACCACAACGGTTTCGCTTCATCGACCGCCGGCAGCATGCTGTTGGCGGTCGGTCCGCGTCTGCACGACCATCGCATCCGCCAGTGCGTCGCTGAGGTCGTGGTGGCCGTGGAGGAACCAGGTGGCTCCGGAACCCGCCAGCGTCGGTGCCACACCGGCCGCCTCGCGGATGCGGTCGCGCCACCACGCCAGCTTCGGCTCCACCACCAAGGCCGCTGGCTCGAGGTCGTTCGGCCCGTCGGCGGCCGGCCCGCCGAGGTCGTCCCAGGCCCGGTAGGCCGCCGGCGTGCTCACCGCCAGCGGGGGGATCACCAAGGTGATGTCCAGCGGCTGGAAGGGGAGTGGCTGCACCACCTCGCCGATGCCGCGCACCAGCGCCCGCCCACCCACCAGGCAGAAGCTGACGTCCGCCCCGAGGGCGCTGGCGCCGACGACGTCCGAGTAGCCGGCCCAACGCAGCACCGCCGCGGCGTCGCCGGAACCGCCGCCCAGCCCGCCCCCGTGGGGAATGGCCTTGTGGAGGTGCACCGCGGCCTGCCGGCCCGCCAGGCGGAGCGCCTTGGCGACGAGATTGGAGTCGTCCAGCGGCATGCCGGCGGCGAACGGGCCGTCGGCGCTGAGCCCGCTGCCGCCCGGTGTGATCGTCAGCGTGTCCGCCCATGCGAGGGTGACCATCTCGGCGTCGATCAGGTGGTAACCGTCCGGCCGCACCCCGGTGATGCGCAACGTGAGGGTCAGCTTGGCAGGCGCCCGGACGACGACGGCCGTATCGCCGGCAGCGTCGCCTGCGGCCCCGGTGGTGGAGCCCGCCGGCGTCATTGGGCTGCTTCCCACGCAGTGGTCAGCCGGCCCCATTCGTACACGTCGAGCTCCTCGGGTCGCCGTTGGCTGTCGATGCCTGCGGCCTCGAACACCTCGGGCGCGACGACGGCGGCAAGGGAGCGGCGCAGCATCTTGCGCCGCTGGCCGAAGGCGGTCCGCACCAGGTGGAACAGGGGTTGCGGCGCCACGTCCACCGCGGGCGTGGGCCGGCGGCGGATCTCCGCCAGGGCGGACTCCACGTTCGGGCGCGGCACGAACACGCTGGCCGGCACCAGCCCGGAGATGCGGGCCGTGGCCCAGTACGACACCTTCACGGTGACCGCGCCGTAGGCGGGGGTGCGCGGGCTGGCGCAGAACCGTTCCGCCGCTTCCTTCTGCACCATCACGAGCATCCGTGCCACCTGCGGCACGTCGTCGAGCAGGTCGCACAACAG
>JBPOIX010000407.1:0-7175 GCA_052034175.1 Actinomycetota bacterium
GCGGCGCCGAGAGTGGGCTTGCACCTCGGCGCGCTCCAGGCGCAGCGCCACTTCCTTCTGGAAGTCGTGCCGGTTCGGGGCGTACTCAGCGGGTAGCTCGATCTTGCCGATCGCCCGCGGCGGCTCGGTGAAGTCCAGCGCCGTCAGCATCACGATGTCCCGGCGCGTGGTGAGCCCCGTGAACCTCATCCCGCCCTTGCGGTGGGCGCTGGAGAGGATGGCGACGCGGCCCGCGTAGCGGCCCTTCTCGGCGTAGACGATGTCGCCTGGCCGCAGCTTCAGCATCGCCAGGGTCACCGGATCGTCGCGGCCGATGCTGCCCGCGGGCACGTCGGGGGCCTCCTGGCGGGCCAGCAGCCGGCGGTACTCGTCGATGTCGCCGTACTCGCTGCGGGATCGCTCCACGAGGTCGGCCAGGTGTTGCTGGCGACGCTCCAGGCGGGCCTCCAGCCGCACCACGTCGCGGTCCGCCTGGTACTGGGCAAAGCTCAGGTTCAGCAGGTGATGCGCCCGCTCGCTGGTGTAGCTGCGCACCAGGTTGGCCGCCATGTTGTAGGTCGGCCGGAACGCCGAGTTGAGGTGAAACGTGCGGCTCGAGGCCAGCACGGCCACCTGGTCGTACGGCACGAACGGGCTCCAGAGCACCACCGCGAAACCGAGGTCGTCCATGCCGCGGCGACCCGCCCGCCCGGTGAGTTGGGTGTACTCCCCCGGTGTGAGGAACTGGTGGTGGTCGCCGGTGAACTTGCTGAGCTTCTCGATCACCACCGTCTTGGCCGGCATGTTGATGCCCACCGCCAGGGTCTCGGTGGCGAACACCACTTTCACCAGGCCCTCCACGAAGCACGCCTCCACGACCTCCTTGAAGGGCGGCACCATGCCGGCGTGATGGGCGGCAACGCCGGCCTCCAGCTGGGCGAGGAACTGGCTGTAGCCGAGCACCGCGAGATCGGCGGGGTCCATCCCGCCCAGCCGCCCATCGACGATCTCGCGGATGCGATCCCGTTCCGTGCCCGACGTGAAGCGTGCCCCCGCGGCCACGCAGGCCTTGGCCGCCTCGTCGCACTGGTTGCGGCTGAAGATGACGAAGATCGCCGGCAGCATCGATTGCCGTTCCAACACGTCGATGACCTCGATGCGGCTCGGGGTGAACAGCGCCCGGCGCCCTTGGCGCTGCTTGCCGCGATGGTTCTTCGAGCTGCGGGCGGCTTCGTCGTCGAGGCGCGCGGCGTCGTGATTGGGGCGTCCGTTCACCAGCGTCGGCAGCAGGTGCAGGCGGTCGTGGGTCTTGTCGCCGATCATGAACAGGTTGTCCAGCCGGACGGGGCGGCGGTCTTCGACGATCGCCCGGGTCGGCCCGCGGACGGTCTCGATCCACTCCGTCAGCTCGCTGGCGTTGCTGACCGTCGCGGACAGGCACACCAGCCGAACCCCGACGGGGAGATGGATGATCACTTCCTCCCACACCGGGCCGCGATAGGCGTCCTGCAGGAAGTGCACCTCGTCGAGGACCACCACCCCGAGGTCGCGTAGGCCGGGGTTGCGGCCGTAGATCATGTTGCGCAGCACCTCGGTGGTCATCACCACCACGTCCGCGTCGCCGTTGATCGAGTTGTCGCCCGTGAGCAGGCCCACCTTGTGCGGCCCGAGACGATGCACCAGGTCGTGGTACTTCTGGTTGCTCAGGGCTTTGATCGGGGCGGTGTAGAAGGCTCGCTTCCCGTCGGCGATGGCGGCGTCGATGGCGTACTCGGCCACCACCGTCTTGCCACTGCCCGTCGGCGCCGCCACCAGGACCGACTGCCCGTCGTCCAGGGCATCCAGCGCGCGGAGCTGGAAGTCGTCCAGCGGGAAGGTGTAGTGGGCTACGAGCTCGGCCCTGTCCCCGCGCACGTTGGGCACGGGCCTCAGGCTGCGGCCTCGCTGGCCCGCTTGCGTTTCTGCACCACTCGCCCGATGACGATGCTGACGATGTAGAACACGGACATCGGGACAGCCAGCGCCAGCATCGAGTACGGATCGCCGCTCGGGGTGATGACGGCCGCGATGGCGAAGATGATCACCAGCGCATAGCGCCACTGGCGGACCAGTGTCTGCGGGCTGAGGACCCCGACGATCTGCAGGAACACGAGGAGCACGGGGAACTCGAAGGCCAGCCCGAAGGCGGCGATCATCGCCCCGATCAGGCTGACGTACTTGTCCACCGGGTAGATCTCCTGCACCTCCGAGCCCTGCCAGGAGATGAGGAACTCCAGTGCCTTGTCCAGCGTCCAGTAGGCCACGTACCCGCCCAGCGCGAAGAGCGCGATGGACGACAGGATGAACGGGATGGCGTACTTCTTCTCCTTGGCGTGCAGCGCCGGCACGATGAAGCGCCACAGCTGCCACAGGATCACCGGCAGCGCCAGAAGGATGCCGCCATACGTGGCGATCGAGAGGCGGGTGCTGAGGCCGCTCAGCGGGCCGAGGGCGATCAGCTTGGCATCGGGATCGCAGAGGTCGGGCCGCCGGCCGCACAGGCTGACGTAGGGGCGTAGGAGGAACCGCAGGATCGGGTCGTAGAACGCCATGATCACGACTACGCCCACCACCACGGCCAAGCCGGCGCGGATGATGCGCGTGCGCAGCTCGGCAAGATGCTCGGTGAGCGTCATCTTGTCGTCGGGGGTCTTCAGCGAAGGTGCGCCCTTGCGGCGACCGAACGGCAGCTTCATTCGTCGGCCGCCTCATGCGTCGGCTCTGCCTGGGGGGCTTGCTCAGGCTGCTCGGGCTGGGGCGCCGCTTCGGGCTCCATGCGTGCCGAGTCGTCGGCGGTCGCACCGGGTTCGGTGGCCTGGCGCGCTTGGCGCCGCGAGTTGGCGGAACCGAAGTTCAGCCCCTGGTCTCGCCGCGGGGTCGGCCGCGCCGGAGGCGTAGGCCGGTTGGCTTCGGGCGGAGTGGCCTCCGCGGTGGGCTCGGCGCCGCCCATGGAGCCGGTGACGGCATCGAGGTTGGCGGCCTTGCGGATGGCATCCGCGGTGCCCTTGATTTCCCGCATCGGCTCGTCCAGCGCCGAGCGCAACTCCCCCTGGAAGCCGCTGGCCATCTTCTTGAACTCGCCGTAGGCCTTGCCGAACTTGCGCACGGCCTCCGGCAACTTCTCCGGACCAAGGATCACGAGGGCGAGGAGCAGCAGAAAGATCAGCTCGCTGCCCTGGATGTTGAACACGGCGGCGAGTCTAGAAGGCGGACCACCGAACCGGTGTGGCACCAACCGCGCACCGCCTCGCGCCTGCCAAGATCATCTGGTGCAACAACGCCTTCCCGCAGTGTTCGACCCGCCGATCACGTTCGCCCACCGTGGCGCCAAGGCGTACGCCCCGGAGAACACGCTGGAGGCGTTCGAACTCGGGCTCCGTCTCGGTGCCAGCGGCCTGGAGAGCGACACCTGGCTCACCCGCGACGGCGTCGCCGTGCTCGACCACGACGGCGTGGTGCGCCGCCGCCTCGGCCGCAACATTCCGATCTCCGAGGTGCTGCGCGACGATCTCCCCGACTGGATTCCCACCCTGGCCGACCTGTACCGCCGGTGCGGCACCGAGTACCACCTGTCGTTGGACGTCCGCGGCGGCTCGGGCCCGGCCGTGATCGAGGTCACCCGGGCGGAGGCACCGGCGATGCTGGAGCGGCTGTGGCTCTGCGCCGGGCTGAACGATCTCCTGCCCCTTCGTGGCCAGGGTGCCAAGCTGGTGAACAGCACCCGCCTCGAGCGGATCAAGGAAGGCCCGGAGCGCCGCGCCGCCACCTTGGCCGCCGAGGGCATCGACGCCGTCAACATGCACCACACGGACTGGAACGCCGGGCTGGTGGAGCTGTTCCGCCGGTTCGGGCGGGTCTGCTTCAGCTGGGATCTGCAGCACCCGCATCTGCTGCAGGCCGCTCTGCGCATGGGGGTGGACGGCGTCTACAGCGACTACCCCGACCGGATGGTGGATGCCCTGCTCGGGCGCTTCGGCGGCGACGGACCCGCCGCACCCTGAACGGGGCATCGGCCATTGGCCGGGTGCGGGCTCAGCGGCGGCTCAGAGCCACTGCCAGTCGTCCTTCGGCCAGATCACCACGAATGCCCGGCCCAGCAGGTCCGAGTACTTGATCGGGCCGATCGAGCGACTGTCCATCGAGCCGTCGCGGTTGTCGCCGAGCACGAACACGCTCTCGGCGGGCACGACGAACGGATAGGTGACCGACGAGCCGTAATTGGAGCCGCAGGCCGCTTCCTCGGGGTCCAGGTAGGGCTCCTGCAGCAGCCGGCCGTCGATGAACACTTGGCAGTTGCTGCGCACGTCCACCGATTCGCCCGGCAGGCCGATGACCCGCTTGATGAGGTCGCGTTCGTCCGCGCCTTCCATTGTCTTGAGCACGACCACGTCGCCACGGTTGGGGTCGTGCATGCGGTAGCTGAGCTTGTTGACCAGCACCCGGTCGCCGTCGTGCAGCGTCATGCGCATGGAGTCCCCGGAGACCTGGAACTGCTGCACCACATAGGCCTTCACCAGCAGTGCGGCCGTGACCGCCACCGCCACCACCACGAGCCACTCGATCATCGCCGCAGCCACGCTCTTGCGGGGCCGAGTGGGTGCTGCAGGGGTGTGGTCCGCATCGTCGCCGGGCTCGACATCGGTAGCCGGCGAGTCGGTGCTGTCCGCGCTGCCCGCCTCGGCGCCCCACTCCAGGTCGGCTGGGGCAGGGTGCAGGTCCGTGTCCGCCGGCTCGTGCAGCACGACCCCTGCGGAGTCCAGCAGGTCGTCGATCTCGGTTCGGCGCGGCGGGTCGGACATCGGCGTCACGCTACCCCCGCCAGGCGCGCGGCCCACGGCACCCGTAGTGCGTCACAGCGACGCGATCAGCTTCTCCACCCGCTCGTCGCGGCTGCGGAAGGGGTCCTTGCAGAGAACGGTTCGCTGGGCCTGATCGTTGAGCTTGAGGTGCACCCAGTCCACCGTGTAGTCCCGCTTGCGCTCCTTGGCCCGCTTGATGAACTCACCGCGGAGGCGAGCGCGGGTGTTCTGCGGCGGCGTCTCGATCGCGGTCTCGATGTCCGTGTCCAGGCACATGCGCTCGATCATGCCGCGGTCCTGCAACTTGTAGAACGGGCTGCGATCGCGGCAGATGTCGTGGTACTGCAGGTCCAGCAACTGCACCCGGGCGTCACCCAGCGTGAGGCCATGGCGGGCACGGAAGGCTTCGAGCAGGCGGTACTTGATCACCCAGTCCACCTCGCGGTCCAGTTTCAACGGGTCGTTCTCGATCGTGCTGACGCAGTGCTCCCACATCTCCAACGCCTTCTGCTCCATCGGAGGGAAGCCCTTGGAATCCGCGTAGCGCAACGCCCGGTCGAGGTACTCGCGTTGGATGTCCAGCGCGCTCACCTCGCGCCCGTTGGCCAGGCGCACCTTGCGCCGGCACGTCATGTCGTGGCTGATGTCGCGGATGGCACGGATCGGGTTCTCCAACGTCATGTCCCGCAGGATCACCGTCGGGTCCTCGAGCATGCGCAGCATGCATGCCGCGGCGCCGATCTTGACGAACGAGGTGTACTCGCTCATGTTGCTGTCGCCGACGATCACGTGCAGGCGGCGGTAGCGCTCGGCGTCGGCGTGGGGCTCGTCGCGCGTGTTGATGATCGGCCGGCTGCGCGTGGTGGCGCTGCTGACGCCCTCCCAGATGTGCTCCGCCCGCTGCGCCATGGAGAACAGCGGGCCGCGGGCGGTTTGCAGCACCTTGCCCGCACCGGTGTAGATCTGCCGGCTGATGAGAAACGGGATCAGCACGTCCGCGTAGTGGGCCAGGTCGTCGGCACGGCTGGTGAGGTAGTTCTCGTGGCAGCCGTAGCTGTTGCCGGCGGAGTCGGTGTTGTTCTTGAAGAGGTAGACGGTGCCACGAATACCCTCTTCGCGCAGCCGCTGCTCCGCCGAGTGCAGCAGGCTCTCGAGGATGCGCTCCCCCGCCTTGTCGTGCACCACGACGTCGTAGATCGAGTCGCATTCCGGGGTGGCGTACTCCGGGTGCGAGCCGACGTCCAGGTAGAGCCGGGCGCCGTTCTGCAGGAAGACGTTGCTGCTCCTCCCCCAGCTGACCACCTTGCGGAACAGGTAGCGGGCCACTTCGTCCGGGCTGAGGCGGCGCTGGCCGCGCAGAGTGCACGTGACGCCGTACTCGTTCTCGAGCCCGTAGATGCGCCGCTCCATGCAGCCGCACCGTAGCGCAGCCCTCCCCCGCTGTCCCGCCCGACCGCCCCGCCCTCACCGCTCCCTCCCCGAGTGAGCGCGCTCCTCCCCGAGTGAGCGCCATTCCACCCGAGTGAGCGCCCACATACCCGAGTGAGCGCCCACATACCCGAGTGCAGGGCTGCAACCGAGTGCACACTCGCATCCCGGATGCGAGTGTGCACTCGCATCCAACCCGCATCGGGCCCGGGACCCATTCGGGCCACGACCCACTCGGGCCCGGGCCTCGTCGGGCGGGGTGGGTCAGCGGGCGGCGACGAGGTGGAGGTGAGAGCCGGCGGGGGCTTGGGCCACCACGCCGAGGTCGGCCGGGTCGACGACTGCGATGACCGGGTAGCCGCCGGTCGTGGGATGGTCGGCGAGCATCACGATCGGCCGCCCGTCGGGCGGCACCTGCACCGCCCCCTCCACCAGGCCTTCTGACGGCAGCTCGCCATCTCGCACCCGGTGCAACACCGGCCCCGAGCAGCGAGTGCCGACGCGGCTGGTGGACGTGACCTCCAGGGGCCCGGCAAGCAGCGCCTCCCATGCCCCCGCGGCGAACCAGTCCAGCCGCGGCCCCGGCCACACGTGCACCGTCGTCCGCCGCGCCGGCCGTGGCAGCGGGTGCACCAGCGGCGCCGCGAGGGGCGAGACCCGCCCGTCCATGCCGCCACGCACCGCGACGTAGGCACGTGCGCCATCGAGCAGGCGCCCGACGCGCAGCACCGCCCCCTGCGGCAGCAGTGTCGCGGCGCCCCACCCGAGTGGCGGCCCGCCCTCCACGGACAGATCCACCAGCGCACCCGTCACGGCCACCAGCGCCGCCGACGCCACCCGCACCACCAACCCGCCGGACGTCTCGAAGGCGGGGGCGCCAGGCGGGTTGCCCACGACCCGGTTCGCCAGGGCCAGCGCGTCCAGATCCAC
>JBPOIX010000417.1:0-6245 GCA_052034175.1 Actinomycetota bacterium
GCACCCGCAGGTCGGCCTCGGGCACGACCACATGGCGCGTGACGGCGACGTCCAGGAGGGCCAGCATCTCGGGTGCGCCCTTGCGGCGGCGCAGGTCGTCGCTGTCCACCCCGGTGATCTCGACCTTCGGCACGCACAGGTCGAGGGCCGTCCGCTGCTGCACGCTGCGCTCGCCCAGCGACGGCAGCACGTTGCCGATGTAGTCAAGGAAGACAGCGTTGGGGCCTACCACGAGCACCCCATTGCGCACCAGCCGGCGGCGGTGCTCGAACAGCAGGAAGGCGGCACGGTGCAGGCCGACGGCCGTCTTACCGGTGCCCGGGCCACCCTGCACCACGAGGCACTGCTCCAGCGGGGCGCGGATGACGATGTCCTGCTCCGCCTGGATGGTGGCCACGATCTCGCGCATCGCACCCGTGCGCGCCGCACCGATCTCCGCGAGCACAGGGTCCGGGATGCCGCTACCCGCGGCCTCGTGGTTCGGGTCGTCCAGCTGTTCGTCGAGGTATGCCGTCAGCTCGCCGTCCACCGCGGTGAAGCGACGCCGGTGGGCCAGCCCGAACGGGTCCGCGTGGGTGGCGCGATAGAAGGGTGCGGCGATGGGCGCCCGCCAGTCCACCACCACGGGGTCGTGCACGTCGTCCTCGATGTGGCGCCGCCCGATGTACCACCGGTCGCCGCCAGGCCCCTCTTCGGTGATTCGCCCGAAGAAGTCCCCCGCGCCCGGGGTGAACAGGTCCTCCAGCGCCTCGGCGACGGTGACCTCCACGTACTCCTTGGTGATCGCGTCCGCCGCGCCCTCCGGGTCCACCCGCGAGAAGCGCTCGATCATCCGGTCGCGGCAGGCGCGCGAGAACGCCAGCTGTGCTTGCTCCGCAGGCAGCTCGGGGAAGACGTCGGCGTTCATGGGGCGTTCCACGCTACGGCCCCGAGGGCGTGCGTCCAACGGGCCGCGCTCACTGCACAAGACTGCACCGATGGAACCCGATCGTCGCGCCGTCCGCCAGCTCCGCCTTGCGCTGTCGATGAACGGTGGCGTCAGCCTGGCCGTGTGGATCGGCGGCGCGGTCGCCGAGATCGACACGATGCGCCGTGGGAGCAAGGACGATCCCTTCTGGCCGGAGTTGTTGATGGCCTGCGGGTACGTGCGGGCCGCGCAGGTGGACGTGATGGCGGGCGCGTCCGCGGGCGGGCTCAATGCCGTGATGATGGCCCAGGCGATCCGATCCGACACCTCGTTCGACCAGTTCCTCGGGCTGTGGGAGGACGCGGCGGACATCTCGGTGCTGGTGAAGGGCCCGCTCCACGCGAACCGGCGCGAGCCACGCGGGGTCTTCCGCGGCTGGTACTTCCTGGAGACCCTGCGCGCCGCGCTCGACCTGCCGGCGAAGCCCGAGTTGCCGCACGACGTGGCGGTGTTCGCCAGCGCCACGTTGGTCCGCGCCAACCCGGCAGAGTTCCGCGACGTGCCGGGGGAGCCGATCCACGAGACGCGCAGCGACGCCTACTTCCACGTGGCCCGGCGCGGCACGAGCTCGCGCGGCCTCGACGGGTTCCAGCCAAGCAACCTGGTGATGGGCACCACCGACGCGCTGGCGCACATTGGGCGAGCCACGTCCAGCCTCCCCGGTCTGTTCGAGCCGGTGAAGTTCACCAACACCGACCAGCGGGACGGGCCGCCGTTCGCCGCCCGGCTCGTCGGCGGCTTCACCACCGACCGCGACGAGGTGCAGGTGATGGACGGAGGCGTGGTCGACAACGTCCCGATCGCCCGCGCCATCCGCGCCATCGCCGCCAGCCAGTCGGTCGGAGTGGTGCGCCGCGTGCTCGTGTACCTCCACCCCGACCCCGGCGACCCGCCCGCGCCGACCGACCCGCAGACCGCCCTCGGCGTGGCCAAGGCCTTTGGGGGCAAGCGGTCCGAAACCATCCGCGAAGACATCGAGGTGCTCCGCGCCCACAACGACCGGGTCGCCCGCCGGGCCGCGCAGATGGCTGCGCTGCTGGAGGACTACCTGGCGGCCGGCGAGATGACGAGGTCGGCCGCCGCGGACCTGCGCCACGAGATCGCCGCCGGCACCCTGTTGCGCGCCGCAGTCGACCCGGCAGGCGAGATGCCGTGGCATGCCCCGAGCGTGGCGCGGGTGTCCCCACTCGTCGACGGGAGCGACCAGCCGTCGAAGCAGGAGGTCGCGGACGACGTGGCCGTGGCCTTGCGGAGCTCCACCGACCTGCTGCTGGCGATGGCGGCGCGGCGGCAGGTGACGGCGATCATGACCCTCATCTCGACCGTGCAGCCGACGTCCGGGGCCAACTTCCGCGCGGTCAACCGGCGGCTCCATGCGGCCCTGAACTTCTGCGACGTCGTCCACAGCTATCAGCTCGCCAGGTTCCTGGGGCACGGGGCCGGGGGCGCCACGGTGACTCGCCTGCTCGCGTCACGCGACGAGTTGATGGCGGCGCGAGTCACCTTCCCGCTCGGCAACTCCCAGTGGCGGGCGCTGGCCGGCTGGGACATCGGCGCCCTCGCCGCGTCGCCCGGCCGCACCCTGGACATCCCCACCTGCCTCACCCGCCATGTGCATGCGGCCATCGGCCGGCTTCCCGAGGTGCAGGGAACCTCGCCTGCGGCGCAGGTCCTGGAGCGTCTGCGGGCCGGCAAGATGACTCCGGAACAGCTGGAGCGGATCATGCTCCCGCTGGCCGCAGAGCCGGCGATCAGCGATCAGCACATCGACTTCGTGCGCATCGCCGGCGACGCGCCGAACCCTGCGGCCGACGCCTTCGAGCGGGCCGCCGGTGGCGCGGACGACGCTGCCGCGCGCGGGCCGAAGATCGCCGGCCGGCAGCTGGCGCACCTCGGCGCCTTCTTCGACAAGGGTTGGCGCACGAACGACTGGTGGTGGGGCCGGCTGGACTCGGTCGAGCCCCTTCTCGACGCCGTGCTGGACGACCAGGCGGTGGCGGCGATGTTCGCCGGCGGCTTCGCCGAGCAGTTGGGCCTGGAACCGGAGGCCCGCACCGAAGCGGACGTGCGCAAGGCGCTGGTGGAACGGCGACAGCTGCAGTTGCTCAACACGCGCCTCGGCACGAAGCACGCGACGATGGCCGCCGCCACGGCCGACCCCGCGTTCGTGCGCTGGGCGCGCACCGACCGCCGCCTGCAGTCGTTGATCGGCTCCCGCCGATTGACCAGTGCCGCCGTCCGAACGACTCTCACCACATCGAAGGCGTTGGCGTGGCAGCGCAGCCCGTGGGCTCGCGGTCTGCTGCGCCTCACCCGCCCCCTCTTGCTGATGGTGGTGGGCATCGTGATGTCCGGCCTGGCCGCGGCGACGTCCGCGGTGTGGACGCTGTGCGTGCTGGCCGCCCCGCGCCAGCACGATTGGGTCGACCGGTGGGCGGTCTATACCGTCGGTGCCGTCACCAGCAGCGTGCTGTTGTGGTTCGTGACGACAGTGATCCGGCCACGAGGGGTGGGCCACCGCGTCCTGCCCTACGTCGGCTTCGGAGTGGGGTTGGTGGTGGGCGCGATCGCCACGGCCGTCGGGCCGGCGGACACCTCCACCGGGTGGTGGGTGCTGGCCGGCGCGGCCGCCGCGGTGGCGGCCATCCCGCTCTTCTACTGGATGCATCGCTGGGCTGCCGTCGTGGCCGTCACCGTGGTGGGGCTGGCGTACGGCGCGACCGCGTGGTACGCCACCGTGCCCCACCCGGCACAACGCGACTACTCGTGGCCGCTGCACACGATGTGGGTGACATGGCTCGTCGCGATCATCGGCACCCCGTGGGTGCTGGGTGTCCTCCCGGACTCCGTGCTGAGCCCGGAGGCGCCCAGCCGTGACACCTCGCCGCAGCGCCGCTAGCCTCGCCGCCATGGAGAACGAGCAGGTCGCCGACGACACGATCGAGATCGAGGAAGAGCTGTTGGTGGAAGAGATTTCCATCGACGGCATGTGCGGTGTCTACTGAGCTGATCACGCACCCGCTGCTCTCGGCAGCGTTGGAGCTGCATCCGCAGGTGGCGTTGCGGCCAGAGCCGTTCGGCGCGCTCGCCTACCACTACGGCAACCGCCGCCTCGTGTTCCTCAAGCACACGGACATGGTCACCGTCGCTCGTGCGCTGGCGGACCACCCCACCCTGGCCGCCGCCCTCCGCGAGTGTGGTGTGGCCGAACGGCGCTGGCCGTCGTTCGCCAAGGCCTTCGAATCCCTCTTGCAGAGCGAGGTCGTCCGTGAGCGTTGAATCGCCGGCCACACAGTCGCTGGCCACCCAGATGAAGGCCGGGCTCGACGCCCCTATCTGCCTCACCTGGGAGCTCACCTACGCCTGCAACCTGCAGTGCGTGCACTGCCTGTCCTCCAGCGGCCAGCGCGACCCCCGCGAGCTCTCCACCGCGGAGGCGATGGCGGTGCTCGACGAGCTGAAGGCGCTGCAGGTGTTCTACATCAACATCGGCGGCGGCGAGCCGATGGTTCGGCGGGACTTCTTCGACATCGTGGAGTACTCGGTCGGCAACGGCATCGGCGTCAAGTTCTCCACCAACGGCGCCTACATCGACGCCGCCAAAGCCCGTCGCCTGGCATCGATGGACTACCTGGACATCCAGCTGAGCATCGACGGGGCGGACGCCGCCACCAACGACGCGGTGCGCGGCGAGGGGAGCTTCGCCACCGCCACCCGGGCGATGGACCATCTGGCCGAGGCCGGGTTCGGCCCGTTCAAGATCAGCGTGGTGGCCACCCGACAGAACGTGCCCCAGCTGGACGACTTCAAGGCGCTGGCCGACCGCTACGGCGCCCAACTGCGCCTCACCCGCCTGCGCCCCAGCGGCCGCGCGGTGGACACGTGGGACCAGTTGCACCCCACCCAGGCACAGCAGCGAGAGATCTACCACTGGCTGCTGGCGCACGGGGAGAACGTCCTCACCGGCGACTCCTTCTTCCATCTCAACGCATTGGGCGACGAAGCGCTGCCGGGCCTGAACCTGTGCGGCGCCGGCCGTGTGGTGTGCCTCATCGACCCCATCGGCGACGTCTACGCCTGCCCGTTCGTCATCCACGACGAGTTCCTCGCCGGCAGTGTCCGCGCCGAGGGCGGGTTCACCAAGGTGTGGAAGCAGAGCGACCTGTTCCGGTCCCTGAGGGAACCTCAATCAGCGGGCGCGTGCGCCTCCTGCGGCGCGTTCGACGCCTGCCAGGGCGGCTGCATGGCCGCCAAGTTCTTCACCGGCCTGCCCCTCGACGGCCCCGACCCAGAGTGCGTCAGCGGCCACGCCGACATGGCCCTCGCCGAGCTTGCGGCGACCCCGGTGGCGGTGTCGCTGAAGCCCCGCCCGGCGATGGACCACACCAAACCCGCCCGCACCGCCGCCCTCGCCTGAGGCGGGTGGCGCTCACACCTCGGGAAGGTCCTCCGGGTAGGTGATGACGATCTCGCTGATCGACTTGTGAAAGTCGCGGCGGTTGTTCGTGATGAAGCGGTCGGCGCCCGCGCCCACGGCGGTGGCGAGGTGCACTGCGTCGGTGGCCTTGAGCCGGTAGGCGGCCGCGAGCACCGTTGCGGTGCGCGCGATGTGCGGATCCGCCGGACGGAGGTCGAGCAGCCCGAGGAGTTGACCCAGCCCCTCGATCTCGTCGGTCGCTGCGGACCGCAACGGCTTCGCCAACGTCTCGGGCAGCAACAGCACCGAACCGACACCCGCAAGCTGGCCATCGCGTTGAGCGGCAAGGAAGAGGGCACGCACCGGTGCTCCCAGCGGATGCGCCTTCGTGGCGGCGTAGATCACGACGTCCGCGTCGAATGCATCCATCAGGGTTGCTCAACGAGCTGACCGCGAGGCCCGAACCTCGGCGAGCAGTTCCTCCGCCCTGTCATCGCTGAGCGCGCCCCGGCGGGCCAACGGGCGACCCGCAGCAGCCTCCAACCGCTCCTGGAGTTGCGCCGCAAGATCCATGACCCGCTCGGCCCGGCGGCTCCGCAGCGCATCGGGGCGGACGATGACGGCGACCGGGCGGCCATGGCGAGTGATGGTCACTTCCTCGCCCTCGACCACGCGATCCAGTACCTCGGGGAGCGTGGCACGAGCTTCACTCACGGACACCGTCGTCATCCAGGAAATTGTACGCCGATGTACAAGAATGTACAACTGGCCCGAGCGAGGCTCGTCCCGCCTACAGTTACGCCCCGATGCTGTGGTTGCTCCTCATCCCCGCCTACTTCGTCGGGACCTTCCCGAGCGCGG
>JBPOIX010000020.1:0-18457 GCA_052034175.1 Actinomycetota bacterium
ATCCACCGCCGTCGGGCCTCGACCCCACGTTCCCCGACCTGCCGTTCCCCGACCGCCACCCATCGGCGACGATCCTCCGCACTCACGGCCATGAGCGAGGCCTACGTGCTCAGGCCGCGGCGCCTGCGGCGACCGCGGTGAGGTTCATCGTCAGCAGCACGCCGGGCTTGGGCAGTTCGCGAACACCGATGACGGTGCGCGCCGGCCGATGATCCCCCAACGCATCGACGTACGCGCGGTTCATCTCGTCGAAGTCGCTCATGTGCAGCAGGAAGACGTTGACATGCAACACGCGGGATAGGTCGGCACCCACCGACGCCAGCATCGTGTCGAACGAGCGCAGGATCTGCCGGGCCTGCGAGTACACGTCGTCACCGGCCAACTGGCCCGTGCTCGGGTCGACCCCCGCGGTGCCGCCGATCGTGATGAACGGGCCGACCATGGCGATGTGGTGGTAGGGCCCGATCGGGGTCGGTGTTCCGGCCGGTGTGGAGGTGTGGATCGAGGTGTCCATCGTCTTACCGCGCTGCGACCAGGGAGATCTCCAGCTTCCAGTCCGGCCGAGCCAGCGCCGGCACGGTGACCAGGGTGCTGGCCACCCGCTGCCCACCGAGCGCCTTGTCCCGCGCGGCCATCACCGTGGGCAGGGATGCCAAGTGGTCGACCACCACATAGGTCGTGATGCTCACCACGTCTCGCGACGTCATGTCGGCGTCCTTCAGCAGCGCCTTCAGGTTGGCCCACACCACCTTCGCCTGCTCGGAAATCGCCGAGGGCACCGTGCCGTCCGGACGCACCGGCACCACCCCGCTCGTGTGCAGCCACCGCATGGCGTGTTCGGTGTGGACCGCGTGCGCGTAGTTCGCCGCCGGCGCCGCGATGGTGGAGGGCTTGATCTCACGGTTCATGGGGTCAGTGTGGCACCGCCGGCTCCCCGCCCACGCTCCTCGGTGTCATCCAGAATCGACGGAACTCGCCGGAATCGGCCGACGCCGAGCCGGCCATCGGCGGCGGATGGGCCTGCGCGTAGCTGCGGCACCACGATGGCCGCCGCGCCTGACCTAGCCTGATCGACCATGACCACGACCGACGCCGGTGTCCGCATGATCGATGGGGTGGAGCTCACCCCGAAAGACGTGTCCCTCGAACTGCCCACCCCGTTCGCCACCGTCGAGGAGGAACGGCTCCACCGCAAGCAGAAGCTCGCCGGCGCGCTGCGCATCTTCGGCCGAGTCGGCTTCGGCGAAGGCGTGGCCGGCCACATCACCGTGCGCGACCCCGAGTTCCCCGAGTACTTCTGGGTGAACCCGTTCGCCGTCAGCTTCCGCCACATCCGCGTCAGCGACCTCATCCTGGTGGACCACAGCGGCAACGTCATCTACGGCAGCCGGCCGGTGAACAGGGCCGCCTTCGTCATCCACTCCGCGGTCCACCAGGCGCGACCCGAAGTCATCGCCGCGGCCCACAGCCACAGCGTGCACGGCAAGGCGTTCAGCTCGCTCGGCATCCCACTGGCCCCGCTCACCCAGGACTCCTGCATCTTCTACGAGGACCATGTGGTCATCCAGGCCCAGCGTGGCCGCGTGCAGTTCGACGCCGACGACGGCCGCGAGCTCGTGGCGCAGTTCCCCACGGGGAAGGCAGCCATCCACCAGAACCATGGCCTGTTCACCGTGGGCGGCACGGTGGACGAAGCCGTCTTCTGGTTCCTCAGCATGGATCGCACGTGTCAGGCGCAGCTGCTGGCCATGGCCGCCGGCACGCCCGTGCGGATCCCGCACGAGGACGCCACCTACACCCGCGAACAGACGGCCTCCCCCATCGCCGGCTGGCTGAGCTTCCAGCCGCTGTGGCAGGAGATCTGCCGCACCGACCCCGACCTGTTCGACTGACGGGGCGGCCGCTCCCCCTTGCGCCCGTCCGCCCTCGCCCGCGACGCCTCACCCGAGGCGCTGTTCGTGATCTCCGGGATCGCCCAGTACACGGGGGCGGTCATCGCCGTGAACCTCTTCGAGGAGGTGCCGCCGGCCACGGTGACCCTCTTCAGAGTGCTGTTCGGTGCACTGCCGATCCTGGCCCTCTCCTGGCGCTCGCAGCGCCGGTGGACCCAGGCCGACCTGAGCGCGGCCGCGGTGTTCGGCCTGGCCACCGCGGCCATGAACCTGACGTTCTACCTCGGCATCGACCGGCTGCCGCTGGGCAAGAGCGTGGTGATGGAGTTCATCGGCCCGATCACCGTGGCGGCCTGGTTCACCCGCAGCCGTCGCAACACGATCGCCCTCGTACTGGCCGCCACCGGCGTGGCCGTGCTGTCCGGGGTGGAGATCGCCGGTGACGCACTGGGCGTCCTCTTCATCCTGCTCGCCTCGGCGTTCTGGGCCACCTACCTCGTGCTCGGCCGCAGAGTGGCCGCACTCGATCGTGGCCTCAGCGGTCTGGGCGTCGGCCTGCTCATCGGGAGCGCGGCGCTCGTACCGTTCGGGGTGCGGCACGCCGGCCAGGTGCTGTCGTCCAGCCGGCTGCTCGGCCTGTGCTTCCTCGTCGGCCTGTTGTCGTCAGCCGTCGGCTATGCCATCGACCAGGTCGTGCTGCGGCGGATTCCCATGCGCCGCTTCGCGCTCCTGCTGGCGCTGCTGCCGGTGACGGCGATGATCGTCGGCGCCATCGCGCTCAGCCAGGCACCCACTCCTGCCGACCTGTTCGGTGCGACGATGGTGATCGCCGGGGTGATGCTGCAAGAGCGCGACGAACTCGTCGCCGAGGAACTCGAGACGATCCCGTCCTGACCGCCGGGAGCGCTCCGGTTCGGCGCTGGTGCAGTGACGTCAGCGCCCGACCCACTGGCCGTCGACGAGCAGGTCGGAGTCGATGAACCGCGTGCACTCGGAGCCGGATGCGTCGCGCAGCGCGAGGCCGTCGGCGGTCCATACGGCGAAGACGCAGCGCTGGAAACCGAAGGACGAAGCCGGGAAGCGCAACTCCCACCGTCCCTCGGCACTCCGCTGGCCGTCGGCACGCTCTTCGCCCGCGTTCCACAGCTCTTCCATCTCGCCCGCCTCACTGCTGCGCACGACGTCGTCGAGGTTGACGCCGGCGAGCTCCTGCCCGAGCTGGTGGCGCACCTCACGCTGGTGGGAATCGGCGGCCAGGCGGGCCACGAAGAGGCCGGCCGCAAGCGCGACGGCGAGCACGAGCGGAACGTGCCACCAACGACCAGTCGTGGGGGCGCGTTCCCCGAGCACGCGCAGCGCAAGCGCGGCCAGGCCGACACCGAGCGCCGCGCCCAGGCTGTTCGCCACCACATCGCCGATGTCGTTGGCCCCGGCGCCGAAGAGCGCCTGGATGCACTCGATGAGCAGGAAGTAGGCCGCCACGCCGGCGAGCGTCCACCACGGCCGCCGGGTCAGCCATGTGCAGAACAGCCCGGCCGGTACCCCGAGGACGATGTTGAGGAACACCTGGCTGTCGTCGAGCCAGTGCCCGTGAGAGATCGCATCGAGGGTGGAGGTGCCCCAGTCCAGCAGTCGCCCGGGGTGCCAGCCGAGCGCCAGACCATCACGGAAGAGGGTGACCGGCAGCACCACCGCCAGTGCCCCAACGGCCAACCACACCCGGATGAGGGGCTGCGACGCCCACCACTTGCGCCGCACCCAGACCGCGATCGGCCACGTCGCCAGGACCAGTACGGCAAGGCCGAGCAGCACCGTCGGCGTCAGCAGCTGGGAGATCGCACGGGCCGAACTACGCATCAGCGGAACCTACAGCCCAGTGACGCTTGCCGCCCGGCGATGCGTCGATGAGTCGATGCGTCGATGAGTCGTTGCGGCAGGACGCGGCGCCGCAGCCGCAGCCGCAGCCGCAGCCGCAGCCGCAGCCGAAGAGGCGAACGCTCAGTGGGCCAGGCCGGGGGCGCAGAGGCCTTCGAGTTCCTGCACGATGATGCGGTCGCGGTTCTCGTAGGTGACCTGATTGCCAGGGTCGGCGCGCAGCTTGAAGGTGCGGAAGCTCATGTCCGTGGTGTCCACGGACAGGATGCGCCCGATGAGCGGCTCGCCGATGCCGAGGATGATCTTGATGACCTCCAGGGCCTGGATGCTGCCGACGATGCCGGGCAGCACGCCGAGCACGCCTGCCTCGGCGCAGGACGGCGCAAGCTCTGCGGGCGGCGGCTCGGGCACCATGTCCCGGTACGTGGGGCCCTGGAGCGGGTGGAACACGCTGACCATGCCCTCGAAGCGGAAGATGCTGCCGTGCACCACCGGGATGCCGAGCTTCACGCTGGCGTCGTTGAGCAGGTAGCGGCTGGGGAAGTTGTCCGCCCCGTCGACGATCACGTCGTAGCCGGCGATGATGTCCATGATGTTGCTGGCGTCGAGGCGGGTGTCGTAGGTGACCACGTCCACGTCGGGGTTCAGCAGGGTCAGCGTCTTCTTCGCGCTGTCCACCTTGCGGTCGCCCACGCGGTCCAGGTTGTGGAGGATCTGCCGCTGCAGGTTGCTGGCGTCCACCTCGTCCATGTCGACGATGCCGATGGTGCCCACGCCGGCAGCGGCGAGGTACAGCGCGCTGGGTGAGCCGAGGCCGCCTGCGCCGAGCATCAGCACCTTCGCCCCCAGCAGCTTGGCCTGGCCCTCGGTGCCCACCTCCGGCAGCAGCAGGTGGCGCATGTAGCGGTGCTTCTGGTCCGCCGTGAGCACCACAGGGGTCTTCCACGGCCGGCCTTCGTCCTTCCACTTGCCGAAGCCACCCACCACCGAGACGACGTCGGTGTAGCCGAGCTCGGCCAACGTCTTGGCGGCGAACGCGCTGCGCACGCCACCGGCGCAGTAGCACACGACGGTCGCGTCACGGTCGAGGATGCGGCCCTCGATCTGCGCCTCGAGGTGGCCGCGCGGGATGTGGATGGCGTTGGCCAAGGCGCCCTGGTCGTACTCGTCCGGCTCGCGGACGTCGAGCACGACCGCGCCCTTGGCGATGAGGTCGGCGGCGCCGGCGGTGTCGACTTCGGTGATCTGCGCCTTGGCGGCGGAGAGCAGGTCGCGGAAGGTAGCCATGACGGAAAGCCTACCAGTCCGGTCGGGATTCGCTACCGGGCTGTGTTCCCCGCGCGCTCCGTGCCCATCACCCGCTTTACGTAAAGGCTGTCAAGGTTCGCATACGGCCTGACCTGGGCCTCCGTGTCGACAGCGTTTACGTAAAGCCGGGGAGGGTGCCGCAGAGGGTGGGGAGGAGGGTGGAGAGGGGGCCGATCAGGAGGGCGTCGGCGAAGCGGTCCATCTTGGTCGGCTCGCCGTTGACGATGATCACCTTCGCATCGGCGGACCGCGCCCGCGGCACCACGTTCGCCGCCGGAAACACCGACAGCGTCGACCCGGCGGCGATCAGCACGTCGCAACGCTCGGCGGCCACCATCGCCGCCTCGATCACATCGGGCACGAGGTTTTGCCCGAAGGAGATCGTGTCGCTCTTGATGATGCCGCCGCACAGCTGGCACGGCGGGTCGGCCTCCCCCGCCCGCACCCTGTCCAGCAGTTCTTCCATCGGCCGCCGGTCGCTGCAACCCCAGCACCGGGCCCAGCGCATGGTGCCGTGGACCTCGATCACCCGACCGGGCGCGTGCCCGGCCTCCTGGTGCAGCCCGTCCACGTTCTGCGTCACCACGGCCAGCAGGCGCTCCTGCCGTTCCAGCTCCACCAGCGCACGATGCGCCGCGTTCGGGCGCGCCGCCCAGGCGGCGGAAGCGAGGCGGCTCTGCCATGCGGCACGGCGCACCTCCGGGTCGGCCAGGTAGTGCTGCAGCGTGGCCGCCTTCTCCGCCGCCGGGTTGCGCGTCCACACCCCGTTCGGGCCGCGGAAGTCCGGGATGCCGGAGTCCGTGGAGATGCCGGCGCCGGTGAACGCCACCACCCGCGCCGCGTCGCGCACCCACCCTGTCGCCCGGGCCAACTCGTCCATCTCCGCAGTGTGCCGCACGCGCGCCCAGGTGGCGAACCAGGGGTGCAGGATTGCTGAACCGGGACTCCTCCCGGTGACCACCCGATCGGGCAGGACGTACGGTCTGAACCCATGAGCGACCCGATCGTTGACGAAGACAAGGTGCAGGAGATGAGCGCCGCCCTGGCAGAGGGTCGCAGGGTCCGGTTCTCACCCGATGGCCAGTCCAGTGCCTCGCTCGATGCCGGCAACCCGATACAGCAGCCGGCGGCAGACTTCATCAGCACCAAGCTGGACGAGATCAACGACCTGCTCGGCCGCGGCTTCGAGGTGGCCGTCGACCCCGACGGCTCCGTCTTCGCGTACAACGCCGACCGCACCGGCCGCTACCTGGCCAACCCCGACGCCCAGATCGACAGCATGGAGCAACTGTTCGTGCACGAGTCCATCCGGCGCGGCGGCACCGTGGTGATCGAGAGCGACGGCTCGATCGCCTACCAGATCGATCCGGCCGCGACCGCCCCTTCCCCCGAGGCGGTCGCGGCCCGGATCGCCCAGTTCGACGCCGCGCTCGCCGGTGGCGACGTGAGCCTCACCCTGCAGAACGGCAAGTCGGTCACCATCACCCCGGACGGCGTGATCGACTTCACCGCCACCTCGCCCTCGGCGCCGCCGGCCGCGGCGACACCCGCCGCGCCAGCCCCCGCCGCACCGCCCGCGCTGCCCGACATCGATGCGGCCGAGATCCGCGCCGACGTCGTCGAGTCCGGGCAGGTGGCCCAGCAGATCCGCGACCTGGCGTTCGAGCGGCTGGAGGAGGACGCCGCCGAGTACAGCGTGGCCCGCGACGCCGCGGCCCGCCGGGCCTGGGCCAGCGACAACGAGGCCAAGGCCGCAGACATCCAGGTGAAGCGGGAACTGCTGGTGTTGGACAAGGCACGGGATGCCGCCCGCCGTCACGAGCAAGCCGCGCTGAAGGGCGATGAGCACGCTGCGGAGTTGCTGCGCGAGGCGAACATCAAAGCGGAGACCGCCAGCCAGCGCGTCGAGGCCGCACGCGAGGCAGCGACAGCCGCCCGCGGCGCGGCGGAGGCCGCCCGCGACGAGGTCGCCACACTGGAGGCCTCCGCGGTGCACGCCGAGTTCGAACACGACGTGCTGTTGGAGCAGGCGCGCCACATGGACGGGCACACCACCCACCTCGAACTGGCGGCAGACGCCGCGGAACAGGCCGAGATGAAGGACGCCGAGGCCGCCGAAGCCCGCGCTGCCGGCGACATCGCCGGTGCCGACGCACTCGCCGCCGAGGCAGCCAACCATCGCCGCTTGGCGCAGCAGCAGCTCGACGAAGCCAAGGCCGTGGAGATCGACGCCCTCCGCATGGAGCACATGGGCATCGACCTGCCGGACGACGTGGACAGCGACCCGGACAACGATGTCGCTGCGGCCACCCCCGAGACAACGCCTGCCGACGCAACCGACGCAACCGCGGAGGCCGCCGCAACCGGAGGCGAGGCCGGGCAGCCGGTGCGGGTGATCGACATGGAGCCGGAGGTCATCGAGGTCGACGTCCCCGAGGCGCCTGGTATCCCAGGGGTCCCCGACATCGAAGTGCCCGCCGAGATCGAGATGCCGGTGGAGGTCACCGTGGACATGCCCGACGACTCGATGGACGCGGCCGCGGACCTGGTGGCCACCAACGACTTCGCCGACGACCTCGGGGCGATCGACACCGCCGCCGGCGAGCTCGACGGCCTGATGGACATCTGACGAATCACATCCATGGTGTTTGCCGAATCGGCGATCCCGCTGTGCACCAGTAGGAGGAAGCGACTCCCCCAGTCCCGTCCGCCTCTCGCATCCAGGGGAACCACACCATGCGTCACCAGCCTCCTCCCACACTGCAGCTCGACCGGCCCACGGTGATGGTCGTGCCCTGGCACGACCCCATCGTCGACCAGATCGGCCACGACGTTCACAGCACCTACGTGGAGACGTTCTGGCTGAACATCCTCGGCCCGACGGCCACCTGGGCATTGCGGCGCCTGGTGGCCGGCCTGGAGCACTACCCGCTCGGGTACGAGCTCGACCTCGGCACGGCTGCCAGTTCGCTCGGGCTGTCGTACACGGCCAGCACGTCGAACGCGTTCGCCCGCGCCCTACAGCGCTGCGTGATGTTCGGCGCCAGCCAGCCGGTGGAGGACGGGCTTGCAGTGCGCCGCCGCCTCCCACCTGTCGCCGGCCGCCACCTGGCACGGATGCCGGCCTCGATGCGCGACCTCCACGCGCACTGGCAGGTGCGCGAGTGCACCCTGGACGAGTTGCAGCGCGCCTACACGTTGGCCGCGGCCATGCGCGCCGCGGGCGACGACCCGGCAGTGTGGGAGCGGCAGCTGCTGGCCGTGGGGGTCTCGCCGGCCGCGGCGCACACCGCTGCCGTCAGCGAACCATTGGCCGCGTGACTGCGGGCGCTACTTGGTGAAGCCGGTGGCCAGGTCGATCAGCAGGCGCGTGCCGAAACCGGTGGCGCCCTTGCTGAGCCAACCGTCGTCGGCATCGACGTCCATCGGGCCGGCGATGTCCAGGTGGGCCCACGGCACGTCGGCGACGAACTCGTGGAGGAACAGCGCCGCGGTGATGGCGCCGCCGTGCGGGCCGCCGATGTTGCGCATGTCGGCCACCTGGCTGTCCAGCAGCTTGCGGTAGCCCTTCTCCAGCGGCAGCTGCCACACCGGCTCGTCGCTGGTGGCCGACGCCGCCTTCACCTTGTCCACGAAGCCCTGGTCGTTGCCGATCACACCGGCCACCTTGCGGCCCAGCGCCACCATGCACGCCCCGGTGAGGGTGGCGATGTCGACGATGGCATCCGGCTTGTCCTCCACGGCCAGCGACAGGCCGTCGGCCAGCACCAGGCGACCTTCGGCGTCGGTGTTGTGGATCTCGGCCGTCTTGCCGTTGCGGAACGTCAGCACGTCGCCGAGGGCGTAGGCGCCGCCGCCGCTCATGTTGTCGGTGCACATCAGGTAGCCGGTGACCTTGGCCTTGCACTTCAGCGCCTTCAGCGTGCTCATCGCCGAGAGGACTGCGGCCGCGCCGCTCATGTCCATCTTCATCGTGATCATGCTGTCGCTCGGCTTCAGGCTGAGGCCGCCGGAGTCGAACATCACGCCCTTGCCCACGAGCGCCAGATGCCCCACCGGGTTGCGCGGGGTGTAGCTGAGGCGGACCATCCGCGGCGGCTCGGCGCTGCCGCGGTTCACGCCCAGGATGCCGCCGCAGCCCATCTCGGCCAGCTGCTGCTCGTCGAACACCTCCACGGTCAGCCCGCTGGCCGAACCGACCTCGACGGCCTTGTCCGCCATCATCCGCGCCGTCAGGTGCGCAGGCGGCGTGTTCGCCAGGTCCCGCGCCATCCATGCCGCGGCGGCCGTGGCACAGCCGCGCTCGGCACCAACGGTGGCGGCCTTCGTGCGGGCCTCGCCCACCACGAGCACGAGGTCCGTGAGGTGGGTGGGGGTCGGCTCCTTCTTGATTCCGGCGAAGCGGTACGCGGCCAGCAGGCCGCCTTCCACCACAGCCTGGGCAGCCTTCGCCGCGTCGATCGTGGCTGCGTCCACCAGCGACGTGGCCACCACGCCACGCTTGCCCGCGGCCCTCACCAGCGCGGCTGCCACGGTGCGCAGGGAGGACACGGTGAGCGAGCCGGGCTCGCCGATGCCGATGGCGATCTGTGTGGGGCCGCTGGCGGCGGGCACGAGCAGGGTCTGGCCCACCTTGCCCTCGAAGCCGTGCGCGGCCAGTGCGGCGCGGGAAAGGCCGAGCGAGCGGGGCACGGCGCCGGTGGTGGCCACCGGCACGCCGACCGCTTCGGCGGTCTTCGGCGCGGTGCGAACGATCTGAACTGCTGCAGTCATGCCCGCCAGTCTGCCGTCCTCAAGCGGCTGAACCGTGCACCTGAGGACCCGCAGGCGCGCGACGACACAACTGTTGCGAGTGCAACTATCATCGGGCGAACCGTTCGTCCGCCCGCGTCGTAAGGACTCACATGCAGCAGCACTGGAAGAAACTCGTCATCGGTCTCCTCGCCCTCGTCGTGCTCGGCGTGGGGGCGTTCTACGCCTACGTCCTGTTCATCCGCGAGGACGCGCCGCCGGCGCTCACCACGAGCGACCGCGACGACGCGCTGGCGGGCGACACCACCGTCGCCGGCGAGACCACCGTGGCCCCGGTGAACACGGCCGACGGAGTGGACGGCGCGTGGGTCATCGTGCAGGAGGACACCACCGTCGGCTACCGCGTGTCCGAGGTACTGGCCGGCGTGGACGCCGAGGGTGCAGGCCGCACGAACCAGGTCACCGGCACACTCACCTTGGAGGGCACCACCGCCACCGCAGCCGAGTTCACGGTGGACATGGCCAGCATCTCCAGCGACGACAGCCGCCGCGACGGCCAGTTCCGTGGCCGGATCATGAGCGTCGACGAGTTCCCGACCGCAACCTTCGTGCTCACCGCGCCGATCGACTTCGCCGCGCTCCCCGGCGACGGCGAGTCCGTCATCGTCACTGCCACCGGCGACCTCACCCTGCACGGGGTGACCAAGAGCGTCACCTTCGAACTCGACGCCAAGCTGGAGAACGGCCGCATCGGTGTGGTCGGCAGCATCGCCATCCTGTTCAGCGACTTCGGCATTCCGGACCCGTCGAACGACTTCGCCAAGGTGAAGGACAACGGGCTGCTGGAGTTCGTGCTGGTGTTCACCCGCCCGGCCTGAGGCCGGGCTGAAGGCCGGCCTGAGGCCGGGCGAGGCCGGGCTGAGGCTGGGCCGGGCGCCGGCGGCGCTGAGCGCTCAGCGACCTGCGGTCGGGTCCACGACGGGCTGCGACCTGGCCCAGGCCGCGGCCAGCGCCGCATACCGGCCACCCAGCGCCACCAGTTCGTCGTGTGTGCCCACCTCGGCGAGGCGAGCGTGGTCCACCACGGCGATGCGGTCCGCGCGGCGCACGGTGCTCAGCCGGTGCGCCACCACGATCACGGTGCGGCCTTCCATCAGGCGTTCCAAGGCGCGCTCCACCACCGCCTCGGTGCCAGGGTCGAGGTTGCTCGTCGCCTCGTCCAGCACCAGGACGGCAGGGTCCACGAGCGCGGCGCGCGCCAACGACACCAGCTGCCGCTCTCCCGCGCTGAGGCGCGAGCCCCGCTCCCGCACTTCGGTCTCCAACCCTTCGGGCAGTTCCTCGAAGCGCTGCAGCACGCCGATCGCCTCCAGGGCCGCAGCGACGTCGGCGTCGGTGGCACCGGGCCGGGCGACGCGAATGTTGTCACGGATCGTTCCCCCGAACAGGAAGCCCTCCTGGGGAACGACCACCACGCGCTCGCGCAGGCTCTGGAGCGAGGCGAGACGGAGGTCCACCTCGCCGAAGCTGACATGGCCGCTGGACGGGTCGTACAGGCGTGACAGCAGCTTGGCCAGGGTGCTCTTGCCGGCGCCCGTCGGGCCGACCAGCGCCAGGCGCTCGCCCGGCTGCACCTCCAGCGTCACGTCGTGCAGCGCCGGGCGCTCGGCCCCCTCGTAGGTGAACGTGATGTCGTGCGCGGTCAGGACACCGCTGGCCGGCAGCGGCACCGGGTGAGGGTGCTCCGCCACGTCGGGCACGCTGTCCACGAGAGTGAACAGCTTGTGCAGCGAGGCCGCCGCGCTCTGCACGGTGTTGTACAGCTGCGAGAGCTGCTGCACGGGGTCGAACATGTTCGCCACGAGCAGCACGAACGCCGCCACCGTGCCGAAGGCCACCGAACCACTGTGCACCAGCACGCCGCCCACACCCACGAGCAGGGCGATGGACACGATGCCCGCCCACTCCACCAGGCCGAAGTACCACGTGCTGATCTTCACGGCCCGCAGGTGGGCGCCGTACAGCGCCCGGTTGGTGTGCACGAAGCGGCGGGCCTGCTCGCCCTGGCGACCGTAGGCCTGGATGACGCGGACGCCGGTGATGCCTTCCTGCAGGTTGGACAGGTTCTGCCCCACCTTCTCGCGCACGTCCAGGTACGCCACGTTGGACACCCGCTGGAAGCGCACCGAGGCGAAGCCGAGCACCGGGGCCACGAAGAGCACCACCACCAGCGTCAGCTCCCAGCTCAGCGCCAGCATCAGCACGAGCGTCATCACCAGAAGCAGGCCGGCGGCCACGAACTGCAGCAGGCCCCATTGGATGAGCTCCGCCATGCTCTCGATGTCGGCGGTCATGCGCGACACGAGCACACCGGCCTTGTTGCGATCGAAGAAGGCCATCGACTGCGCCTGCAGGCGGTCGAAGACGGTGACCCGCAGGTCGCGCAGGAAGCCCTCCCCGGCGCGGTTGATGGCCAGATACTGCATCCGGCCGACGATGTAGCCGAGCACCACGGTGACGAAGTAGCCGGCCACCGCCAGGTTCAGCGTGGCGGGGCTGTCCAGGCCGACACCGCGGTCCAACCCGAGCTTCACGAACACCGGGCCGGCCACCACGCAGACGGTGGAGATGGACACCAGCGCGATTGCCCACCAGATCGTGCGCCGGTACGGCCGGGCGAACTGCATGGCGCGACGCAGCACCTTGGTGGTCTCGGTGCGATCGAGGCGGTCCTCGTCGCTGACGGCGCTCCCGGCCCACATCAGCGCGCGCCCTCCGTGGCGGGGTCGCCGGCCTCGACGTCGACGTCGTCGCCGTCCTCGGTGACAGCGGCCAGCGCGGCCAGGACCTCGCGATAGCGCTCGCTGCCGGCCAGCAGTTCGTCATGGGTGCCCGTGGCCGCTACCCGGCCGCCGTCCAGCAGCACCACGGTGTCGGCGAGGGCGATGGTGCCCGGACGGTGGGCGATGACGATGGTGGTCCGCCCTTCCATCACCGACGCCATTGCCTCACGGATCTCGTGCTCTTTGGAGGGGTCGACCGCGCTGGTGGCGTCGTCCAGGACCAGCACCCGCGGGTCGGCCAGGATGGCTCGCGCGAGGGCGATGCGTTGCCGCTGCCCACCGCTGAGGGAGTACCCGCGCTCGCCGAGCATCGTGCCGTACCCCTCGGGCAGAGCGGTGACGAAGTCGTGCGCGCCGGACAGGCGGGCCGCGCGTTCGATGTCCTCCGCGGGCGCGTCGGGGCGGGAGAAGGCGATGTTGGCGGCGACGGAATCGTGGAAGAGGAAGGTGTCCTCGAACACGATGGCCACTGCGTGCCGCAGGTCCGAGAGGGCGAGGTCGCGCACGTCCACCCCGTCGATCTCCACCGCCCCGTCGTCCACGTCGTAGAAGCGCACCAGCAGGCGGGCCACGGTGCTCTTGCCGCCACCGGTGGCGCCGACCACGGCGACCGAGGCGCCGGCCGGGATGTGCAGGTCGAAGCCGGCCAGCACGGGGGCCTCCGGGGTGTAGCCGAACTGCACCCCGCGGAAGCGCACCTCGCCCAACCGTTCGCCGGCGGGAAGGGGGCGAGGCGTCGCCGGGTCGTCGACCGCGGGCACGGTGGACAGCACCTCGTTCACCCGCAGCAGCGCCGCCGCGGCCCGCTGACCGAACGCCACCGTCATCCCCAGGTTGCGCAGCGGGAAGATCAGCAGGCCGATGTACTGCATGAACTCCAACATCTGGCCGGGGGTCATCGCACCCTCCCGCACCCGGTGGCCACCGATGGCAAGCACCGCGAGCAGGCCAAGGTTGGGCAAGAGGTCCAGCGCCGGCAGGAACGCACTGCGCACCCGGGCCGCCTGCAGCGAGACGCGACGGATGTCGTCGGCCTCGGTGGCCAGCCGGCGGGCCGTGACCTCCTCGGCGCCGAAGCCCTTGATGACGCGCACCCCGCTGACGGCTTCCTCCACCACCGTGGCCAGCTGCGCCTGTTCCTGCTGCACGGCCAGCACGGCGGGGTGGATGCGGCGCGAGAAGCGGGTGGCCAACACGTTCAGCAACGGCAGCGGCGCCAGCGCCACCAACGCCAGCAGGGGCTGCTGCACCGCCAGGATCACCACGATCGCCGAGACCATCGCCAGGTTGGAGGCCGTGATCGGGATCATCACCACGAAGCCCTGCACCTGCATCAGGTCGCTGGAGGCTCGGCTCATCAACTGCCCGGTCTGGGTGTGGTCGTGGAACTTCACATGCAGGCGCAGGATGTGCGCGAAGAGCTGTTCGCGCAGGCGGGTCTCGGTGAGACGGCTCTCACGGAAGGCGAACCAGCGACGCCATGCGGTGAAGATGCCGGCGATGCAGGCTGCCGCCACCAGCAGCATCGACCACAGCACGACCGAGCCCTCGCCGAGGACGGCGCGGTCGATGGCCAGGCGGGTGAGGCGTGGCACGGTGACCTTGCCGGCGCTCCAGAGCAGGCCGACCACGACACCTGCCACCAGGCCGGCGCGCTGCTCGCGGAGCACCGAACGCAACAACCCCCACCCACCGGCACCCGGGCTGGGAGCCTTTGTGGACGGGACGGTGGCTGTGCCGGCGGCGCCCGTGGCTGGGTTGGCGGCGGCCGCGGCGGCGCGGCTGCTGCGCTGCGCCCCCGGTCGTTTCCCCACGAGGGGCGACACTACGCCGGTGCCCGGGCGCCCGCCGAGGCGAAATCCGGTTGGGCGTCAGGTGTGGCAGTGTGACGCCGTGGGAATTCTCTCCTGGATCGCCGTCGGCCTGGTGGCCGGCCTCATCGCCCGCTGGATCGTGCGCGACGACCGCTCCGGCTGCATCTACACGATCGTCGTCGGCGTGCTCGGCGCGCTCATCGGCGGCTGGCTGATGCAGGCCAACGGCAAGAAGGGCGTGGACGACTTCGACCTGCGCGCCGTGCTCGTGGCTGCGGTGGGTGCCGTGCTGTTCCTGCTGGTGCTGCAGGCGGTGGGTGGCCGGGCGGGCAAGGGCCGCGGCCGCCGCACTCGGCGCTGATCAGCCGCCGAGAAGGGCGCTGACGCGATCCTTCGGGCGGCCGATGATGGCCGTCGTGGCCGTCACCAGCACTGGCCGCTGCAGCAACTGCTTGTGCCGCACGAGCACGTCCACAACCTGGTCGGCCGTGGCGACGTCCGCATCGGTGAGGCCGAGCTTCTGCCACAGGCTGTCCCGCCGCACAAGGTCGGTGACGGGGTCTTCCAGCTTGGCGATGATGGCCCGCAGGGTGGCGGCGTCCGGTGGCGTCTTCAGGTACAGCACCACCTCGGCGTCGGCGCCGAGTTCCTCTGCAATGCGCACGGCATTGCTGGAGGAGTTTCAATTCGGGTTGTGGTAGATGGTCACGTTGGCCATGGCGGCGAGGCTAGCGCTGCAAACCCTGTGGCACCCCTGGCGTACCGTCCCCCGTGCGGCTTCCCCCCGTCACCAGTTCCCCGTGGCCTCTGGCCGCGGCGCGCCCGGAGGGTCGTCCATGCATCCGTTCTATTCCGCACATTCATCTCCCCGTTCCCACCCACGTCGCTGGGAGCCACCGGTTCCCACCACACCTCCTGCACCCGTGCGCCCGGCGGACGATGCGCTGCGGCTGGTGTCGCTGGCCGTGGCGCTCCCCCTCCGGCCGGAGACGATCTGCTTCCCGTTGAACGCGGAGGGCGTGGGCGGTGTGGCCACCATCGTGTCGGGTACGGCGCGCCCGGAGGCCCTGTTCACCGTGGTCGAGTTCATGTGCCGGGTCATGACGGATTCGGAGATGACGTCGCTCCTGCTCGCCACGGTGCGCCCTGGTTCTGGCCTGCTGGCGGGCGACGTGGACCGCTGGTGCGAGGCCAGCGACCTGTGCGCCGCCAAAGGCTTCCTGCTACGGGAGTGGTACGTCATCGGCCCGGGCGGCATCGACATCCCGCGCGAGCTGCTGGGCGAGCCCGAGCGGTGGGCTCAATGACCCAGGCGTTGCGCCCGGCGCTGCGCCGCCGTCAAGCGCAGGCCCGAGCGTTGGAGGGCATGCACCACCGCCCGGCTGTCCGTGGGTTGGGCGCCGCGTTCCACCATGTCGGCGTAGTAGTCCTCCGGCACGTCGTAGTGGTCGCCGTGAAAGCCGCGCGGTGGAATGCCCGCGGCTGCGGCGAACTGGTGCAGTTCGTCCAGGCTGTGGTCGCTGACCAGGTGGCTCCAGCGGCGGCCGCGGTGCCACCAGCGGGGTTCATCGATCAACACGGCCATCGCCACATACGATCACACCGTGATTGCACCGGAGGCCGAACTGCGCACGGCCTGGTGCCGTCTGGCCGGGGTGGGAGTGGGCAACCCGGGCGCCGAGCCTTCGGCTGGGCTGCGGGAGCGGTCGCCGGCAGGGGCGCTGGACGGCTTGCTGGACGGGTTGCTGGAGCGGCTGCGAGAGCCCCACCGCCGCTATCACACCGCAACCCACGTGATGTGGGTGCTGCGCCACCTCGCCACGCTGGCGCAGAGCCCGGCCGCGCAGGGCGTGGACATCGATGCGGTGCGCTGGGCGGCGCTGTATCACGACGCGATCTACGCCCCCACCCGGGCGGACAACGAAGCGCTCAGCGCCGCCCTCGCTGCCGCGGACGCTGCCCTGGTGGGGTGGGACGCCGATCGCTGCGCGGCAGTCCACCGACTGGTGATGGCCACTTCCACCCGCCGGCCGAGCGCGCCGGATGAGGCCCTGCTGGTGGACGCCGACCTGGCGGTGCTCGGCGGCAGCCCGGAGGACTACGCGGCGTACGTGCGCGGGGTGCGCGCCGAGTACGCACATGTGCAGGACGTCGCGTGGCGCCGCGGGCGCGCCGAGGTCGTGCGCCACCTGCTCACCGACGGCCGGGTGTTCCACACGGCCGAGATGACGGCGGCGCGCGGTGCGCAGGCCATGGCCAACCTCACCGCCGAGCTCGCGACATTGGAGGCCGGCTGATGGGCGTGCGCCAGGTGCTCACCGACAAGCGCGACGTGTTCGCAGACAGCGCACGCGTCGTACGCCTGTCCATGCGTCAGGTGTTCCGCGACCGCTTCCTGGCGCGCACGGTGCCGTTCGTGGTCGTGGCCGTGATCGTGGTGCTCATCTCCACACGGATGTTCACCCACGCCGCCACCGCCGAGGACCCTCGCACCTGGCGCAAGCCGCTGGTCACCGGGTTCCGCCTGCTGGTCACGATGTGCCTGCAGTACGTGGTGGCCGCGTGGCTGGCAGCCGGCTGGCGCGGGCAGGAGCAGGAGCCCGTGCGCCGGCTGGTCCGCCGCCTCGGGGTGCGCATGCCCAGCCTGCTGGCCGCGGCGGCCATCGGTGCGTGGTTCGAGCTCACCACGGTGGACCTGGATTGGCACACCTGGGTGCGAGCTGCGATCGGGTTCGCCTACGGCTACCTGCTCAGCTACGCCGTGCCGGCCAGCGCGTTCTACGGGGTGGGCCTGTTCCGCGCCGTGGGGCACTCGCTGTCGGTGTTGCGACGCACGTTCGGGGCGGACCTGTTGGCGTGGTCCGGCCTGTGGGTCGTCACCGGTGTCGCCTCGCTGGTGGCCGCCGTGCCGGACGCCCTGGGGCTGTACTCGAGCACGGACTCCGGCACCAAGCTGAGCGTGGTCGGGCGGCTGTTCAGCTGGGGGGTCATCCTGCCGTCGACGATGGTTGCCCAGGCGGTGGCCGCAGCGTTCACGTGCGTCATCTTCTTCGCGCTCGAGGCCGGGCGGGCGCCGCACGGCTACCCGGCGCGAGCGGTGGAGACGGTCAGCGGGGTCCGCCTGGACAGCGAAGATGCCACCCCGGGTGCCGAGAGAGGCGAGGCCGGCGATGACGACGATGCCGACGCGAGGGGCGCTGCCGGCGATGCCGACGACTGGTCGCCCCCGGCACAAGGATTCTCGCGCTGATTCGTCCCAAATCCGCTTCTCGGGCTGATCCGTCCCGGCAACCGAGAGGATCCGCACACCAGTTCCACGCCGCCCCCATGCAACGCCCAGACGGCGAGGCAGCCGACAGGGGCACAAGGATTCTCGGGCTGATTCGTCCCAAATTCGCTTCTCGGGCTGATCCGTCCCGGCAACCGAGACGATCCCCACACCAGTTGGGGCGCGGCAGACGTCCGAGGACTACGGCTAGTGGGCGCAGGCGCACGCGCCGCCACACCCACCGGCGGGACGGGGCGCTGCTGGTGCGGGCGACGACGAACTGCCGCCACCGACGCTGGCGAACACGGACAGCAGGCGCACCGCACCATCGTGCCCGTGGGGGCAGGTGGCGGGCGCGCTGGCCTCGCTCATCGGGCGACGGACCTCGAAGGTCTCGTCGCATTCACGGCAGCGGAACTCGTACAGCGGCATCGGCGTGAATGCTAACCGCACCTGCACCCCGGGCCGCTGCCGTGGTTGACTGGTGGCCGTGAGCACCCTCACCCCCACCGCCCAACCCATCGTCGCCGACCCGGAGACCGAGCACGTTCCCGAGACCGGGGAGCCGACGGCGGCACACATCGTGAAGACCAAGCCCGGCGAGAACGCTGCGGCGAAGGTGTTGGAGGCGCGCATCTACGGCACCCCGTTGGAGGCGCTGTGCGGGCATGTGTGGGTGCCCTCCCGCGACCCGAAGCAGCTGCC
>JBPOIX010000026.1:0-1878 GCA_052034175.1 Actinomycetota bacterium
GAGCACGCGCCCGAACAGGAAGTGGGTCAGCTCGACGCCGGCGTCCAGCCGGGACAGCACCACCACGCCGAGCCCGAAGAACGCCGTGCCGAGCACGGTGATCACGGTCTCCTGGCCGAGCCGCCGGCTGGTGGAGAACACCAGCAGCAGCACGGCGATCACCAGGCCGGCGCCGATGGCCCCGAAGAGCACGTTGATTCCCAGGCTGTAGGCGATGGCGACTCCGGCCAGGGTGCCGTGCGACATCGCGTCACCGAGGTTCGCCATCCGCCTCAGCACCACCCAGGTGCCGACGACCGGGGCGACGATGCCGACGATCACCGTGGCCAGCAGGGCGCGCTGCATGAACTCGGTGGCAAAGGGGTCAATCAACCACGACACGGCGACCCCCTCCCGAACCGAAGGTGGCATCCAGCACGTCCGCCGTCAGCACGTCCGCCGGGGCGCCGTCGCCGCGCACCGTGCCGTTGATGCACAGGCAGCGGGCGAACCGGCGGCGGGCCAGCGCCAGGTCGTGGGTGGCGACCAGCAAGGTGGTGCCCTGCGCGGCGAGCTCCTCGAACACGTCGAACAGCTCGAGCGTGGTGGGCTGGTCCACCCCGCTCAACGCTTCGTCGAGGAGGACCACCGAGGCCTCCTGTGCCAAGGCGCGCGCCAGATAGGCGCGCTGCAGCTGCCCGCCGGAGAGCTCGGTGAGGGCGCGCCGCTCCGCCCCGGCCAGGCGGACACGGGCAAGTGCGGTGGAGACCGCGTCGCGGTCGGCGGCGGTCGGCCGCTGCCACCAGTGGCGAAAGCGGCGCCTCCCGGCGAGCACGAGCTCCCCGACCGTGATCGGGAAGTGCAGGTCGTTGTCGCTGCGCTGGGGGATGTACGCCAGGTCCATCCGGTCGGTGTGGTCGTGGCAGTGCACGCCGTTGACCTCCACCACGCCGCTGTGGTTCACCAACCCGCAGATGGCCTTGAACATCGTGCTCTTGCCTGCGCCGTTCGGGCCGATCACCCCGATCAGCTCTCCGTGCCCGACGGCGAACGAGACGTCGTGCAACGCCTCGCGCGTGCCGTATCGCACGCCGAGTCGATCGACCTCGAGGACGGGGTGTCCGCTCATGTGCAGCGCAGGCCGCTCTGCAGTGCAGCCAGGTTGGCGCGCATGACGGAAAGGTAGTCCTCCCCGGCGTCCAGTTGCTCACGCGAGAGCGCTTCGACGGTGTCCAACACGGCGGTCGACGCACCGATCTCATCCGCCACCGTCCGCGCCAGGTCCGGTGGCAGGTTCTCCTCGAAGAAGATCGTGGTGACGCCGTTGTCTGCGGCGAATGCGGCCACCTCCGCCAGCGTCTCGGCTGAAGGCTCCTCGCTCGGCGAGATGCCGGCAATCGGCATCTGTGTCAGCCCGTACGCGGTGGCCAGGTAACCGAACGCATGGTGGCCGGTGACGAGGACGGTGCTGTCGCAGCTCGCCAGGCCGGCGGTGAACTCGGCGTCGAGCACATCCAGCTCGGCCGCGAAGCGGTCGGCGGCGTCGGCGAACGCCGCGGCGTCGGCCGGCACGAGCGTGGCCAGCTCGGTGGCGACCGCCTCGGCCATCGCCGCCATGTTGGCCGGGGCCAGCCACACATGAGGGTCATCACCCTCGTGCGCATGCTCGTCCTCGCCGCTGGCGTCGGCCTCGCTGTGGCCAAGCTCGGCGTCGATCGGCTGCATCTCCAGGCCGGTGAGCAGGTCCACGCGGCGCACGGATGCCGGCAGCGACTCCAGAGCGTGCTCCACGCCGGGCTGGAAGTCGTTACCGAGGAAGAAGACGACGTCAGCCTCGCTGAGGGCCGCCAGCTGCTGGGCGGTGGGCTCGTACTCGTGCGCCTCCTCGCCCGGCGGGAC
>JBPOIX010000337.1:0-5888 GCA_052034175.1 Actinomycetota bacterium
GTACCAGTACACGCAGATGTTGATGCCCTCGCCGGCGGCCATCGCAGTGGGAAGGCCGAGCGTCACCACGGCTTCGCGGTCCTGCCGGCGGGCTTCGTCGGGCGACCAGTAGCGCGTCTGGGCGATCTGACGGGTCACCGGCAACGGGTCGAGGCGCAGGCCGGAGGCTGGGTCCACCGTGCGACAATCGACCCCGGCGGCGTAGCCGACCGCAGTGACCAGCTGTGCCGTGCGGACGACCGAGCCGAGCTCGCCGGTCGTGCCGTGCACCGTGCTCGTGAACGGCACCTTGACCTCGACGTTGAACATGTCCAGCGGGTTGATCTGCACGACTCGACGGAGGGCGTCGGCCTCACCTGGCGGAAGGCCTGCGTTCTCCGTGAAGGCGAAGGTGGTCGTGTAGCGCCCCGCCCCCCATCGGAAACCGTTGGCGTCGATCCCGGTGACCGACATCTCGACCTTCGACACGCACGAGAGCCAGCCCCAGTAGGTGAGCTCGCCGATGCAGCCGGCACGGTTCGGTTCGACCTGGGTCTGGTACGGCGCCTTCACGCAGAGCGGGACCAGGGGGGTGGCGGCGCCGCGGTTCCGGGCTGCGGTCCATGCCTGCTCGAGATCGGCCGATGGACGAACGAGTGCTTCGATACGTGTGCCGCCTTCAGGTTCTGGTGAGGCGTAGCTGGTCCGGGCATGGAAGAACTGCACGTCCATCGTGCCCTCCATCGGCACGTTGAGCACGATGGCCCACACGCTGTCGGCGCGCCAGTCCAGCCCCGGCAACTGGCGAGCGCATTCGGCGGCGTGGATGCTGTTGGCGTGCACCTGCCCGTAGCCAACCCCGATCGGGGCCGGGAGGCGCTGGATACCGAGCACCGTGGCTTCCACACCGGCGCCGCAGCCGTCGGCCGTGGGGCTGTCCACGCATGGATCGTCGAAGGCGGTCACGGGCGCCGCAGCGACCGCCTCCGTGGTGGCGGCGGTGGCCATCATCGTGGTCACCGCCTCCAGAACTTCACTGTCGGGTCGGGCGGGGTCCTCCGGGGCTGCTTCCACGGCGGGCGGGGTGCCGCTGATCCCGGCCTCGGGGTCGGGGGTGAGGTCCGGTGCGCCGCCGGGATTGGGCGTCAACTCGCCGGCGCCGGCCGTCGGGGTGCCGAACGGGGTGGCCGAGGTGAGGGCGGCGCCGCCTTCCGTGCCCGGGTATTCGGCCGCCGCGGTGTCGTAGGCGCCGGGAAGTGGCGCGGGCGCGACATCGCCGGCGATGGTGGTGGCCGGCGCCGCCTGGGGCACCGCTGCCGCGGCGTCCTCCTGCGTGTTCCGCCCGATGAGTCCGCCGCCCGTGAGGCCGGCGACGAGGGCCACGGCCCCGATGATCAATGGTGTGCGCTTCATCGTTCGCTCCTCAGCCGATGCACTCGTCGGCGATCTGCCGGAACTGGACGGTGGTCTGGCCGGACCCGGGGTTGCCTCGGCCGTCGGCCGCCTGGGCCGTGATGGTCATCGTGATCGTGCCCGAGTGGTTGCTGTACACAGGGCCGATCGCGAACTGGTTGCCGCCGAGCGGGGTGGCGGTTCCGCCGAGCGAGCCGGCAGACCAGGTGACGTTCTGGACCGTGGCACCACTGGGGTCGGAGGCCGTGACACTGACCGTCAGCGTCTGCAGGTAGCCGGCGCAGGCGACCCCGCCTTCGGAGTAGACGAACGTCGAGTTGGTGGCCACCCCGACGCTCGGGCCCGTGACGTCGGCGGCAGTCGTGGTCGGGGCCGGGCTGGTGGTGGTCGTGGCCGCGGCCGTCGTCGTCGTGGCCGCGGCCGTGGTGGTCGTCTCGCCCGGCACGGTGCTACTGGTCGTGGTGGTCTCGCCAGGGAGGGTGCTGTCCGGCGGGGTGGCGGCCTCCTCGGTCGCCTGGTCGCAGGTCAGGGTGGGCAGGCCGCTGACGTCGGCGCTGTACTCCAGGTTGCCGCCCTGCATCCAGGCCGGCGTCGTGAGGTCCTGCGGGTTGCGGATCACCAGCCACTGCTCACCCGTCCGTCCGATCACCCATACCGTGTCGCCGCGGTGCAGATCGCCGAGCACCGCGCCCGCGGCACCGTCGGTGGAGCAGTCGAAGAAGGGGGCGGCGTCCGGCCGGAGGGTCGCCGAACCGCCACCTCCTCCACCGAGGGCTCCTCCCGCGCCGAGCCCGAAGCCGATCCCGCCGCCAAGCACGGCCAGGCTGGGGGCCACCAGCGCCAGCGTCCCGGCCCCTGCCCCTGCCCCTGCCCCGGCCCCGGCGCCGGCCCCGGCGCCGCGGGCGAACAGTGGGGCCGGCGGAGTGGCCGCCGTGCCGAGCGCCTGTTCCAGACGGCCGATCTCGGCAGGCGTGAGCCCGTACCCACGCAGGGCGTTGGTCGGGTCGCTCCGCACCGCGTCCGCGAACGAGGGGTCGTTGGCGATGCGCGCCATCACGTCGTCGAGTCCAGCCATGCGGCAAGTGAACCATTGGCCGCCGACGCGGCCGTGAGTGCCCGCTACTCATTCGCCGCGGCGGCGCCACTCATTCCGGGCCGAGCGCCCCCGCCAGTGCATCCCGGCCACTGACCCCGAGCTTGATGAAGATGCGGTAGAGGTGGTTCTCCACCGTGCGCTCGGACACCACCAGGCGGTCGGCGATCTGCCGGTTGCTGCGCCCATCCGCGGCGAGTCGGGCGATCTCCTGCTCGCGGGCGGAGAGCGGCCCGGAACCCGAGCGCCCGGCCAGCAGAGGTGTGCTGGCGCCGCCGATGCGGGCCACGAGCGTGCCGACCACACCGTCCAGGCGGGTGGCTTCCTTGGCGGCGCTGCGGCGCAGCAGCGCGGCCGCGGCGGCCGCGGCCTCGGCCGCGTAGAGGCGGGCACCGTGAGCCTCGAAGGCCGCACTGGCGGCCTCCAGCCCTGCTGCGTCGCCGGCCCGGCGGGCCTCGACGAACTGCCGGCGCGTGGTCGCCAAGGGCGATTCCGGCTCCGGCCATGAAGTGTCGGCGCCCACGAGTTCCAACAGGTCGAGGCGGGCGACCTCGTGCCAGGTCTCGGCGTGGTTCGTCCACTGTTCCTGCGCCGCGGTCCATTCCAGCGCGGCACCGAGCGCCGCGGCCGCGGCCGCTCGGTCGCCCTTGCCGACGGCCACCCACGCTGCGGCGATGTCCAGCAGGTGGGAGTTCAGCGTGAAGCCAGAGTGGTCGTACGACCGGGCTAGGGCAAGGGTGTCCTCGGCGTCGTCCACCGCGCCGAGTTCGGCTTCCGCCCGGGCCCGGCCCGCAGCGCACCAGGCGGCGAAGCCGGACAGCTGGACCGCGCCCCACAGCCGTTCGGCCTCCGCCAGCGTGCGGGCGGCCCGCTGCAGGTTGCCGGCCAGCGCGTTGGCCTGGCCGGCGAGCATGGCCGCCCACGCCCGGGCCTGCATGGAGGGTTGGCGCATGGTGTCCGCGTAGGCGGCCTCGGCGAAGGCGACCGCGGCGTCCAGCTGGCCGAGGTGGGTCATGGCCACCAGTTGGGTGGCCAGGTGGAGGTTGGCGTCGCCGAGGAGGCTGGTGTCCGCCCCCTCCAGGCTGGCCAGCAGCGCCTGGGCTCGCTCGATGCCGAGCGCGGGGCGCCCGCCGTAGATGTGGCCGAGTGTGGAACCGAGGGTGGCGACGAAGCGCACCCAGACGTGTTCGTGGCCCACCAGCGGGTCGCATGCGGCCAGCGCTGCGGGAAGCCGCCCGGCCAACATCTCGTGCACGCCGGCCTGGGCGTCCAGGAGGACGGTCCATGGCCCCGGGGGGTCGGCGCCGTCGCGCAGGGTCTGCGCGCCCTGCTCCAGCCGGCCGGTCCACCACAGCTCCTCACCGACGCGCAGGTGCATCGCGGCCCGCGCCCAGGGGTCGGTCTCCGCGGCGGCCACCTTGCGCAGGAACTGGATCGACTCCTCGTGCCGGCCGAGCTGGCTGGAGCACCACGACGCCAGCAACGCGGCGTCGGTCCGCTGCCCGGCTCGATAGGCCTCGTCCGCCAGTTCCCAGGCCAGCGGGGTGTCACCGGCAGCGGAGGCGTTGTGCGCGATCCGCAGCAGCAACCGATCATCGATGACCCCGCCACCGCGCACCGCCCACACGGCGCCGCGCAGCTGTTCGTCCAGCGGGCGCTCGGCGAGGTCGCCGGAGCCGCTGTCTGCGTCGTGCAGGGTGCGGTAGATGCGCATCCGCGCCAGCGCGCCCAGCCGGGCGCGGGTGAGGTCGCGGTACAGAGGGTGGGTCACGTCGAGGCGGACGGGGCGAACCGACGCGTCGGCGGTGATCAGCCCGAGGCGTTCCAGCTGCTCCAGTGCGCCTTCGCCGACGGCCCGGACGACGAGCGGATACGGAAGCGCGCCGCCGACGGCGAGCAGTTCCATCGCCGTGCGTTCCTCGGTGCGCAGCGGCGCCAGGCGGGCCAGCACGACCTCCTCCAAGAGGGGGGTGGCGGTCATCTCGCCCTGGAACGAGTACACGCCGCCGTGCGCGCTGAGCGCGCCCGCGGCCAACGAGCCTTCCACCAGTTCGCGGGCGTAGAGCGGGTTGCCGGCGCTGGTCTGGGTGAGGAGCTGCTTCGAGCGGCCGTCGAGCGGTGCCCCGAGCGCGGCCTCCACCATCGCCGCCACCGCGGGATCCGGAAGGGGGGCGAGGTCGATGTGCCGCACCCGGTGTTCGGACCGCAACCGCTCCACCGCGGCAGGCACGCCGACCGTGGCGGCGGCAGTGCTGCGAATCGTGGCCAGCAGGCGCACATGGCCGCCGGCCAGCAGCTGTTGGAGCACCGTCGCGCTGGCGTCGTCCAGCAGGTGGATGTCGTCCACCACCAACAGCGGGTCGCCCGCGCCGGCCTTCCCGTCGGCGCCGAGCACCCGGCGCGCCGCGGCGACCGCATCGCTGCCGACAGCCCCACCGACGAGGTCGGCGAACGGGGCCAGCGGGACCGGTGAAGTGGCCGGGCTGGCCACCATGCGATGGACGGTGATGCCCCGCCCTGCCAACCGTGTGGCCACCTCGGCGGCGAGGCGCGTCTTGCCCAGGCCGGCCGGGCCGCTGATGAACACGTCGTGCCCCGCGTCCAGTTGCGCGACGAGGTCGTCGACCGTGTCCGTGCGCCCCACGAAGGGCCAGGTGCGGGAGCCCACCACGGACGCCCACTGTAGGTCGCCGACTCGGCCGCGGCGGTGCCACCGGGGGTAACGTGCGCCAACCGAGACGAAGGGGGTCGTCATGAAGTGTCGTGCCGCGGTGTTGCACGGGCAGGATCAGCGTTGGCAGGTGGAGGAGCTGACGGTCGATCCGCCCAAGGCCGGCGAGGTGCTGGTGCAGTGGAAGGTGGCCGGCCTGTGCCACAGCGACGAGCACTTCATCACCGGCGACATGGTGCCGCCGGCGGAGATGCTCGAAGCCGCCGGCATGCCGCCGTTCTTCCCGATCATCGGCGGGCATGAAGGTGCGGGCATTGTGGCCGAGGTCGGCCCCGGGGTCACCAGCGTGGCCGTGGGCGACCATGTGTCCGCCAGTTTCATCCCGTCGTGCGGGCGCTGCCGCTACTGCAGCACCGGCCGCCAGAACCTGTGCGACGCGGGCGCAGGCGCGATGTCGGGCGGGATGATCACCGACGGCACGCACCGCCACTTCGTCAGTGGCGATCAGCCGGTGAAGCTGATGGCCAAGCTCGGCACGTTCGCCGAGTACTCGTGCGTGGCCGAGGCGTCGGTCATCAAGGTGGAGCCCGATCTGCCGCTCGACGCCGTCGCCCTCGTGTCGTGCGGCGTGGCCACCGGCTGGGGTTCCGCCACCAAGCGGGCCGAGGTGCGCCCCGGCGACACCGTGGTCGTGGTCGGCATCGGCGGCATCGGCATCAACGCTGTGCAGGG
>JBPOIX010000223.1:0-9958 GCA_052034175.1 Actinomycetota bacterium
CGTGCATCACCGCCCGCTGCTCCAGCCAGACCATGTCCTGCTGCAACTGCCACACCGCCCCGAGTGCCACCCTCGGGTCGTCGCCCAGCGCTTCGTCGATCAGCCGGACCAACTCGTTTCGTATCTGTGCCACGGCGCACTCCTTCCACTCAATTCGAGGGAAGTCCGGCGGAACGTATCGCCGTGCGATCCGAGCGCCAACACCGGGAGTGCTCGATTCCGCTGATCGACAACCCGAGTTGTCGCCCCGGCAACGCCAGTTGTCGCTGGACGAAACCGAGTACCCCATGGCGGGGGCCGGAACGGCGCCAGGCTTCTCCACCACGAACTCGACGATCTCGCCGGTGCGCGCGTTGACCGCGGGCGGGCGACCCTCAGCCGACGTGCACCAGGACTTCGGCGTGGATGCGCTCGTACGCCTCGCGCCGCTGCTCCGGCGTGCGGCCGAGGTTGAAGTCGGGCACGGCGAACTCGTGCACGCCCATCGCCACGTACTCCTGCAGCAGCTCCACCAACTCGCCGGCGGTGCCGACCAACGACTGGCCGGGTGCCGCCTTGGCCGCCACGCGCTCGCGTTGCGACTCGTCGTCGAGCAGGTGGACCATCGCCTGCGCCGAGCGGCGCAACGACCCAGGGTCGCGCCCCTCCGCCTCGCACGCGCGCACGATCACCTCGGTGCGCTCGCGTAGCTGCGCCGGGTCGCCCCAGGTGTTCCACTCGTCGGCGAAGCGGGCGGTGAGGCGCGCCATGCGTGGCATCTTCGAGCCGATCAAGATCGGCACGGGGCCCACTGGCCGCGGCCGGCAGGCAACGTCGTCGACCTGGTAGTACTCGCCGTGGAACGTGCAACGCTCCGACCGCAGCAACCCATGGATCACCTCCAGCGCCTCGCCAAACCTCGAGACCCGCGGCCCCGGTTCCAGCAGATCGAACCCGAAGGCCAGGTGTTCGTTCCCCTGCCAGCCGGCGCCCACGCCGAGCACGGCTCGCCCGCCTGACACGTGGTCGGCGGTGATCGCCCGCTTCGCCAGAACCACGGGGTGGTGAATCGACACCGGCGACACCATGGACACGAGGCGCAGGCGTGGCACGACTGCGCCGACACCGGTGAGCATCGTCCAGCACTCCATCACGTCGCCGTCGCCGCGGGCGTCGTCCGCCCCGAACTCGAGGAAGTGGTCGGCGGCCCAGAACCCACCGAACCCATGGGCCTCGGCCCACTGCGCCAACGACAGCGCTTCATCCCACGAACGGTCGTACCCGGGCCACACGGCGAACTGCATGGCGGACACCCTAGGCGCGCCCCGTCAGACGAACTTGTGGATGCGCTCCATGATCCGCTCGGCAAACAGCCAGGTGCCGTCGTGGCGGACGTACTTGTCGTGGTACACGCCGACGAAGCTGCCGGCCTCGCCACCCTTCTTGCGCTGGTACTGCTCGTACACGGTGACCCGGCCGATGGCGGTGCCGGCCTTCTCGTCCACCTCGAACACGGCGCTTGGGCAGGTCTGCACCACCCACTTCAGCGAACCGACCTTGCTGTCCCACAGCGTCATGATCGCTTCCAAGCCCTGGGCGGTGTCGCCCATGTCCCAGTACGCGTCCTTCGTCCAGAGCACGCGGCACGCGTCGATGTCGTGGCGGATGACGGAGTCCGAGTAGCGCGAAATCAGCTGACGCAGCGCAGTCTCGGTGATCGGCGACGGGTTGTTCGGGCCCGGTCGCTGGGGCACCTCGGTGTCCCGCAGGGCGTCGGGCTCCAGGCCGACCTCCCAGGCCGCAAGCGTGCGCACATGATCGATCAACTGGTCGCGGGTCATCATCCCGTCGTGGGCGGCGAACTGGACGGCAAGGCCGTCCACCACCGCAGTCAGGCGCGTCGCCGCGGCCATCGGATCGTCGCACGCGAACTCGCCGCGCTCCACACCTCGCTCGATCACTCGTGCCAGCAACTCGGCGGACTGCACGTCCAGCTCCTGGCTGATCTTGCGCATCATCGGGTTCCGCAGCGCCTCGCCCCACCCGTCGATCCACAGCATCCACTCGACGTCGCCGCTGCCTTCGGGCACATAGTTCTGAATGGCCCGGTCGAGCTGGGCGACCGAGGTTGGTGCGGCGTCGATCTCGCCGACCATCTCCGCCAGGTCCTTGCGGGCGTAGTGGGCGAACGCCTCGGCCAGCAACTGCTCCTTGGAGTCGAAGTGGTAGTGGATGAGGCTGCTCGACACCCCCAGCCGCTTCGCCACGTCGGCGATGCGTGTGGCTGCGAAGCCGCGCTCGATCACCACCTCGCACGTGACTTCGAGGATCTCGTTGCGCCGCTCTTCGACCGTGGGCTTCTTCACTGGCGCGCACGATACCGGCACGACCGCTCCACGGACGCGAAGATCGTCCCATGAACCTCGACGAGATCAAGCAGAAGGCCGCCGGGCTCAGCCCGTGGGCCCACATCGCCACCGTGCGCGCCGACGGCTCGCCTGATGTGACGCCGGTGCACCCGTGCTGGGAGGGCGACACCTTGTGGATCATGGTCTTCACCGGCGCGGTGAAGGTCAAGAACATCACGGGCAACCCGAACGTGGCGCTGCACTGGCAGGTGACGGAGAAGGGCGACGGGTTGGAGCTGTGGGGCACGGCCACCGTGCACACCGATCTCGCCACCAAGGAACGGCTGTGGAACGGGGTCTTCGATTACGACCTCAACCTCTTCGCGCCCGACGGGCCGTCGTCACCGCAGGTGGGTTTCGTCGCCGTCCAACCGCAGCGTGCCGTGTACCTGGCCGCGTATGGCATGGCCGGCACGTTCCGCTGGTCGGCCCCGTGAGCCGTCTCACGGCGCTCAGCCGCTCGGTGGCGGGCAAGCGGGTCATCGTCACCGGTGCCGCGTCCGGAATGGGCCGGGCGACGGCCCATCTGTTCGCCGACGAGGGCGCGTGGGTTGCCGCGGTGGACATCACGAAGGAGCGAGTCGACGATGTGGTGCGCGAGATCCATGCCGTGCACGGCCCCGAGCGTGCCCGTGGCTTCGTGATCGATGTCGGCAGCCACGACCAGCTGAAGGAACTGGTGGCCGAGGTGGTGGACAGCGTCGGTGGAGTCGACATCGTGGTCAACAACGCCGGTATCTCGCTGGTCAACTCGGCGTTCCAGGAGGAGGCCGAGTACGAGGCCAATTGGGCGCGCACCCTCGACGTCAACCTCACCGCGCACTCCCGCTTGATCCGCCTGTGCCTGCCGTTCCTGCGCGCAGCCGAGGGTGGCGGCCGCATCGTCAACATCGCCTCCACCGAGGCCATCGTCACCACGGCTGGGCTTGCCGCCTACGCAGCGACGAAGGCTGGCGTGGTGGGCCTGACCAAGAGCTTCGCCGTGGAACTCGGCCGGCTCGGCATCACGGTCAACTGCATCTGCCCCGGCCCGATCAACACCGGCATGACGGCGCCGATCCCGGACGACGCCAAGCAGGTCTACGCGAAGCGGCGGGTGCCGCTGCGGCGCTACGGCGACCCGGAAGAGGTGGCGCAGATGACGCTCAACCTCTGCCTTCCGGCGAGCAGCTTCGTCAACGGCGCCATCGTGCCGGTGGACGGTGGGATGAGCATCCGCCACACCTGACGGTTGTCAGCCCCCGGGGCTGTCCTCGACCCGGAATGCGCCGCGCATGATCGGGTGGATACGGCAGAAGAACGTGTACGTGCCCTCCGGCAGGTCGGCCGGGATCTCCCACGTCAGTCGGTCCGCCGTCGGTGGCCCACCGGTTCCGAGCTCGCCGGAATCGAAGATGACTGGCCCGTCCGCCAACGGGTAGGCGATTCCCGTGCTCTGGTTGCACGGCGCCTTGCAGCTGGTGATGGTGTGCCACTGCCCGTTGCCCAGGTCGGCGTCGAGATTGCGATAGGTGAACGTGTCGCCCGGCCTCACGGTCGGCACCGCTGCGGCGAGGTTCATGTCGCCTTGGAGGTAGACCCAATCCTCGATGTCGACTACGGCGTCGGCGGGCTCGGAGGGGAGCGCCGTGAGGTCGAGGTACTCGGGGTCTGGCTCGCCGCCATGGTTGTCGTTCTCTGCCAGATGCCCATGGGTGAGCATCCCCGGCGTGTTCACGGCAGTCGCGAACGGATCGGGAGCGGCCTGGGTGCCATCGCTCATCCAGACGATCATGATGCCCATGGACTCGTACCAGCTGGCCTGCGCAGAGTCGTAGGTGGCGTGGACGCTCAGCACGTCCCCCTGCTTCACCGCCACCCGCCAGTCGGGTGTGGTGGCAGTCATGGAAACGTCCCATGACACTGCGCCGGCGGGCTCGTAATACCGAGCCTCCGACCGGAAGAGCGGTGCCACCTCTGTGCCGCGCCGCACGCGCAGGTCGCCGTGCAGCCCTCCTGGGTGGAGGTGGGCGGCCGTGGCGACGAGCACGCTGTCCCGGTCGACCGTCCATTCGTTGAGCGCAGGGCCGGTGCCATATGGGGCGGCGTCGTCGGGATAGGTGGAGGTGACACCGTCGCCATCACCGCGCAACACGTCGAACACCGGGTAGCCGCTGCCGTTCTGCACGTCCATCCACACGGGCCGAGCGTCGATGATCCCCGCGGACTGCGGGCTGTCGGCAGGGATGAAGTCAATGTCGTAGGTGACCCACACGTCGGTGGCATCCGGGGTGAGGTTGTGCAGCATGTAGTTGAGGAACCAGCGGTCGGTCGCCCGGTAGCGGTACCCGTAGGGCTCGGGCAGGGAGAGGATCGTCTTCTCCTCCCCGGCTGCGAAGAACCGTTCGGGCAAAGCGGCCGTGGCATCCGCGGCACTGCCGTTGAGCCACACCCCGTGATGCAGATGCACGACGTCCACCCGCGGCACGGTGCCGTCGAGGTAGGTGAGATCAGGTCGGAAGCCGACGATGAAGCCGTCCACCTCCGGTTGGGGGATGCCGAACAGGTTGTCGATGTTGTTCTGGCCGGGCTCGATGTGGAACGGCCCTGCCTTCAAGGACAAGGTCTCCACGCCCGGCCGTGTCGGCAGGTCGGCGAGGGTGGTCGTGGTCGACAACGACACCGTCGTCTGGGGCACGAGCGACGCCGTCGGTTCGGGAGCGGTGCTGGCACTGCTGCCGCCGATGGTGTCGCTGGATTCGGAGGTGGCGCCGTCGCTGCACGCGGCGCCGACCGCGGCCATGAGGAGAAGTGCCGCAAGCACTCGACGGGGGCGCATCGGTGGAGGCTACTCGGGACGGTAGCCGTCGAGGATGCCGGTGAGGCCCGTTGGGTGCGGCCCGAGCGCCAACTGCTCGAGGATCCCGAGCCCGTGCTCGACACGGCCGTCGGGCAGGGTGATCGTCGCGTCGCAGAGGGCCTGCACATGGATGTTCTCCCGCGTCAACGGGTCGAGGCCAGCCACGTCCAGCCGTTCGCCGCTGGTGACCGCTTCGCCTTGCCAGGCGCCGTGGGTGAACGAGGGATGGCCGTAGCCGATGCCGCGCATGTGGAACTCGTACTTCGGCGTCAGCCGGACGGTGGACACCTGGTCGTCCCAGCCGACGAGGTCGTACTCGAAGTGCTCGGCCCAACGGGTCCCGGGCCGCCACTCGATGCGCCAGTCCACGGTGCGCATCATCTGCGGCTCCGCGCCCTCGGGCGCGATCGTGCCGGTCTCGTGCCAGCGCCGGCCGTCGCCGTAGTCGTTGACGTCGAAGTGGGTGCTGAGCGACGGGAAGTTCACCGGTGCCCACAGCCAGAAGAACTGGGGGAGCGCCACGGGCGCTCCGGATGGTGCTGTCTCGCCGACCGGGCGGATGCCCCACGACCGGTCGCGTGAGCCCCACACGTCGTCCGGCTCGATCGTCAGGCGATCGCCGTCCACTTCGACCCAGCCGGACCAGCGACCGAACTGGGTGAGGCGGGTGTAGTCGAAGAACGGGCGCACCCCCGCCCGTTGGAAGAAGTGCGGCTCCTCGATTGCGGGCGAGCGGGACGTGAAGGTGAGCTCGGCACGGATTCCCTGATCGGGGGCGTCCACCAGGAGGCGCAGGATGTGCAGCGGCTCGACCACCTCGACCACGATCGGCCCCAGCGTGGTGGCGTCGCGACGATCCTGGGGCGCCCTCTGGGAGCGGAACACGGTGTGCTGGCGGCCGTCCTTCACCACGCAGAACGCGGCGTCGGCCACATGACGGTTCGGGTACAGCCCCATCGCCGCAGCGAAGTACAGGCCGCCGTCCCGGGTGTAGCCGTTGAAGAAGTAGCGGTCGTAGTGATTCAGGTCGGCGGTCGCAGTGTGCGCCACGGGCACAGAGGCCTGATGGATGGGGTAGTCGTCGAAACCAGTCAGCACGCGCGGAACGGTACTCAGCCGGGCGGCTGGCTCTGTTACCCGGCTGCGCCGTAGCCTTGGCTCATGTCACGTGTGAAAGCGCTCGTGCGGCGGGTGCGGGCCGAGGGTTTCACCCCTCGCGAATTCACCACGATCGCCGTTGCGGCGCTGCTCCTCAACTCGGTCATCGTCGTCAGCGGCGGCGTGGTGCGTCTCACCGGCTCCGGCCTCGGCTGCGTGGACTGGCCGAACTGCAACGGTGCAAAGGTCATCGACGTGTCCACCGGGCATTCCGCCATCGAGCAGATCAACCGTCTGTTCACCTTCATCGTCGCCTTGGGCGTGGTGCTGGCGGCCGTTGCCGCGTGGTTCCGGCGCCCGCGCCGGCGCGACTTGCTGCGCTACGCCTTGATTCTGGTGATCGGGGTGCCCGCGCAGGCGCTGCTCGGCGCCGTCGTGATCTGGACGGAACTCCACCCGGCCGCCGTGCAATGGCACTTCCTGCTTTCGATGGTGCTCGTGGCGTCGGCGGTCATGCTCATCATCCGTTCCGGGGAGCCGGATGAAGGGCGGCGAGTGGCGGCCGTCGTGCCGCGCGTCCGCAACCGTGTGCGGCTGCTGGTGGTCTGGACGGCGATCACCGTGGTGCTCGGCACCGTGGTCACCAACACCGGGCCGCACGCCGGCGACAAGGAGTCGAAGCACTTCTTCGGGCGCTGGGCCGTCCCCAAGGGAGACGTGGTTCCGCGAAGCGTCGTGAACGGCGATGCGCTGAAGTGGGTGTCACGGATTCACGGGGTGGTGGTGTGGGTCACCGTCGCCATCGCGTTCTCACTGCTCTGGACGTTGCGCCGGCTGCGCAACGATCGCCGCGTCCTCGATGCGCCGCTGACGGCCTGGATCGTCATCGCCGTCGCCCAGGGCGCCGTCGGCTACACCCAGTACGCCGCCGGCCTGCCGGTCGGGCTGGTGGCGGTGCACCTTGCCGGCGCCACCGCGCTGGTGGGCATCACCACCTGGATGTGGGCGGTGACCTCGCGCATTACCGAGACCGCCGGCGACATGGTGGAACGGGTGACGCGCCAGCGGAGAACCCGGCCCGCTACTCCGTCAGCCCCTTGACGAACTCGCCGACCTTGTCGAACAGGGCGGCAAAGAAGTTGCCGACACCCTTGATGAAGTCGACCGTCGCCTGCGCCGATCCCGAGGGGTCCTGCCACAGATTGATGGCCAGGAACGCCACGAAGAGATACAACGCGATGCGGCTTGCGGCCTTGAATTGTGCGAGCAATGCTGCCATGGCGGGGGACCTCCGTGTACGCCAAACACACCCAGGTCTCCACCCGCTGCGGTAAGGCTACACGTGCGCCCCTAGCCCGGCGAGGCATTCCCGAAAGGCGCGCACCGTGGAGTGGATGATGTCCAGTACGGGCTCGACCGACTCGATGCGCCCCGCGACCTGGCCGGTGAGGGCGATCGCGGCCTCCATGTCGCCGCCGAAGTAGAGCTCCAGCGCCCGGCCGAAGACGGACAGGTCGACTTGGTCGTCGTGCTCCAACCGGGTGGTCAGCTCAGTGCGCAGCGCCCGCAGCGCCGGGCGGCTGAAGCGGTTGAGGAACACGGTGTCCGTCTCCGCGGCGTCGACGATGGCTTGCTTCCAGTTGGCGTGCACGGGGGACTCCGCCGCACTCACCATTCGCGTACCCATCTGCACGCCCTCAGCGCCGAGGGCGAAGGCAGCCGCCATGCTGCGGCCGTCGGTGATGCCGCCGGCGGCGATGATCGGCACACTGACCTTGCTGGCTACCAGCGGGAGCAGCACCATCGTGCTCACGTCCCGAGGGTTCTTGAATCCGCCGCCTTCGCCGCCCTCCACCACGAGGCCGTCGACCCCGGCGTCTACTGCCTTCAGCGCCGCGGCCAGCGTCGGGACCACGTGGAACACGGTCAGGCCGGCGTCCTTCAGGGTGGCGGTGTACTTCGTCGGGTCGCCGGCGGACGTGGTGACGAACCGGACACCTTGGTCGATCACGAACTGGGCGATCGATGGGTCGCGGACGAACGCCTGGGCGATGTTCACACCGAACGGCTTGTCGGTGAGATCGCGCATCCGGCGAATCTCCTCGCGCACCGCGTCGAGCTCGCCGCTGGACGTCTCGATGATGCCCAACGCGCCGGCGTTGCTGACGGCCGAGGCCAGCGGGCTGCGGGCAATCCATCCCATCGGCGCCTGCACCACGGGGTAGTCGCCACCGAGCAACTCGCTGCCGCGTGTGCGACGCGGCAGGGGAGGGGTGGTGGTGTCGGTCATGACGCGACCGTAACCGGCCGGCACTCCGTCAGGCGGGCCCGATTACAGGGTCGTAAAGATGGTGACAGTCGTTGGCGGTGACCACCACCGGCCCGCCGGGGCCGAGGCGCAGGGTGGAGATGCTGGTGTTCTCCACGGTCATCCAGTTGCTGCGGTGGATGCCGAAGACGTGTGCGAGGTAGGCGCCGATCACTCCTCCGTGGCACACCACGGCGATGGTCTGCCCACCATGGCGCGCGGCGAGTGCTTCCACCACCGCTGCGAGGCGGGCGCGGAAGAGGTCGTCGCCCTCGCCCCCCGGAATGCCGTCCCAGCGGCCGGTGAGGCTCCATGCCACCCACTCCGGGTCCCGCGCTGCGGCACGGCGGCGGAACTCCCCGTTGCTCCAGTCGCCGAGGCGGATCTCCTCCAGGTCTTCGAACACGCCGACGTCGAGTTCTCGCTGCTGTGCCAGTGGCAGCGCCGTCTGGTACGCCCGTGCCAGGTGCGACGAGTAGACGGCGTCGATGCGCTTCGTCGCGAGGCGCGCTGCCAGCCGGGCGGCCTGCTCGACGCCGAGCACGTGCAGCGGCGGGTCCGTCGCCTCGGGGCTACCAGGCACCACATCCGCGGACCGGCCGTGGCGGATGAGGAGCACCTCGCACTCCTCCGGATGTGGCTCGCCGCGCAGCGTCGGTTGAGGAACGGCTTCGGTGCTGTTGGCCACGACGGGCGAGGTGTTCACGGCGTCGCAACCTACTTGAGGCGGCGGGGGAGATCGGGTGCTGAGCGGTGTGCCAGACTGCTGAGCATGTCGTCCGGGCGAATGTGGGCTAGCCAGTGGTTGACCAGCGTCTGGCGACGCGCTTGAATACCGCCCGACTTTCCCACGACCTAGGTGGCAACTTGGCACGATCGACATTCCGAAGGGGGCTGAGCCTTCTGCTCCTGCTGCTCGCCGCGCTGTCACTGTGGGACGGCACGGCCCATGCGGCGGACGAGACCCTCAAGGTCCGTGTGCAGGACACGAGGGAGACAAAGAAGCAACCGGTTGAAGGGGTGGCGGTCACCGTCACCGGCCCGGACGGCACCGTGGTGGCCCAGGGGGTCACGAACGAGAAGGGCGTCGTGGATCTCACCGTGCCGGGCGACGGCACCTGGATCGTGTCCATCGATGTCGCCACCTTGCCCGAGGGCCTCGCCATTCCGGAATCGGAGGCCAGCCGTGAGGTGAACGTCACTGCCGGCCTTGGTGGCAACGCCAACTTCAACATCGGAGCTGCCCCTCCCGCAGCGGACAGCAAGCTCAGCCAGCTGCCGAAGTTCCTCTTCAACGGTCTCCGCTACGGCTTGGTCATCGCCATC
>JBPOIX010000251.1:0-1546 GCA_052034175.1 Actinomycetota bacterium
CGGCACTCTGCTCGTGCTCGGCGGCGACGCGCTGCTCGGGGCCTTGTCGTGGCGTGCGCCCGCGGTGTGGATCCTGGTGCCGGCGGTGCCGTACGTGCTGATGTTCCTGCCGTGCCGCTTCCCCACCGACGAACGTGTGCTCGCCGGCGTGTAGTTCCGCGAGTTGCTGCAGCAGGTCGGCTTCCTGACCGCGTTCCTGACCTGTGGCCTGATGAGCTACGAGATCGGCAACCAGCTCTTCAACCTGACCGGCTGGAGCCGGCCCGAGTCGTGGTTCGAGATCAGCCTCGGCATCGGTGCCGTCATCGGCCTCGGTTTCGGCCTCGTGGTCCGCAGCGTCGGCCGGCCGCTGTTCTTCGTGATGTGCCTGTTGATGATCCCGGTCGCGACGGCCGAACTCGGCACCGACGGTTGGATCAAGGGCCTGATGACGCCGGTGCTCGAACACCACGCCATCAACCCGGCGATGGCGCTGGTGTTCTCGGCGAGCATCATGCTCGTGCTGCGCGTGTTCGCCGGCAGCATCCTGCGCCACGCCAGCCCGCCGACCGTGCTGGCGCTGAGCGGCATCCTGTCCGCGGCCGGCTTGTGGTGGTTGTCGAGCGCCGCCGGCGTCGCCATCTTCGTCGCCTTCGTGCTCTATGCACTCGGCCAGACCTACTACTGGCCGTGCGTACTCGGCTTCACCTCCGAACGTTATCCACAGGGTGGCGCGCTGACGCTCAACACCGTGTCGGCGATCGGGCTGTTGTCGGCCGGCATCGTCGGCACGCCGATCCTCGGCGCCGCCTTCGACCGTTCGATCCACCACACGGTGCAGGCGGAGGCGCCGGCGCTGGCCCAGGCCGCCCACGGCGAAGGCCGCTTCATGTGGATGCGGCACACGCTGATCGAGCCGCAGCGGGCGAGGCAGTTCGTGGCCGGCCTGCCCGCCGACGAACGCGCGGCGGTGGTGGCCGTCTATCACGAGGACAGCCCGAAGGGCAGGGCCCAGGTGCAGGCCGGACGCGACGTGCTCGCCTACGCGGTGCGCTTCCCGGCGATGCTGGTGGTCGTGTTCGGCGCCATCGCCTTGTGGTTCCGCGCCCGCGGCGGCTACCGGCCGATCCACCTCGACCACCACTGACCGCGCACGGCCTCAGCGCTGCGTGTCGCCGCCCTTCGCCGCCTCGCGCGCGGCCTTCTTGCGGGCGGCCTCGGCCTGCTCACGCTCGCGGTTGTCGTCGAGGCTCTTGGCCAACGTCTGGATGTCGGCGTCGCTGAGGTTCACCTTCGCCGCCCGCAGCATGGTGACGAAGTGCTGCACCTCCTCGGGCTGGTACGGGAAGCCCGTGTTGCCCTCCGGTCCGGTGCTGTGCGCGAGCGGCTTCTCGTCCTGGTCGGGGAAGACGAACCACGGGATGCCAAGGGCCTGCTGCCCGGCCGCCGCGAGCTGCGCCGCGTAGACCGCCTGGGCGCCGGTCATGCGGTCGTTGTCGATCTTGACGTCGACGAAATCCTTGGCGAGCAGCGCCGCGATCTCGGGCTTCGCCATCCAATCCTCGAG